>CAZLNE010000019.1:0-26651 GCA_964560975.1 uncultured Treponema sp. | reverse complement strand
ATAACGGCGAAACTGTTTTAATGTCTGTTAACAGAGGCCAGTATCAGACTTGGATTTCCGGTCTTGATGCAGGTAAAGTTGGAAAAGGTAACTATTCTGTATATATTACTGTATATCCCAAGGGAACAAACAAGTATGCAGCAGAAAACTCACGTCTAGAAAATGGTGTTATGATTGCTGAAAAAGCACGCAAAGAGCTTGGTGAAGACGGATTTATTAAGATGCTGAGATTCGTTGACTGGCTGTGGTACTCACAAGAAGCTTATACACTCCATAAATGGGGCGTTGAAGGCAAGACATTCCAGTATGTTACCGATGCAGCAACAGGACTTAAAGTTAAAAAACTTTTACCCGGATTTAAATGCGGCGGTCTTGGAATTGGCGGAACTGAAGCAGATGTTGATATAAGACTTAAATGGGGTTTTGCAGGCGGAAACTTCTATTATGGACATACTGTAGCAGAAATGGGAGATAACTTTATTCCTGTAATTCAAGACTACTATGCACGTCTTGGAAAATACAGAGAATCACGCCCTGTTAATCCTCCTGTTAAGAGTACAGAAGATGAAAATGAACAGCTCAATCTGTGGTCTACACCGCTTATTGATAATGTTAATGCTTGGACTCTTCAGTTCGTAACTGGTCAAAAAGATATCGCAAAAGAATGGGATGCTTATGTTGCAAGCTGCAAAAACCTGAACAGTGAAAAGGTTGTTGCTCTTATTAATGAGATCAACAAACGCAAGTAGGGTATTTAAGGAGTGCTGAAAAAGTTTCAGCCTTGGTAAATAAATAATGCAAAAAGGGGACCTTTCAGGTTCCCTTTTTTTATACATTATTTTTTAAGATGTAGTAGATACATATAAATATCAGTGTATAGTTGAAGTGTATATTTGGAGGAGATTACATGAGTATTATTATTGCAGAATATGGGAAAAATACCGTGATTTGTGCAGACCGAAATCTAAGGGGCCTAACAAGGGTTGCCGCGTCGGTTGCACGGGATTTTCAATCAATTACAGATTCTCCTCATTATGAAATAAGAGTAGTATCTGCAGAGAACCCGGATAATGGTGCTTGTGCAAATGCTCAAACAATAATTATTGCAGGCATTATAGGCAAGCATGCCTACATTGATGATTGCTGTGCAAAAAAAATGCTTAACGTTGATACACTAAAGAATAAAAAAGAATGCTATAAAATTTCGGTGCATAAATATACGGATAAAACACTTATCATTGTTGCAGGATCGGACATATTAGGTGCAGAATATGGTTTATTAAAACTTTCATCCCTTGCCGGTGTTTCTCCATGGCATTACTGGGCAGATGTGAAACCGGGTAAAAGAAAAGAAATAAAGATCGCTAGGAGCGAACTGGAAATTGAAAGTTCTGAACCTGCTATTAAACTTAGAGGATTCTTTTTAAACGACGAATTTCCATCTCTTGGAAACTGGGTGCTTTCAACTTTTGGAGGTTTTAACGAAAAATTTTACGAAAAAGTCTTCGATTTATTATTACGCCTGAGAGGAAATTTTTTGTGGCCGGCGATGTGGACGGGTGTTTTTTCAGAAGATGGCTATACTTTTCCAAATGCTTGTGCAGAACTCGCAACAGAGTTGGGCATTACGATGGGAACATCTCATCATGAACCGCTTTTTAGATCCGGCGAAGAATTTCTACATTTAAAAACTGACAGCAATGACAAGGGATACGGGAAAGACTGGAATTACTTTACGAATCCGAGAGGTTTGTACGAGTTTTGGTCGGATTCTGTAAAAAGAAATAAAAATTATACATCTTTGATTACACTCGGTATGAGGGGAGAGCGCGACAGTATGGTCTTAGGTGAAAACTCAACCCTTGCCGATAACATAAAGCTTCTTAAAAATACTATTAAAGATCAAAAGAAAATTTTACAAGAAAATAACTTACAAAAGGCCTTGAAAGTTCTCGCCCTGTATAAAGAAGTTGAAGACTATTATTACGGCGATGAGAAGAACGAAGGTCTTTTAAATTGGGATGAGCTTGATGACGTCATGCTTCTTTTGTCGGACGATAATTATGGTAATACACGAACGCTGCCGGATGAAAAAAACAGAAAGAGAAAGGCAGGCTATGGTTTGTATTATCACTTTGATTATCATGGCGGACCTATTTCGTACGAGTGGGTTAATTCAAGTCCTCTTACGAAGACCTGGGAACAGTTGACCAAGGCTTATGAATATGGGGTGAGAAATTTGTGGGTGGTCAATGTGGGCGACTTAAGACCTAACGAGTTTCCTCTTTCGTATTTTATGGATTTAGCCTTTGATTATGGAATCTGGAAAGATGCAAATAAGACTAAGTCATATACAGAATCCTGGGTGAGGAGCATTTTTTCACCGTACTGCGATGAGAAAACCTGCTTGGATATTGCAGGTATTGTAACTGATTACTCGGCTATGAACGGCGATATTCGGCCGGAAGCTTTACAGGAAGATACACTGAGCTTTGTTGAAGAACAGGAGGCACAGAACGAACTATTGCGAGCTGAAAGAATTATAGCTTTGACAGAAAAGGTTAGCAAAAGGATTCCTTCTGAGGCTAAGGACAGCTTCTTCGGTTTGGTTCGTTTTCCAGCCCTTGCATCTGCAAATCTTCGGAAGATGGTATTAACTGCCGGGATGCAGAAGTTTTATGCTAAACGCAAGGTTAATTATACACATGAATTGGCAAACAGTGTAAAAAAGTACATTGAGACTGATAAGATGCTGCATCAGATTTATAATGAGCAAATGGCCGGCGGAAAGTGGAAGCACATGATGTCTTCAAAACACGTTGCCTTTAAACAGTGGAACGATGAAGGTTCAGAGTATCCTAAGCTTAAAAAGTGTGAACTACCAAGAAAACCTTCAATGCTTGTAGGATTGGAGGGATGTACAAGGTTTTACTCAACTGGTTCATGCAGTCTGCCGTCTTTTTCCAACCTCGAAAATTCTTCGTACATAATTACGGTGATGAACGGAGGTCTTGACGATTTATTTTTTGAGATTCAGATGTCTGATACTTGGATAAAGATCGATAAAAAACAGCTTGGTAAAGATACCTTCGAAATTAAGGTCAGTATTAATTGGAAAAAACTCAAAAAAGACAGTAGAGGAACTATTGATTTTATTTGTGCGGGACAAAAAGTTACCGTAATGATAAAGGCTTTTGTGTTTGATTGTTCTGGTTTATTGGGAAGGACTTTTGTTGAAACTACCGAAAGAATTTCAATGACAGCATCTTCATATTTTTCGAAGCAGGGTAAGAACGGTATTGACTGGGTGACTATTAATAGCTATGGAAAATCTGCCTTTGAGGATAGGGGGAGTCATGCTAGTGTAAAATGTCTGCCTAGCGGTATAAGTTTTCCTGTCAAGAAAGATTCGCCCTGTCTTGAATACCGTTTTTTTATTACTAATCCGGGAACCTACACGATTACAGCAGTCCTCTCTCCTGTTAATAATCATGAAAAATACAAGGGCCTTGATTTTGGGTTATGCTTGAATGACGGGGAAATATCAGTTATAAATTCATTACCAAAAAAGTATGCAGCAGGAGACTATAATGATACTAACTGGTGTGAGTCTGTTCTTGCTAACGGCAGAAGAATTAATCATGAGGTAAAGCTTGCAAAAGGACTTAATTCGCTGCGGTTCTATTTAATTGATGCTGATATTGTGCTTCAAAAAATAGAAATAGCAAAGATTCCTTCAAAGGCATTTTACGGTATACCCCGGACATTTTTTGTGGATCTGTAATCTGTTTTAAATCAGTAATGTATCAGGGTACAAATGTAAAAGACTTAAAATCGAATTGTGAACCGGGGAGAAAAATAAACGATACCGATAATAATCCCTGTATTCCGCTCAGGTCAAAGATTTGTTCACTATAGATGTCTGATCGCGTAAATTCTGCCATGAAAAGAATTTCTTGAGAAGATGGAGAGGTAAACCGGATTTGTATAGGATTTTTTTCTCGTTTTGTTTTACCGCAGATGCTTATTTTTGAGGGCCTTACTGTTGTAAAGTCAAAATCATTATAGGTTATGCTGACGTTGTTTCCAATGTCTGTAATTTCTTCTGTACCGACAGTATAAGCATCGCCTGAGATAGTATCGTATTCTGCAGCTGAAACTGGTTCTGTCTCTTTGTTGAGCTTTTTAAAACTGAAACCTTTTATGTGAGCCTTCCTTGTAAAGACGAAGGAAAGTGTTTTTACTCCGCGCAGTTTTACCGGCAGGGTATAGGTTTCACTTTGGTAGACATTCCAGATTGACTTTTTGTGGTAGAGAAGTTTAGCAATAAAGACTGCATTATCTTCTTTGACATTACCATCCCATATTTCAAACTCAAAAGGATCATCGTCAAGGCAGAAAATATCAAGATTTAGTGTCTTACTGCCTGAGGACCCAAAGTCGAGCCGCTCAAAACCGGTACTGCTTTTTCCGTCGCGGGAACTTGCAAAGCCTCTTTCGTTGCCGGTTCCAATGTCGCCCATAGATAGTGTGTAAAGACCCCCTGTGATGTATGAATACGGATCCATTAAAGCACAGCCGAAACCTTCAATAGTGAACTCTTTCATACTGATACTTGATATTTCTTCTTTTCCGTTTCGGATTCCGCATCTAAGGTTGAATTTGCCGTCACTGTGAGCCTTTATGAGTGCACCCTTTTGTGTTTTTGTTACTGATGCTATAACAATATCTATTCCTGCATCATTAGTGCATCGCCATTCGAGATCAGTATACTGGGAATCTTTTGGATACAAAACTGCTTCTACTTCAACTTCATTAGTAGAAGGCGTTATTTTCGAAACAGCAGTAATAAGTTCAATTTTTCTCACCGGTCTGTCGCTAAAAAAAGGAATAACCGTATTTTTTGCTGTACACGAAATTCCTCGAATGAGTGACGTTTTTTGTGAAGTTATGTCAAGTTTAGCTGTACGAAGCCCTTCACTTTCAACAGTCAGCTGAATACAGCCTTCTTTTTCTGTCGATGCAATAACTGCAAGCAGTTTTCCGCTGAACAGCCTCATGGTGTTTCCTTTATAGCTGTCCCAATTCGTACTGTCTCCGTTATCAACTCCGACAAGTCTTCCTTCGCCTTGAACACTAATAAACATGCGGTTAAGTGCGTTTTCAACCGGGTTTCCATCTTTATCGGTAACTGATATTTCTACAAAAGAAAGATCTATGCCGTTTGCCTGAAGCACTGATTTATCAGTTTTAAGAGTAATTGATACCGGATCTGAAAATGAACAGCGCTTGCACTCGGCAATAACTGTTCCCTTTTCATCGTAGGCGAGAGCCCCAAGAACTCCTTTTTGGTATGGTATTAAAAAGTCTGCGGTGATAGATGTGTCTGTATGAATGTTTATATTTTTTTTACCAAGACTGTTGCCGTTTAAAAACAATTCAAGTGAAGGGGCATTGGTTACTACGCGTACATCTATAATTTGACCGGGTGAAAAATCCCAATATGGAAAGATGTGGATGAAAGGATCTTTTTTATAATCGGTCCAGGAAGCTTTAAAGATGTAAAAGGAATCTTTGGGGAATCCTGCTGTGTCGATCTGGCCGAAAAATGAGTTTTTTGAATGATACGGGGTAGGCTCTCCAATGTAGTCCCAGCCGGTCCATATAAATTGTCCGAGGGAGAAGGGGGAATCGCGGTCGTCTGTAATACAGCGTTCGACCGATTTTGCACCCCAGCTGGTACTGCTGTTTCCGAGTGCTGAACACTGACCATCATCGTCAGTTAAAATCTGCTGTTTTAGCGGGAAGTGATAAATACCCCGGCTAAAAACAACCGAAGCTGTTTCGCTTCCGTAAATGATCCAATCAGGATGTTTTTCGTGATGTTCTTTATAATATTTTTCAGCATAATTGTAGCCTATGAGTTTTATTACATCTGCACATTTTTGCGTGTTTTCCCAGGGCATGTAGTTGGAACACAAGGTAGCTCGTGCATTATGTCTTGGATCATGTTTTTCAACAAGAGGCAGGAGCCGTTCCATAACTTCTTTGCCCCTGTTTCCTGCGTGGGTATCGGGTATTTCATTGCCGACTGACCACATGATGATGCACGGATGATTTCTTCCCTGGCAGATCCAGCTTTCAGCATCTTTTTCGACCCATTCAGTAAAAAACCGTGCATAATCAAACTTGGTTTTCGGCATTTCCCACATATCAAGGAATTCGGACATTACTAGGATGCCGTATTGATCACATAGATCCAGAAACTCTTTAGGAAAGGGATTATGGGAGGTGCGTACTGCATTTACTCCCATTTCCTTGAGTTTTAAAAGTTGTCTTAAGGCAGCTTCTTTATTAAAAGCAGAGCCCAGACATCCCAGATCATGATGCTGGCACGCGCCGTTTATTTTTACCCTCTTTTCATTGAGGAAAAAACCTTTATCCGGCGTAAAGGAGATTGTCCGCAGCCCGAAATTTTGATACACAGTGTCGCACAATATGCCTGATTCGTATACTTCTGTTTTAAGTTTATACAGATACGGTTTTTCAAGTGTCCATAGTTTTGGATCTGCAATTAATAAGTTCTGTTCAAAACTTCCTTTAGAAAAAGAGACAACAGCTGTGTCTGCATCTAAAATAGTATGATGTATTGAAATGTCATTATCAGCTGTGGATGAGAGGGAAGTCGTAACAAAAACAGAAAAAACAGGACCTTTTTTTTCTGCTGCAATGTACACTCCATTATGCAAAATATGCACAGACTTAGTCTGTATGAGATGTACATTGCGGTATATGCCTGCACCGGAATACCATCGTGAATTAGGAGCTCTATGACATACTCTTACAAGAACTTCGTTTTCACCTTCGCTAAGAAAATTAGTAATATCAGCTTCAAATTCTGTGTAACCGTATTTCCACTGGAATGCTTCTTTTTTGTTAACATATACGGTTGAATCCATGTATATACCTTCAAATCGCAAAAAGGTGTTATCAGATTTCTCAAAGGAATATAATTTTTTGTACCATCCGTCACAGTCGCGGTAGAGATTTTTGCTGTCATGTATAAGAAAATCATGAGGTATGTCTACATGAGAAAAATTTTCAGGAAATATAGTAATACCGTCAAACGCATCGGGTTCTGTTTCTGTAAATAACCAGTCATTATTCCATAATGTTTCTTTACGCATAAAAAATCCTCTTAATTCTTACAATAATACTAGTATAGTATCTGTAAATGTGCAATACGAATATGTAAAAACCTGTTTATTGATGTCTCGGGATTAGTATTCATTGATGAAATAGTAGGCAAAATATTCCAAATATGCTTAATATTCATGCAATGTAATACTTTTGTTACTGTAATTAGAGAAAGAAGCGAAAAGAAGTATCTGTTTATATCTTGGTAAATATCTATCTTATAGTATTATATAGAAATAAAATTTTCAATTTAAAATACAACCTAATAGAAAAGATTTGATCATTTGGCATATAACTTGCACTAATTGCTGGTATGGTCTGTAAAAAAAATAAAGCGTATCTTGTGCTTTCAACCGGTGAGGTTTTTGAAGGCAAATCGTTTGGCGCTTCCGGCTGTGTTAGCGGTGAAGCAGTATTTACAACGGGAATGACGGGGTACCTTGAAACTCTGACAGACCCGAGTTATTTCGGTCAAATTGTAATGCAGACGTTTCCTCTTATAGGAAACTACGGTGTTATTCCGTCTGATTTTGAAAGTGTTAAGCCCTATTTAAGCGGATACGTTGTACGTCATGAGTGCACAGATCCATCAAACTTTAGAATGGAGGGAAAACTCGACGATTACTTGAAAAATAATGGTATCGTTGGAATTTCTCACATTGATACAAGAAGACTTACAAAAATAATTAGGGAACACGGCGTAATGAATGTGCGCATAATTAGTGTTCAAGAACAAGCTGAAACTTTCTTAAAAAACCCTTTCGAAAAAGAAAAGCTTTTACAAGATATTAATGATTATTCAATTCAAAGAGCTGTTCACTCAGTATCGCCTAAAAGAAATATGCGTCAAGAAAAAGCAAGCTATGAAGTAAGAAATGGGAAAACCATTGTTCTCTGGGACTTTGGCGCAAAAAAAAGTATTGAAATCGAATTATTAAAACGCGGCTTCGATGTAGTATCAGTGTGTGCAGAAACTACTGCCGCCGAAATTCTGGAACTGAAACCCGACGGTATTATGCTTTCAAATGGTCCAGGAGATCCCTCTGAAAATACAGACATAATTAAAGAACTTACAGTTCTTACCTCACAAAAGATACCAATATTCGGCATATGCCTGGGACATCAGCTCCTGGCTCTTTCGCAGGGGGCAATAACCGAAAAACTTAAATATGGTCATCGCGGAGCGAACCAGCCTGTAAAGGACTTAAAAACTGGGCGCATATATATTTCCAGTCAAAATCACGGATATACCGTTGTGCCTGAGAGTCTTCCCTCAGGTGCTGAGGTTTCGTTTATAAACTTAAATGATAAAACATGTGAAGGTGTACGTTATACAAAGTTTCCGGCCTTTTCTGTGCAGTTCCATCCGGAAGCCAGCGCCGGGCCTCTCGATACAGGCTTCTTATTTGATTCATTTGTGTCGCTCATACATAAAAAGGAGTTTTAATATGCCTCTTAATCCTACTATAAAAAAAGTTTTGGTCATTGGTTCCGGTCCCATTATTATTGGACAGGCTGCGGAGTTCGATTATGCAGGCACACAGGCATGTAAGGCTCTTAAAGAGCAGGGTCTGCAGGTAGTGCTTGTAAACTCGAATCCTGCAACACTCATGACAGATTCTACCATGGCAGATGCAATCTATATTGAACCCTTGTTAATAGAAACTATAAAACGCATCATCGAAAAAGAAAAACCTGACAGCCTCCTTTCAACTCTTGGGGGACAGACAGGCTTAACCTTGTCGATGCAGCTGGCTAAAGAAGGTTTTCTTGAACAACATAATGTAAAGCTTCTTGGTGCAAATCCTGAGACTATAGATAAGGCGGAAGATAGGCAGCTTTTCAAAGATACGATGGAGGAAATAGGAGAACCTTGTATTCCTTCTAAGGTAGTAACTGACCTTGAAAGTGCTGTTGAGTTTACAAAGGTTATTGATTATCCGGTAATTGTGCGTCCTGCTTTTACTTTAGGCGGTACTGGAGGCGGTATTGCAAGCACAGAAGAAGAACTACGGGAAATCGCTGCGAATGGTTTAAACAGATCGCCTATACATCAGATTTTAGTAGAAAAATGTATATCCGGCTGGAAAGAAATCGAGTTTGAAGTTATGAGAGATGGAGCTGGGAATGTTATTACTGTCTGTTCTATGGAAAACTTTGATCCTGTTGGTGTACACACCGGAGATTCTATCGTTATAGCTCCAACGGTAACACTCTCAGATAAAGAGTATCAGATGCTGCGTTCTGCAGCTCTTAATATTATATCAGCCTTGAAGATTGAAGGCGGTTGTAACTGTCAGTTTGCATTAAAGACTGATAGTTTTGAGTATGCCGTCATTGAAGTTAATCCTCGTGTATCTCGATCTTCGGCGCTTGCATCAAAGGCAACCGGCTATCCTATAGCAAAAATAGCAGCTCTTATTGCTATTGGATATAATCTTGATGAAATACCGAACACCGTTACTAAAAAGACAAAGGCTTGTTTTGAACCCGTTCTAGATTATGTTGTTGTAAAATTTCCTAAGTGGCCCTTTGATAAGTTCGTCTATGCAAAGAGAAAGCTGGGTACTCAGATGAAGGCAACAGGCGAAGTTATGGCCATAGGCACAAGTTTTGAACAGGCTCTTATGAAGGCTGTCCGCGGACTTGAATTGACGCTCAAGACTTTGAATTATCCGCCGTTTGAAAAAGAAAGCGATGAGAAAATTCTGCAGAGGGTTGGTGAATGCACCGATCAGCGAATATTTGCCGTTTACCAGGCTCTGAAACGCGGAGTAAGTATAGATAGTATTTTTAATGTAACAAAAATTGATCCTTGGTTTTTGAATAAACTTCATAATCTTATACGCGTGGAACACAACCTTAGTGAATTTAAGAAAAAGGGAGAGCCTCTTCCAAAAGAGGATTATCTTGAAAGCAAACACTACGGTTTTACGGATGCTGTCATAGAAAAGTTGAGCGGTTCAAAACCAAAACATATTCCTGCTTCGTACCGCATGGTAGACACCTGTGCAGGGGAATTCAGTGCAAAAACCCCATATTTTTACAGCGGATGGGATGGAGAAAATGAGGCTGAAATCTTGATTTCAGATACAGCAAAGGATAAAAAAGGCAAGATTCTTGTTTTAGGTTCAGGACCTATTCGGATTGGACAGGGAATTGAATTTGATTATGCTTCTGTTCAGTGCGTATGGGCACTCAAGAAACTTGGCTATGAAGTTGCCATCATGAATAATAATCCGGAGACTGTATCTACCGACTTTGATACTGCAGATAAACTTTATTTTGAACCGCTTACCGGTGAAGATGTAATGGATGTCATAGCAACCGAAAAACCGGACGCGGTCGTTGCAGCATTCGGCGGACAAACTGCTATTAAACTTACAAAATACCTTGACCAGCGCGGTGTGAAAATCCTTGGAACAAGCGCCGACTCAATAGACCTTGCAGAAGACCGCTCACGTTTTGAGGAGCTTCTTGAAAAGCTTTCGATAAAGCGTCCTCAGGGATTGACTGTATGTACAAAAGAAGAGGCTCTGCACTCTGCAGAAAAAATTGGATACCCTGTGTTAATAAGACCTTCCTATGTTTTAGGCGGTCAAAATATGATTATAGCCTTTAATGAAAATGATATTAATGAATACATGGACATCATTCTTTCTCAGAATATTGAAAACCCGATTCTTATTGATAAGTACCTCATGGGAACAGAACTTGAAGTGGATGCAATTTGCGACGGTGATGATATTTTGATACCCGGAATTATGGAGCATATTGAAAGAACCGGTATTCACTCAGGCGATTCAATTGCAGTGTATCCGGCTTTTAACCTGCATGATATTCTCATAGAAAAAATTATTGAGCAGTCAAGAAATCTTGCAAAGGCCCTTGGAACAAAAGGCTTAGTAAATATTCAATACCTTATTTACAATAACGAACTGTATATTATTGAAGTAAATCCGAGATCTTCTAGAACAATTCCATATATCAGCAAGGTTACTGGTGTACCGATGGTTGAGCTTGCAGTGCGCGCTATGCTTGGTGAGAAACTTTGTGATATGGGCTGGGGGACAGGGCTGTATCCGCCGCCGCCGTACACAGCAGTTAAGGTTCCTGTTTTTAGCTTTGAAAAACTGAGCGATGTTGATACTCACTTAGGCCCCGAGATGAAGTCCACCGGTGAGGTTTTAGGTATAGCACAAACCATGGATGAAGCACTTTACAAGGGACTCATAGCTGCCGGGTATAAGATGAAAAAAACAGGCGGTGTTCTTTTTACGGTACGAAAAACCGACCAATTTGAAATACCGGATCTTGCACGAAAATTCTACACCATGGGTTTCAAACTCTTTGCAACAGAGGGAACGGCAAAGGTCATAGAAGACTTTGGAATGGAAGTTGCTATTGTTGATAAAATTCATGAGAATGTAAAAGAAAATGTTTTAACACTTTTAGACAACGGAAGGGTTGACTACGTAATATCAACATCTGCAAAGGGAAGACTGCCTACAAATGACAGTGTTAAACTCAGAAGAAAATCGGTTGAGAGAGACATACCGTGTCTCACTTCTATTGATACCGCAAATGCTATTGCTGACAGTTTATTAAGCAAGTTTACTCCTTCTAACTGTGAGCTTATAAATACCAATGCATTGTTGAAGACGAAGCGTACAATCGCATTTGCAAAGATGGTTACTACAGGAAATGACTTTATCGTATGCAATGCGATGGAAGAGGATATTCCAAACCCTGAAGCTCTTGCAGTCCGCTTATGCGACCGCAAAAAGAGCATAGGTGCTGACTCGCTAGTAATTATTAGTGCTTCAATCAAGGCCGATGCCTACATGAGACTCTTTAATATGGACGGTTCTGAAGGTTTGATGGCCGGTAACGCTATACGATGTGCGGCAAAATACTTATACGACAGCAATAGTAATGGTATTAAGAATAAACTTTCTAAGAATACCCCTGGAGACCTCTCACTGACAATTGAAACAAGGTCCGGCATTCGTAAAATGAAACTATATCTTCGCAATGGAAAAGTATCTTCTGTTTGTGTTGATATGGGTAAACCTTTGTTTGTCCCAAGTGCAATACCAGCTCATCTTCCGGTTAACAAGGTTGATATAAGCTCAATTTTAATAAGCGATGAGACACTGCGCCAAAAGTTACCGAAAGAAGCAATTATTAAAGCAGCGCTGAGTGCGAACAACATTGAATACGAAGTGACGGTTTTATCAGTTGGTAATCCGCATTGCGTTGTGTTTTGCGGTTTTGTTGATAAGGTTGATCTTGCTCGTGAAGGGCCCTTTTTTGAACAGCATAAGGTTTTTCCGAAACGCATTAATACTGAGTTTGTCAGGGTAGTAAATAGAAATTGTCTTAAGATGCGGGTGTGGGAAAGAGGAAATGGCGAAACCTTATCGTGCGGAACTGGAGCCTGTGCTTCTGTTGTTGCTGCAGTACTTAACGGCTATTGTCCTCTTAACGAAAATATTACGGTAAAGGTCAGGGGAGGAGAGCTTGTAGTTTCTTATACAGGCGATACTGTGTACTTGACCGGTCCGACAGAATTGTCCTATACGGGAGTAACTGAAATATAGGCAGGTGTATATAAATTAAGCATAACTAAAGGTTATGCTTTTTTTTTAGGCATTTATGTATACTGATATTTAGTATAGATATGTAAGTTATTGTTATATAAGTAAATGGCTTGATTGTAAAGTTGGCATAATTGTTGCAATGATTAGAATACTAACTCCAGGAGGACTATCTTAGTGCATTTTAATCAAATACCACGTCAAACAGGATTATATAATCCTCTTTTTGAACACGACAGCTGCGGAACTGGTTTTATCTGTAATACTAAGGGAAAAAAATCACATCAAATTATTTTGGATGCCTTAGAAATGCTTTCCCGTATGACACATCGAGGAGCAACGGGCGCGGATCCTGAATCTGGAGATGGTGCAGGTATATTAACACAACTGCCTCATGATTTTTTGAGAAAAATTGCATTAGAAAAGAGCATTAGTCTTGGTCCTGAAGGTTCTTATGGATGCGGAATGCTTTTCCTTCCCAAAGATAATGATTTGATCGAAAAAATTAAAGAAGCTTTTGTTTGTGCCTGTACTGTATACGGTTTGGATGTAATTCTATGGCGGGATGTTCCTGTATTAGAGGAACATATCGGCATTACAGCACGAGAATCAATGCCTAAGATAGTAATGGTTTTTGCACAGTTGAGTTCTACTATTACATCTTCAATTGTAAGTTCTTCTGTTGATCTTGAACAGCGTTTATTTCTTGCACGAAAAACTGTAGAAAAACAATGCAGTCACTATAAGATTAATGGAAAGAATGCATTGTATGCAGCAAGTTTTTCTTCAAAAACCATCGTATATAAGGGAATGCTTTTAGCGTCTCAAGTACAGAAGTTTTATCCTGACTTACATGATCCTGACTTTAAAGCAAGCATCGCAGTAATTCACTCGCGTTATTCTACAAACACTTTTCCCTCATGGGATAGAGCTCAGCCATTCCGTTACCTAGCTCACAATGGTGAAATTAATACACTTAAGGGTAACTCAACCTGGATGCGTAACCGGGAGTCACAGCTTGAACATAGCGAGTGGGGAAGAGATCTTAGCTGTTTAACCCCTGTTATTCAAGAAAACGGTTCTGACTCGCAGGCTCTCGACAATGTTCTTGAATTATTAGTTCAATCAGGAAGAAGTCTGCCTCATTCTGTAAGTATGCTTGTTCCCTGTGCTTGGGAACACGACGAAGAACTTAGTGAAGACGTGAGAGATTTTTATACCTATCAACGCTGTATTATGGAAAGCTGGGATGGTCCTGCTGCCCTTGCCTATACAGATGGTTCAATAGTGGCAGCATCTTTGGATCGAAACGGTCTGCGTCCCGGGCGCTACCTCATAACTAAGGATGATAGAGTTATTATGGCTTCCGAGCTTGGTGTTCTAAATATTGAACCGGAGCTAATATCTGTTTCGGGACGGCTTGAACCGGGTCATATGTTATTTATTGATACAGTAAAGGGTAAGGTGGTTCCAGATTCGGAAATTAAAAGCCGCCTTGCACAAAAAGCACCATACAAAAAATGGCTCAAGGGGCTGGAAAAAATTAAGCAGCTGGAGCAGGTTCAAAGCATCGCTATTAATGATGAGGTATTACGCTCACTTGCATATACAAGAGAAGAGCTTGAGATGATTATTCAGGTTATGGCAGAAACCGGTTTAGAACCTATTGGTTCAATGGGTAATGATGCGCCTCTTGCAGTTTTATCCGATAAACACGTTCCTTTGTATTCTTATTTCAGACAGCTTTTTGCACAGGTTACAAATCCTCCTATCGATCCGTTAAGAGAAGGCTGCGTTATGAGTATGGAAACGGTAATAGGTAAACCGGGCAAGATTCTATCAGAAGGTAAAGAACATGCACAGAGGGTTGTTCTTGAAAAGCCTGTTATGACCTGTCAGACCTTCTCAGCTTTCTCCGCTCAACATGCAAAGGATATTCAAAAAATCAGTATTCTTTTTCCGGCACAAGAAGGCGAGGCAGGTTTTATAAAGGCAATTGAAAGAGTATCAGCTGAAGCTAAAAAGGCAATCGAAAATGGAAAAAAATATCTAGTTCTTTCCGACAGAGAAATTACAAAAAACTCTATACCGCTTCCCAGCATACTAGCTCTCGGCGCAGTGCATCAATATTTAACAAAACACCAGATCCGCCTTGACGCTTCTCTTTTTCTTGAAAGTGCAGAACCAAGAGAAGTTCATCATTTCTGTGCTCTCTTTGGTTATGGGTGCGATGCTGTTATTCCATATGGTGTATTCAGTGCTATTGGAAAACTTTTAAACGCTGGAAAAATATCTCACAAATATTCCAAGGCTGTAGATAATTACATTCATGCCGTTGAACACGGTATTATGAAGGTATTATCGAAAATGGGAATTTCGACCCTCATGAGTTATAAGGGTGCTCAGATTTTTGAAGCTGTTGGTCTCGGCAAAGAGATCATTGATACCTGCTTTACAGGCACTCCTTCACGTGTGGGTGGAATTACCTTTACAGACCTTGCTAAAAAGACCATTACTCTTCATAAGAGTGTGTATGAGTCAAATATTGAATTTCCTCACCTGTATGAGGATGGCGGTTTTTACCGCTGGAGAAAAGACGGCGAGATTCATGCATGGAATCCGGATACCATTCCTCTTCTACAGCAGTCGGTAAGAAATGGCAGCTATGAACTGTATAAAAAGTATTGTGAGAAAATGGACCAAAGTACCTTGAATTATACAGGAAAGGGAGCGGTAACATTACGATCCTTATTCAGGTTTAAAGAAAGGCAGAGTATTCCGCTCGATCAAGTTGAAAGTGAAGAATCAATTATGAAACGCTTCAATGTTGGTGCTATGAGTTTTGGTTCAATAAGCGGTCCTGCACACGAAGCAATTGCACGCGCAATGAACAGAATTGGCGGACGAAGCAATACCGGTGAAGGCGGTGAATCAACAGAACGATTTAAGCCTTTAGCAAACGGGGATTCTCTTTGTTCAAAGGTTAAGCAGGTTGCTTCCGGACGTTTTGGTGTAACAACCTGGTACCTGACCAATGCCGAAGAAATTCAAATTAAAATTGCACAGGGAGCAAAACCTGGAGAAGGCGGACAGCTTCCAGGTCATAAGGTCTCGGCTCTCATTGCAAAGACCAGATACACCACAGAAGGCGTAACACTCATTTCTCCTCCTCCTCACCATGATATTTATTCTATAGAGGACTTAGCACAGCTCATTCTTGATCTTAAGAATGTTAATCCACGGGCTCGAATAAGCGTTAAGCTTGTTTCAGAAATGGGAGTGGGTACCGTTGCTGCAGGTGTTGCAAAGGCACAGGCTCAAATGATACTTATATCCGGCTCTGACGGCGGAACAGGTGCGAGTCCTATTTCATCAATTAAGCATGCTGGTCTTCCCTGGGAATTGGGATTATCAGAAACACATCAAACTCTTGTAATGAACGGACTAAGAGACCGAGTACTAATTCAATGCGATGGCGGAATGAGAACCGGGCGTGACTTAGCAATCGCTGCTCTCTTAGGAGCTGATGAGTTCGGCTTTGCAACAGGGGTATTAATCACCCTCGGCTGTGTCATGCTTCGGCACTGCCACTTGAATAACTGTTCACTCGGTGTTGCAACACAGGATGAGCGCTGTGCAGAGCGTTTCTGCGGTAAGAGCGAATATATAGAAAATTTCATGAGATTTACGGCTCGTCATCTTCGTGAGATCATGAGCCATCTTGGCTTTAGAACACTCGAAGAGATGAGAGGAAGAAGCGATCTTTTAATGCCTTGTGCAGAAAGTAAGGACATATCCGGACTCGATTTTTCCGCAATTTTTGAGCAGGTTCAAAACCCGTATGCAGACTATCATTTTACTCAAAATAAGCCTCTGGATCTCTGCCAGAATTTTGATAAAAAACTTATTGAACTTACAGAAGAAACTGTAAGTTCTAAAGATAAAAATCCAAAACCGCTTAACCTTGACTTGCCAATTCATAATACTGACCGCGCTGCAGGTACAATGCTTTCCGGCCGCATTATGAGTAAGAGGGGTGAAGAAGGACTGCCTGATAACACTATCTTCCTAAACCTGAGCGGAACTGCAGGACAAAGTTTTGGCGCCTGGCTTTGTCAGGGTGTAACAATGAATCTTTCCGGTATGGCTAATGACTATGTTGGAAAGGGACTTTTCGGCGGGACTATTGCTATAAAGAAGGCAGGAAACAAGGTAGTACAATCAGAATCCTATGCAATTGCAGGAAATACAGTTCTCTACGGTGCAGTTTGTGGAGAACTCTTCATTGCAGGAAATGCCGGAGAACGGTTTTGCGTTAGAAACTCTGGTGCAAACGCCGTAGTAGAAGGAATCGGCGATCACGGATGTGAATACATGACAGGCGGAACCGCCATTATCCTTGGTAAGGTTGGAAGAAACTTTGCAGCTGGTATGTCGGGAGGTATCGCATTTATCTATGATCCTCATAAAGAGTTCCATAAAAAGTTCAACAATGAACTTGCTGATATTGAGCCTATGACAGATAAGGATTATGCGTTTGTTGCAAAGCAGCTTCAGAAGCATCTAAAACTTACTCAAAGTATAAAGGCCGATGAGATACTCAAACAGTACGATACGCAAAAAAAACAGTTTGTAAAAGTACTGCCGCGCGATTACCGTGCGTATTTAGTAAAGAAGGGGCTCCTTTAATGAAAAATATCTATGCATTTATTGATACAAAACGTGAAAAGGTACAGTACAGACCTGTTAAGGAACGTTTAAAAGATTACAAAGAAGTAGAAGTTCGCAGAAACGAACTGCTTATAGATACACAAGTCGGCCGCTGCATGAACTGCGGTACACCTTTCTGTCACAATAATTGTCCTCTTGGAAACTATATTCCTGAGTGGAATGATCTTGTTAAAGAAGGCAGATGGAAAGAGGCATGGGAACGATTAAGCATAACAAATCCTTTTCCTGAATTCACAGGCAAATTATGTCCGGCACTCTGCGAAGGGGGCTGTGTATTAGGAATTAACGATGACCCTGTTACTATTCGCCAAAACGAAATGGATATTATTGAAAAGGCTTTTGAGCTCGGCTATGTTCTTCCTAAACCGCCTGAATTACGAACTGGAAAAAAAGTAGCAATTATTGGTTCCGGTCCTGCAGCATTGAGCGCTGCTCACTATTTAAATAGGAAAGGACACAGCGTTGAAGTTTTTGAGCGAAGTGTAAAAGCAGGCGGTTTTTTACGCTATGGTATTCCCGATTTTAAACTTGATAAAGCTATTATTGACAGAAGACTCTCTATTATGAAAAAAGAGGGAATTGTTTTTACCTGTAAGACAGAAGTTGGGAGAAATAAAGATGCAAAAGAACTGCTAAAAAATTTTGATGCAGTCGTACTTGCAGGCGGTACTAGAAACTGCCGTGGAATGAACTGTCCTGGAAGCGGCAATGCTGCCGTTATTCAGGCCGTTGATTATTTGTCTGCAAGCAATAAGGCTGTGAGTAATGAAGAAACACTGCCTCCCTATCTATGTGCAGCCGGGAAAAGAGTAGTAGTCATCGGCGGCGGCGATACAGGAAGCGACTGTGTAGGAACAGCAAACAGGCAGGGAGCAGTATCGGTACATCAAATTGAAATTATGCATAAGCTCCCTGAAACCCGCCCTGTAAATCAAAGCTGGCCTGAGTTTCCCCGCCTATTCAAACACACGTCAAGTCATGAAGAAGGTGTTACTCAAGATTACTGTGTTCTTACAAAGTCATTTCAAATACATGCTGAAGGAAAACTTGAAGGTTTAAATTGCGTAAAAGTACAATGGGATTTTTCTACAGGAAAGCCTGTAATGAAGGAAATCGAAGGCTCAGAATTCTTTATTAGAGCTGATATGGTCATTCTTGCAATGGGCTTTGTTGGTGCAGAAGATTCAAAAATGCTCAAAGACCTCGGCCTTACCTTATCTCCGCGCTCCGTAATTGATACTGATACAGAGTATAAAACAAGTGTAGAAGGAGTATTTGCCTGCGGCGACATGAGAAGGGGACAATCTCTCATTGTACATGCACTTACAGAAGGCAGAACAGCCGCTTCAGAGGTAGACCGCTGGCTTTCAAGTAAATAACTACAGTAGAATACGGCATAGCTTTATTCTATGCCGTAAAGCTCAATTTTACTACTAAGAGTATTTCGATTAATGCCTAAAAATTCAGCAGTACGGACCTTGTTTCTGTTATTCTGGAGCAGGGCGAGCTGAATAAGTTCCTTTTCTATATGACCCATTACATCATCCCAGACCTTGCCGCTCTCGCACCCGCCCTTTACCATGGTTGAAAGGTAGGATGAAATATTTGAATTTCTATAGGTTTCTTGCGGCTCCGCAATGCTGTGAGGCAGATGACTTGCATCGATGACTGAGTCGCGGCATAAGAGAACAGCACGTTCAATAACATTTTCCAACTCACGAACATTTCCCGGCCAGGTGTATGTTTGTAAAAGACGAAGGGCAGAAGATCCAAGAGAAACAGTTTTACGTCTATTTTCTTTAGTATATTTATCAATAAAAAAGGTTGTAAGGAAGGGTATATCGTCAATTCTGTCTCGAAGGGGCGGTAGTTTGAGTTCCACTACATTGAGTCTATAATAGAGGTCTTCTCTAAACTGCTTTTGCTCTATGAGCTTAGTTAAGTCTTTGTTCGTAGCTGCTAAAATACGGATATCAACTTTTTCTTTTTTTTCGCTTCCAACCGGCTCAATTTCTTTTTCCTGAATAGCCCGAAGCAGTTTGACCTGCAGGAGAACGGGCATATCGCCTATTTCATCGAGGAAAAGCGTACCGCCGTGTGCGAGCTGGAACTTTCCTTTTTTATCGCTCATAGCTCCAGTGAAGGCGCCCTTTTTATACCCAAAGAGTTCAGATTCAAGCAGGTTTTCTGGAATTGCTGCACAGTTTACGGTGATAAAGGGAAAGTCAGCTCGAGGAGAAAGCCGGTGTATTTCACGGGCTATAAGCTCCTTTCCTGTACCGCTTTCACCAAGTACTAAAATAGACGAATTTGAATCTGCCACAAGTTGAATAAGATCTAAAAGATGGAGCATTGCTTTATTTTTAGTTATAAGACTGCCTGAAAAATGCTTTTTAAGCTCCTGTTTAAGAGAAGAGTTTTCTTCTAGAAGTCTATTTTGCTCCCCGAAAATTCTTTGATACATTTTAATCTTTGTAAGAATAAGGGATGAAACAAGGGTCATAAATTCTTTTTCATCGTTTAGTATTTCCAGACTTTCAAATCTTTTCTCTACCGCAATAACACCTTCAATCTCACCTTCTGATCGAAAAGGAACTGCAATAAATGAAGTGGGAATATCAGTTCGTCTCTTAATCTTCATACGGTTAAGAAAATCTTTGTTTTTAAAGATATCGCTTATTGCAATGGCTTCACCGTTTGAAACAACCCTGCCTATAATTCCTTCACCAACTTTGTAAATACCGCGTGACATTTCTTCTGGTGTCAGATTATAGGCTGAGTGAACCGAGAGTTTTTCAGGTGCATCCTGATCGAAAAGTACGAGCATGCCGCGGAGTATATCGAAATTTTCGGACAACAAGTGCATGACCGTACTGAATACTTCATTTATATCAAAGTGCTTAGCAACATTTTGAGAAATATCAATTAAAATATCTTTTTGACGTATACGCAATTCGAGCGCACGTTTGAGCTGAATCTGCTGTAACAGCTGGCCTGCATATGAACACGCGGAGGTATATAATTGAAAATCAGAATCTGTAAAAAAGTTTTTTCGTTCAGCATCAAGGCGTAAAACACTGAAAACTTTGCCGCCTTCTGACAGCGGCAGCACCATCTGAGAGCCATACTGTTGTGACAGTGGTTTATAATCGGGGTCTAACGACGTGTTATTAGATATTCGAGGCATTCCATCCATAAATGTCCGTCCTACCGCATCTTCACCTGGTTTTACTGAGGTTACCGAAAGCGATTCTGTGGAAGAAGAAAGATAGGATTTTAAGACAAAAATACCGGATAAGTCCGGTACAAAGACTGATATTAAATCGCATTTTGTAAGTGTAAAACACTGCTCTATTAAGTATTGAAGAATTTCATCTGAGGTGGTACAGGCATTCAATGATGAAATAAGATTTTGGACCGCCTTATATTGACGAACAAGATCCTCTGATAATTGCTCTTCCGGCATGATAAGCCTCCAGTACCTTTTACTATATATTGAATTAATAAGATGTTCAATAGTTGAGCATTTTTCATGTGATTGCTTAAATAATATGCATTTAAGTATTAGTACCTTTTATCAGTTTAGTATAACTATAAGTATAGCAAGTAAATAGAAAGATGGCACATATTTTGCAATATAAATATATCTTTGCTTGCTTATTAGGAGAACACTATGTGCGGAATTGTTACAGCCTTTGATGTAAAAAATTGTACGGAAAGCTTTCGTACACAGATGTTGAAAATGGGAAAACTACTCCGTCACCGCGGTCCTGACTGGTCCGGAATTTATTCTGGTGATAAAGCGGTTCTTGTTCATGAGCGCCTTGCCATTGTAGATCCGCTGTCTGGAAAGCAGCCCTTATTTAGTCCGGATGGAAAACTCGTGTTAGCAGTAAACGGTGAAATTTACAATCACAAAGAAATTCGAAAGAAATATGAGAAAACGTATACTTTTTTAACTCAGTCGGATTGTGAGGTTTTACTTCCCCTTTACAAGGATAAGGGACCTTCTTTTTTAGAAGACTTAAATGGAATTTTTGCCTTTGCCCTTTATGATATTGAACATGATTCTTATCTTATTGGTAGAGATCATATTGGTATTGTTCCATTGTATCAGGGCTGGGACAGCGAATGCCAATATTATGTTGCATCAGAACTGAAGGCCCTTGAAGGTGTTTGTACAGAAATAAGCGAATTTCAGCCGGGAACAAGCTTTTTCAGCTCTCCCAGTATCCGTGCAAGCGGCGGCCGCGGCATAACAACAAAATGGTACACCCGTCCATGGCAGAGCTATGACTTTGTTAAAGATGCACACACTGATATTGCAAAGCTCCGAAGTTCGCTTGAAGCGGCGGTAAAAAGACAGCTTATGAGCGACGTACCCTATGGTGTATTACTGTCTGGCGGCTTGGACTCATCGATAATTGCAGCTGTTACTCAAAAATATGCTGCAAAACGAGTTGAAAGCGGCGACACGCAGGAAGCGTGGTGGCCTCGTGTTCACTCATTTGCAGTTGGACTCGAAGGATCTCCGGATCTTGCACACGCACAAAAAGCAGCAGACTTCATTGGAACCGTTCACCATGAAATTCATTTCACCGTTCAGGAAGGTCTCGATGCCATTGCCGATGTTATCTATCACCTGGAAACATACGATATTACAACGGTTCGAGCTTCTACACCAATGTATCTTTTAGCCCGTGCAATAAAATCCATGGGAATTAAAATGGTTCTCTCGGGAGAAGGATCGGATGAGCTTTTTGGAGGCTATTTATACTTTCATAAGGCACCGAATGCGAATGAACTCCACGATGAGACTGTAAGAAAACTTGGAAAACTGCATCTATATGACTGCTTAAGAGCAAACAAATCGCTTGCCGCCTGGGGGGTTGAAGGACGTGTTCCCTTCCTTGATAAAGAGTTCATTGATGTTGCAATGCAGCTAAACCCAAAAGATAAGCTCTCAGGTAAAGCCGGCGGCGGAAAAATTGAAAAATGGATTTTACGCGAGGCTTTTAAAGATATACTTCCTGCGGAAATTGCTTGGAGGCAAAAAGAGCAGTTTTCTGACGGTGTTGGATACAGCTGGATAGACTCAATTAAAGAGCTCTGCGAGCAAAAAGTATCTGACGACCAATTTAAACGTGTTAAGGATCGGTTCCCTATTAATCCGCCGATGACAAAGGAACAGTACTACTATCGTACAATTTTTGAACAATTCTTCCCGTCATCCAGTGCTGCAAAAACCGTTGCCTATGAAGCAAGTGTTGCCTGCAGTACCGCAAAAGCTCTTGAATGGGATGAAGCCTTTAAGACTATGAATGATCCGTCCGGCCGTGCCGTCTCTGGTGTTCATGAACACTCTTATGCTACATAATTCTTAACAATAATAAAAAAAACTTGTATTACCCCCTAAAAGGGGGTATACTTTTTATATAATCAGAAAGTCTACAAACATAGTATAACGGACATCAACATCTATGTTTTACACAACCGTCATGTGACTTCTAAAACCGGAGGTGAATATGGCAGTTTTTTATGTTGATAAAAATGAACTCCCCAGCGGATACCATGAAATTCATGAAGCAGATTGCGATAAAGTACCAGAGTATTCACACCGGCTTTTATTGGGAACCTTCCATGACTGCTTTGACGCACTTATAGCTTCTAAAAAAATTTACTCAAAATCGAGAGGCTGTCATGAATGCTGTAAAGAATGTTCTCCGCCAGATTGAGAATTCAGTGGAGTACGTATACTTGCGTAGCATATTTTTTTAAGTACTGCAAGAAAAGGTGAGGGTTTCCTCTCTTTATGTAAGTTCACTCGTTTTACCGACGAATTCGAGACCAGCGTTTCGTCCAGTTCCAGAGAAAATGACGTGTTCATCTTTTTTATTGATGAGCTCAACGGCGATTTTCGAACGTAATGATTCGTTCACCTTTGAGGTCATAGCGCCGTTAAGCGGAGCGGGAAGGTCTGCTCCTTTTTCTCTGTCTGCATAGATTAATAGTCGTAATTTTCTATTTTCAATATGAATGCGTATATGGTTATCTGTAACTTCCAAAAAACTTATTTTGGCACCGGTATAGGTTGCAAAGCGGTATGTTTTTCCTTCAAAATAAAGACCAAAAATGAAACCGGGGAAGGAGTTTCCCAGCCAGGGAATATTTGCAATAGAACCAAATAAGGACACATTTTCCTTATCAAAATGATTTGTCTGCATCCATATCCATGAAGAGGGCATCGATGTACCCCAGTCTTTTTCAATATATCCTTTTCCGCCAGTCATGTCGATTTTATCGCCATTAATTGTAATTGAACCTTCAATGGCGTGATCAAAGCTTAAAACACCGTGATAGCATTCCATGAATGGTATGAAGCGAAATGGGCCCATGACTCCGGGCGACAAAAAGCTTACAGGCCAGGATTTAATAGCAGTAAATGAAACATCAGCATCTATTGTTTGTGTTTCGGAAACAAGATGAAGACTCATATGATTCAATGAAAAACTTGAATCTGCTATTGAAACATGAAATTCATTAGTATTCGATGAAAATTTTTTTTGTTCAAAGGAAAAATATTCTGCTTGTCCTGTATGCCCGGAAAAAAACTGTATAAACGAATGAGAATAGGAAGGCGACAGGGAAATTCCTGGAATGAGGGCAAATGAATGCTTTTCATCTTTATCAACTAATTTGAAGTACCAGCCTTCAAAATACTGTGTCTTAGTAAGTGTTCCTTGGAAAATTTCAGGCTTCCATAATTTCATATTCACTCCTTGACTAAGTTACAGTATACTTCATAATTTCATAGTAGAATACTATTATTAGATTGGTAATCTGAGTAAAAAAGTGTATAAAAACTCTAATGAGGAGTACATAATGAAAGAAAAAAGTGGAAACAGCTGGTCAGTTTTTTTGAAGGATGTTTTCATCTGTTCTCTGGGTGCATACGGCGGACCGGAAGCCCATTTTGGAGTATTTACAGATCAGCTAATTACAAAAAAAAAGTACCTGACCGAAGAGGAATTAGCTGAGCTTATTGCGTTAACTAGTATTCTTCCAGGACCCAGCAGTACACAGACAATAGCAGCCATAGGGTATAAAATCGGCGGTCCTGTATTGGCTTTTTTAACCTTTCTTGTATGGGCTCTTCCAGTGCTAATTATTATGACTTTCTTGTCTTTTATGTATCTCATACTGGAATCCTTTCACTTTAAGGCTGATATTCTTCGTTACATAGGACCTATGGCGGTCGGCTTTATGGCAAGTGCCTCTTGGCGTTTAGGGCGTAAAACAACAACAAGCGTATTGCCCCTTTTAATACTTGCCTTTTCTGCTATTATTACCTTTTTTATCCGCACTGCATGGATTTATCCCCTTGTGTTGTTAACCGGCGGTGCTGTAGCTTGGGTATTTTCTAAAGACGAAAAGAGATGGAACCATCTAAAAATTATTCCGCCCTGGAAGTATCTTATAAGCTTTATTGTTATAGCTTTTACTTCTGCTGTTCTTGCGATTACAAGTAAAAGCACCTTAGCTCATATTTTTGAAAGCTTTTACCGCTATGGATATTTAATAATTGGAGGCGGGCAGGTTGTTATACCTTTAATGTTCAGCGACCTTACAGAAATTCATGCATACATGACAACGCAGGAGTTTTTAACCGGATTTGGTCTTGTACAGGGACTTCCCGGCCCAATGTTCAGCTTTAGTGCATATGCAGGAGGTATGGCTGCTCGAGGCGGCACCATAATGTATCAGATACTGGGTTCTCTTGCAGCCGGAATAGGAATTTTTCTACCAGGTATTTTGTTTATTTATTTTGTTTACCCGGTATGGGAACAATTTAAGAAAATTACAGCAATTAAGGTATCTATTAAAGGAATAACCTCATCTGCCGCAGGCCTCATTCTTGCATCTACGGTGGTACTTTTAGTGAAAAATGGATTTGCTTATGACACCCTTGCCGTTACCATAATCACAACAGCTTTACTGCTTAGTAAAAAAGTGAGTGCGCCGATTATTGTTCTTCTCGCAATAGCCGCAGGTTTTTTACCTGTTTAGATTAGTACTTGATCTGTTACAATAATAAGAATCGTAAAAGTTCCCATGTAGGAACCGAAGGCAGGTCTTGTCATAGAAAATTCCATATCAACTCCTTTGCTATTAAATTATATATCAATTTGTATTGCAAAAAATCTTGTACCATCCATTTTGGTGTTCCAATTTACTTTTCGAAGATAATTAGCCTTTTATCGACAGAATGAGTAGTAAAGCCCATGTTTTTTTCAATCCATGAAAGAGTTTTAAGACTATAAAAGAATACATGACTGTGATCAGAAACATAATACCATGTTTTAAAATTGATAGACTGGTCATACAAAGCCGTCATACAGTAGAGTTTACCGCCTGGTAATAAAAGAGAATACAGTTTTGTAAATTCACTATTAGGATTATAGAAGTGCTCCATAACTTCACAGAGAATTATATAATTATATTTTTTTTCCAGAGCTGCTGGATTATAATGAAAAAAGGGGTCATAAAGAGAGATTGAGTAGCTGCTTTCTTTAAGCATCGTGCTTATGACTGGACCTGGACCCGCTCCAAAATCAAGGCCTTCATCAACAGATTTATTATTTTTCTTTACAGCATTGATAATTGGAGACACAAAATTTCTATAACCTTCATCGTAGATATTATTATTGTGTTCAAGGTAGCGGTTTTTTTCTTGTATTTCGTTCATGCGGTCTTTTTCGTGAAGAAATATTCCGCCGCATTGCGGACAGGAAAAATATGAGCCGTAGCGGCCTTGTTCAAAGAAAGCGGCTTTAGAACTGCAAAGAGGGCAGAGGGAAGTATTGCTTTGAGACAAGTGCATCATACACAATTGTAACACAAGAAATGAGCAGTTGCAATAAATGTGATAAGAGGAAATACTTTTGCTTGTGTAATAATTCAATAACAAAGAGCCCCAGATAAATATCCGGAGCCCATGAATTAATACTGTGGACGTTAATTACATTCCTTTTCTATAATCAAGGTTTTCTGATTCTTTTTCCCACGACGGGTAAATATCAACCTTCCATGAATAAATAAAGTTCTCGCACTTTTTCTCATACC
>CAZLNE010000018.1:0-26916 GCA_964560975.1 uncultured Treponema sp. | reverse complement strand
ATATCCATGCCTCATCATTGCTTGGGATTATATGATGCAAAACGGGACAAGCTTCGGCTTTGAAGTAAGGGCTCATTACCCAATTTCAAGCATAGCCGATCAAGGCTCTTCCCCATTACAGTCTGCTCTCTTATCTGCATCTGTACGATTTTTCTTTCCGCGACAATGGGAACAATAAATATCTATCAGCTGCTATTTTATCGCACTGCATAATACTACTTTTAAAAATAAAAAATGCACCGCCTAAAATTGCTCAGTTCAACAACGTTAGGGGTGCACCTTAGATGCCTCTTACTTTTCAAACCTTATAGTAATCTGCTATTTATTTTCTATCTGCTGTTCATATTGAAGCTGGCGAAAAGCCTCTTGTGCTTTGAATTCTGCAAAAGCAGCGCTTTCATTACGCTGATATGATTTCATTTGATTTGCAAGGTTTTCGGCTGCCTTATCAATATTATATGACATTAACACATAGACTCCGCCGTCTTCATCTTCCCATGAATCTATAATTGTTGCACCAGAAATTGAAACCTGAGCGGTCTGTTTTGAAATTTCTTCCATGTACTCAATTAATTCTCTTTGATCGCCTATTCCTGCATCTTGTGTATATGTTTTTAATACAGTATTAACATCAGTCTGTACCCAAAATGCAATCTTATTACGTGCATCTGCTTCAGCCTTCTTTAAAGAAGTAGCATAATTTGACATTTTGCCATAGCCTACTTCGTAGTGAAGACCTTCATCTACCTTACCCATCTGGCGAACCCAGTCAGGTCTGGTAATACCCTCGGCTCCCTTTACTTTTTTGGCGGTGTTTTTAGAAGCACAGCTGACCACCAGCATTACAGACAAAATTATCATTACTAAAGTCATTACTCTTTTCATAACATCCTCCTGAAAATTATCACATTAAGTATAACACACATCAATTGAATAATTGTTACTTTTAAAACAAGTATGACACGCTATCTATAAATATGTCAATACAATCCATTATATTGATAGAAGTCGAAAAAGGTTGAATATTTAAGTAATATAGGCGATAATATATATATGGATTCACCAGATAATTTGAAGATTGCTCTGTTTAAAGCATTCGATGAAAAGCTTTCTTGGTACGACACAGTTGAAATGCCTCGGCTTTTAGTTGAGTATAGAAATTTTCATGCACACGTTGAAAACTTACTTACAACTTTATTAAACAAAGGCTCAATAAGCAGTGATCCATATAAGCACGATAAAAAAATATCAGATATTGAAGTACCGGAAGACTCATTTTACAATGAGTCTGAACGAAGTGTTGTAATTGGCACCCGGCTTTCCGATTTTGAATCTATTCTTGATTTTTTATGTAATTATTTTAAGTTTTCTATTGCCACCTTCACAGTCGACCGCATAAAAAAGCTCATAGCACTAAATAATATATTTCAATGGAATTCCCTTGTAACCACTTCCTCAAAACCAAATACACGAGGACTTGCAGAATGCCTTGTTTCCATTAGACAAGGAACAGATACCTTAACCATCAGCGTCATTAATGACAGTATAAATAATGCAGCTAAGTGCGTTGGAACAATTAACTCCATCCTCAAAGAAATTACTGATTTTCAAAGAGAAGTATATAAAATAGAAGTTAGAAAATCGGTTTTTGAACATCCATCATATCATTCTGGAAACTTAGGAACCTCTATTTCTGCCCATCTCCAGCAGATAAAAAAAACATTTCCAGCTGTTATGGGAAAACAGCCGTTTTACACTGAACTCATCGAGGAAATTCTACAGGAAGATTTTGGCTCAGATAAGGAAGATAGAAGGAAAGCCGTACTTGCAAAACTGGAAGTTAAAAAGGTTGAAGCGGTAAAAAAAGAGAAAGAGATCGATACTAAAGAAATTCTCATGGATGCAGTAAGAACATTAACAGGCGTTGTACCC
The DNA here is from genome assembly GCA_964560975.1 of uncultured Treponema sp. Taxonomy (GTDB): domain Bacteria; phylum Spirochaetota; class Spirochaetia; order Treponematales; family Treponemataceae; genus JAAZLA01. The sequence continues at coordinate 24,984 of CAZLNE010000018.1, read as the reverse complement.
CAATTTGAACAAATATTGTCAAAAATTGATGAAAACAAAAAGGTTCTCGACGGCGAGCAGACAAGTGTATGGTTTAAATTTGTCGTCCTTGCAAGAAAAGCATTTAATCGGCCGCCTGTACCGGTTCTGTATAGATTAACAATTGTAGATGTTTTGACAAAATCGCAAAGAACAGAAGTCATTGAATACGACAAGTTTTATTCAGAACTTCAAAAAAGAATTCGTTATTATGTATCTTTTTCATTGAAAAAGACTCCGGGTTACCAAAAAATAGAAACACTTTCACATGAGCAAATTGTTCAATTCCTTATAACACAGCTCTCGGAGTGTCAAAAACTAATGGTATTAATTAATGCACTCGACGATTATTTTAAAGCGACGGTTACGCCTGTAAATGCATCTAAGATACGCGGACTAAAAATGGAAATGACTGCAATAAAAAATACTCTTGTAAAAACAAATCAAAGAAAGGCTGAGTACTCTACAATCGTAGAAGAACAGGAACAACTGAAAAAACTAGGAATAATTCATGCATAAACATTACACACACTCAGGCTGCTTACTCATTGCAGGAGCAGTTATTCTATTACTGTCCTCTCAAGTACCGTTTAATTCTGACAAAGACAGTACACGGGCTATGACTAATAGTGCTTTACAGAGAGAACTTCGAATTCTTAATTCAGAGTTTCCTTATAATTTGGATCCGCATACAGCAAATTACAGCTCGGAAGCCCAAGTATTAACAGGACTCTTTGAAGGCTTATTTTCTTATGATCCGTATACATTAGAAGCGCTGCCGGCTATTGCTGAGTCTTATAAAGTATCAAGAGATAAAAAAACATGGACATTTACGCTCAAGTCAAATGCAAAATTCAGCAACGATGAAGCAATTACAGCTCAAAGTGTATATGATTCCTGGATGAAATTACTTTCACCCATAACACAAGCTCCCTTTGCTTCACTCCTCGACTGCATTGAAGGAGTTGAAAACTATAGAACCGGAAAAAGAACCAAAGAGGCAGTTGGAATAAGAGTAACTGGACCCCATACACTCGTTGTAAAACTTCTTAATCCAACAGAACATTTTCCTAAAATTCTGTGTCATCATGCTTTTTCTGTTGTACACAATGATTCATCTGTCTATAGCGGTGCTTTTACACTTTCCTCTCAAACTGCTACAGAAATTGTACTCCAGAAAAATAACAGTTATTGGGACAGCAGTAATGTAGCACTGCCGTCTATTTGCTTTATACTATCTGATGACCTTGAGGAAAATACGTTTTTATACAACACAGGAAGTTTTGACTGGGCTTGCGATGCGGTTAATTCAGGAAAAATTATTGATAAAAACGATGTCCTAGTTTCAACACAATTTGGAACAGAGTACTTATTTTTTAAATCACAACGCGCTCCATGGAATTCAGAAAAAGCCCGTAATGCTCTTCTCTCTGCTATTCCCTGGGATGAATTACGTTCACTCAGTATTGTTCCGGCAGATACCCTCTTAGTCCAGCTTAATGGATACCCTGAAGTTGCAGGTTTAGGCGATCAAGATTTAGAAGAGGGAAAACGCCTTCTTGAAGAAGCACAAATTCCTCTAAATCAAAGAATCATAACCTGTGCCGTCCCGGATAATTCGTACATTATCAGACAGATGGAAATCTTAAAAAGTGCATGGGAACAAATAGGGGTAACTCTGGAAATTCAAAAAACACCGACAAATAGATACATTCAAAGCATTAAAGGCTGGGATGCAGATATTTTTACCTACACATGGATAGGAGACTTTGCAGACCCCCTTGCTTTTCTAGAATTATTTAGAGGTAATTCTTCATTGAATGAAACACAGTGGAAGAATGGAAACTACGACGAACTTCTCTCACAGGCATCACAAATAAGCGATGCAGAAAAACGCTACACCAAACTGGCAGAGGCTGAACAGCTTCTCCTTAATGAAGCAGTTATAATTCCAATATCGCACCCGGTTTCCTTTAACGTAATTAATAAAGAATCAATAGGCGGCTGGTATGATAACGTACTGGACATTCATCCATTAAAATACCTATATTTTATTGAACCAAAACCCATTCAGGGATTAGTTCTAGCATTGAAATAAATTTTGTGATATAATGGTGTAATATGAGCGATAGTAAAACTGCATACCAAGTTAACCAAAAAATAGTATATCCGAGTCAGGGTGTAGGAAAAATAATTGAAATCAAGGAAAGAAAGTTTAAAGACCAAGTTCTTTTATACTATGTAATCTACCTTGAAGTATCTGACATGACAGTTATGATACCCGTAGACAGATGTGAAGAAATGGGTATTCGAGCCATAGTAAGCCCGGAAGAGGCAGAAAAGGCCCTTACAATGATCGGTGAAGAATTTGAACCTGTTACTTCTGACTGGAAGTTACGGTATCAGATGAATCTGGAATTATTAAAAAAGGGTAGCGTAACCGATATTGCAACAATTGTGCGCTGCCTCTATCACCGGAGCAAGGTAAAAGAGCTTCCTATTCTTGAACGTAAACTATACGATTCTGCGAAAAAACTTTTAGAAGATGAAATTTCATTTGCACTTGATAAAACAATCAAAGAAGTAGAGGCAATGATTCACGCTAGACTTGAACCATTAGGGCTTCTTCATGCCAAACAAACTCCTAATCTTAATAAAGCCTTTGTTGATAATGATGATGAAGAATTTATGGATACCGATGAAGTGGTAGAAGAAGACGACGAAGACCTCTCAGATGATGAGTCAGACGAATAAAAAGACATGGATATTGCCGTTGTATTAACAGCCGCTGGTCTTTCGACCCGGCTTGGATTAGGAATAAAAAAAGAGTTTTTTACTTTTCCAAACGGAAAAACGGTTCTTTCTACCTGCGCTGAAACATTTTTATATTACTTTCTTTCTACAACAGAACACAATCTTACATCTCTTATTATTACGCTTCCAAAGCAGTCTTTAAAAGAAGGTGAAAGTTTTTTTTACACAGGAATAACTGATTCCTTATGTAAAAAATTGAGTATACAACCCTTATTCATTGAAGGCGGAAATTCTAGACAAGAATCTGTTAGAAACGCATTACTATGTATCAATCAAACAGAGTCGTGCAATGCACTACTCATTCACGATGCAGCTCGGCCATACGTGAGTACAAACTTAATACAAAGAGTTATTGACGGTGTTGTCTCATATGGAGCCTGTGTTCCAGTTATTCAATCAACCGATACACAAAAACGCATCGATCCAAAGACTGGATTAATTCTAGATCACTTAGATCGAAAAACCATTGTTTGTGTTCAAACTCCCCAGGGTTTTCTTTTTCCAGAAATTCTTTCAGCTCATCAGCAAGCTTCTTTATCTGCTAAAGTATATACCGACGATTCAGAAATATGGACAGATTATTTTTCCAGCAATCCTGATAAAGCAAAAGTTTTTTCCTGTGACGGAGAAACAGCAAATAAGAAGATTACGTTTTCATCAGATCTTACTATGTAGGGAACGACTATGATAAAAATCGGTTTAGGGTATGACTTACATGCATTAAAACAAGGAAGACCTCTCATCCTGGGTGGTATTGTTATTCCCTCCGACAAGGGAGAGCAAGGGCACTCGGATGGAGATGTACTTTTTCACGCAATAACAGATGCACTCTTAGGAGCCGCGGGCCTGAGCGATATAGGAGAACTCTTTCCGCCTTCTCAGGAGCAGTGGAAGGGAGCTGATTCTTCACTTTTATTGCAAAAAGCATGGAGCATGGTAAAAGATAGTGGATGGAAACTTGAAAATATGGACTGTGTCATTGCACTTGAAAAACCAAAGATACTGCCTTTTAGAAAAGAAATAATATCCAATATAGCCAAAACACTTCAATGCAGTGAAGACCAGGTTTTTGTAAAAGCAAAAACAGGTGAAAAACTAGGCGAAATAGGCAGAGAAGAAGCAGTCTGCGTCTGGGCAGTCTGCCTCCTTTCTAAAAAATAATTTTAAAACTGATTATTTATTATATGTTTCCAAAATAAGTTCAACTTCGCTCACTGCAAGACCCAGTCTTGAAGCAATATCTTCCGGTCTCCAATTTGCATGAGCAAGCTTAACAACGCTTTCACGTATTTTTGGAGGAGGTGCGCCCTCTTCTCTTCTCGGCTTAGGATTAGCATTTTTTTGAATTTCACCAAATAGTTTTATGTTGCTCTCAGCCTCTTTACTAATTTCTTGAAGTCTGCTTTCTGTACGTGCCAGCCACTCCCTTGCATTTTGCAGCTCATCCATACGGGTTTCGGTTTGAGCAAGAATACTTTCCAAAGAGCTGACCTTTTCCAAAGCTTCTACAATCTTTGGATTTATGATCATTAGCTTATCGACACCCTTTTTAAGATCACCTATCTGTTCAGGAAGCTCGATGGTTTCTTTAGAACAAGAAGCTAGACGTTTTTCAATATCTTTTAATATTTCAAAAGTTTTGTCGACTCCGGTAATTGTCTGATCCAGTACCTCATTTTTCTTTTCAAAACGATCGTAACGACTGGAAATATCCGACAAGGTTTCCTGGAATTTGCGTACCTCAATCTGCATTTGCTGCAGATCATCGTTGGTTGTACGAAGTTCGTCCATTTTCTGATCCATTGTATCTGACAATGTCATGAGACGGTTAAAAGTCATCTCCATTGCCTCAATGTGTTTCTTTTCCTGACCAAATTTTAGAACTTTTTGATTTATCTCTTCTTCTGATTTTTTAATCTTCATAAACTGCTGCTCGAGGACAGTTATTGTCTTTCCAAAAGTTTGAACCTCTGCAATTTCACTCTTAAGTTCTGTAATCTTGCCTTCCAACTCATCCTTGAGTTTATCAGTTCTGTCAAAGAGCTGAGTCTGAGCAACGAATTGTTTTATTCTCCTGTCAATATCATCCATAGTCTTATTAAGATTATCAGCATCGGACTGCATTTTAAGAACCATTTTTTCTTGAGATGTTTCATTACGTTCTTTTATTTCCTGAACAAGACGCTTTTCTTCACGAAGTTTTTGGTCTGCTTCACTATTATTTTCTTTAATTCTGCGCTGGGTTTCCTCAAGCATCTGGTCATACGAATTCTTAAACTCGTTTACCATCTCTGCGGCTCTTTGTTCATACATTTCAAGGGTCTCGCGTGTTTCATTTGAAAGACGCTGAATATCCTGTTCTATAGAATTTCGAGCCTGGACAGTTTTGTCCATATATTCAATAACTTCAGACTTAAAAGCATGTTCAACTTGACCAATCATTTCTTTTGAATTAGCTTCAAAATTATTCAGCTTATCAGTAAATATGACACTTGCTTCACTAAACTGCTCATTCATCCTTTCTTTCCATTGTCCAAAATCACTGCGGATAGACTCAAGCAAGGCACTAGCCTGTTCACTTGAAGAACCAATGGTACTCGACATTTTATCAAGCTCTTGGGCAACTTCTTTTTCATGGCGCTTTATCTGCTCGTCAATTCCCGCAATATATGATGAGAGTTCTTTTCTAAGGTAAAGATTTGCATCTTCCTTGGATTTTTCAAGTTCTGATCCATAATTTCTCATAAAGTCTGCAATCTCAGCATCGAATCGGCTGGAAGCATCTTGTATCTGTCTGTCTTTGGCAGTAATTGCATCTGAAAGAATGGATGTTTGATCTTTAAGACGTTCAGTTAAACCTGCAATTCTTTCTTTTAAATCCTCTGCATATTTAATTTCAAGGTTCCGTCTTTCATCCTCAAATGACAAGGCCATTGAGTCGAGCTTTGAATCAAAATTTCCTCTCCACTGAGAAAGAGAATCATTGAGAGCATTACTCCTTTGTGCGAGATCGGCGAAAAAATCATCCTCAAAACCTTTTAATTTTTCAGAAACATTATCATAAGCACGCTGTTTAAGTTCATTAAGATCGCTTTCAAGGGTTTGAACCTTTTGGGTAATTTCATCAGCCTGAACTGAGATTTCCTGCTTGAACTCGCTGTAAGACTTTTTTTGCTCCTTTGCAAATATTGAAAAATCTGCAAGTACACGATTGCTTACTTCGTTCATAGCTTTCTGAAGATGTTCCTCAAGGTCATCAATATCTGTTACAGTCTTTTCAAGACGCTCAAACCGGTATAGAAGCTCATCCTGATATTCCTTGATGCGTTTATCCATTGCTTCAAAAGTTGATGATGATTTTTCTTCCTGCTGCCTCGATATGTCTCTAAGAGATTTATCCAGCTCTGATGAAATACGCAGTGACTCCTCTTGGAGTTTTTCTTTTGCAGCAGTTGTCTGAGCTTCAACAGTTTGACTCAGCTGAGAAGTGGTTTGGTCAACATAGATTCTAATTGTATTTGTTGTATCTTCTGCCGTTTTACTAATAGAGTCAACTTCATGTTCTACAAAACTACGAATTTCTGACAATGAATTCTGGGCCAAATTCTGTATGTCCTTCGTCCTTGTTTCCATTGCTTGAGTCTGTTGAGTAATAGACGAATCAATTGTATGTAAGAGTTCACTGTTACGCTGTTCAAAGAGCGTTCTTGTTTCGCTTGTTTCAAGCTCAACCTTTTTCCTCATATTTTGAAGAAGGTCATCACCTGTTAAAAGTTCTTCATTTATTCTGCGGGCAAGATCTCTGGTTTCTGCTTCAAAATTAGAAAAATTATCATTAATTTTTTGTGTTACCTCATCATACTCTTCTGTCGTCTTTTGCAAATCCATTCTCATAGAATTGAGGTAATCAGATGCTTCCTGCTGCCAGGATAACTTAAAGTTCTTAATAAGAGACTGTGTTTCTTCGATTTTCTGCTTAATAACTTCACTAAGGCTGGTTGTTTTCTCATCCAATAATTGATGATACTTTTCAACACGTTCGACCGCCTTATTACGAAGCTTATCAAATGCTGCATGCTCCAAATTATCGGCCCGCAGCGCAGCCTGCTCATAAGCGTTATCATAGGACTTTTGAATGTCTTCTAGAATTACCTGGTTCTTTTTAAGAGAATTTGCTGTTGAAAGTTCAATTTGCGAAATATCAGACTGTATTGAATTAAATAAACCTGAAACAACTTCTTTTAGATGTGCTTCATTTTTTACGGCAAACTCATTTTGTATGAAAGGGATTTTCTTTTCGAGAACATCTATTATTTTACGCTGTTCCTGCAATTTTAAATCTGTTTTATCTATAATACCGGATTCTTTTTTTATACGGAGCAGGTTTTCTTCGACACGTTCTGTCATTTCATACAAGGTTTTAATAACCGAATCGTAGTCGCCTGCGCGCTGTTCCAACATTGTTACTGCAGATATGTGTTTCTCATATGTTTTAGTCTTTGCATCGAATTCTTCAATTATCTTTTCAAGCCTTTTTACAGCGGCAACAGCCTGTGACTGTTTTACGTCAATGTCTACTGATGCATTTTGAAGTTCTTCGCGCTTTTTGGCAAAATGAAGTTCAAACTCACCCTTAACCTTATCTGAAAACTTCCGGACCTTATCTATAGACCTGCTGTTTTTATCGAGCTGTCTGAAAATAAGTACAATCGACAAACAGAGAGCAAGAGTAATAACGTTTATTATATACATTGTTCCCACCAAAAAAACAAATATATATTAGTGTAACACAATTTCCTGTAATTGGCGATAGTTTTTAAAAGAAATATCCGCATAAGGAAGCTTTAAACCGAGTAATCTTCGCCAAAACGGCATCAAATACGCTGTTTTCATACCGGCATTTTTAGCACCGATAATATCTGCTTGTATGTTATTTCCTACATAAAGTATTTCTTCACTTTTAAGACCGAGTTTTTCGGCAAGCGTTGCAAACGTATATACTGAAGGTTTTAAGGCTCCGCATGCTTCTGAACCAAGGATAACATCGCAATATTTTTCTGCACCCCAAATATCACCTTTCTGCTGAGGCGGAAAATCAGATAGAATAGCACATTTTAAACCGGCATTTTTGAAGACTTTGAAAGTTTCAACCGCATTTTTGTAGGGTTTAATGTTGGGAAAGTGTTTGCAGAGGCCGCAATACACTTTATCGTTAATAAGTGTTCTGGCAGTCTCTACAGAAACATGCATATTATCTGCTAAAAGCCTTGCCTGATACTCGTAAAAGTCGGGAAGAGGTGCAGTTCTGTGTAAAATATCGCGGACTTTTTTATAAGATAGAAAAAAGTTGAGATTTTTGAGAAAATAGGGAACTATACGTATGTATAAACGCCAGTTAGCGTACAATGTTCCATCAATATCAAATGCGACAGCTTTAATTGATTTCATCACTTAACATTTATACTATATGTTAAGCGGGCCTGTCCATCACTTTTTTCCTCTTCAAATTTCCATTGCGCAATTTGTGCCCTTATTTCAGTCTGAACACTTACAGGAAGCAGGCTGGCAGGCTGAAAACTAATATTTCCCGGCGGAACAGTGCCGTTTGCAAGAACAACAAATACAATAGTAAGGGTTCGAGAGCTCGTTATTAGTTTCTCACTTTCAGGCGACAGTACGATCGCAGGTTTTGAAGGAAATAATAAACGCCTTGAGCTTCCGTCTTCTAAATCCATAGCTACACCGCCGCCTTCGGCCCTTGACGAACTTTGTGTTTCAAAACTTACTCCCGATGCGCTTCCCTCTTGTGTATAAATACCTGGTTTTGCCGATGCAATATTTTGAAGTAATCCGGCAGTACTACCTGATACTGATGACGAACCTGTATTTCGAGAGGTAAGTCCAGCAACAGCTGCAGAGGTATCTGTTTGTGATGTTGCGGCTGTTCCAGAGAGGGCCTGTATTGGTTCCGGCTTTGTGTTAGTAGTGCTTGGTACCGGTACTTCTTTTGAAGTCTGTTCTACTGCTTTTTCAAACAAGCTGTCATCCCAGACTGCTTCTTTTTTAACCGGCTGTGCATTTTGCTTCATTATATCTTCCACACTTTGCACGAGCTGGGGTTCCGCCCGCTTTGGCTGCGAAGCAGGAGTTTTCTGTGTTTCTGCTTTTGGAACCGCTGCTGCCGGAGCGGCAGGTTTCGCCGGAGCGGCAGGTTTCGTCGGAGCGGCAGGTTTCGCCTGAGCAAGAACTGGTGAAAGAGGCTCAGGTATTGGTTCTGGTTCTATTACAGGCTCTACAACCTTAACAACTTGCTCTTCTTCGAAAATCAGCTGAATCATTTCATAACGGGTTTCCTGTTTTGGTTCAATTACCAGAGATACTATAAGAAAAATTATCCATATAAGAACCGTAGCTGAGATACTAATAATATCAATTTTAAGAAACCCTTTGTTTGTCATTTTTTAATACTTGTTGTCCGTAAATTTACTGCTGAAAATCCGTTTGAACGCAGCAGATCAAAGATGCCGACTATTGTTCCATTAGTAACTAAGTCATCTGCTTCAAGCCGGACTGGAAAGGTCTTCCTGTCTTCTAAAGAAAGATCATATGATGCTAACTGTGTTCCCAGCTCTGTCATACTAACCTTTTCTGTATTAAACCAGAGATTGCCGTCCTTTTCTACTGTTATTGTAATACTGCCCCCTGATGTAGATTCTGATGTAGTCGAGGAAGGCAATTTAAGCGATATCGCAGGAAGTAATGCAAAGGTTGTAGAAACTAGAAAAAAGAGAATGAGCTGGAAAACAATATCTATCATAGGCACGAGATCTATTTGTGCCCCTGCATTTTTTATCACTCTAAATTTCACAGGTTCTCTCCCCTAACCTTGAGCGCAACAACCAATTCTGACGCTGTGTACTCCATCTCTATTACCCTCCGGTTAATTCTTGAGACGAAATAGTTATGAAATACAAGTGCAGGAATAGAAACCGCTAAGCCCGCAGCAGTTGTGACCAGGGCTTCAGCAATAGCGCCGGCAAGAATCTCCGGGTTTCCCATTGAACCGCCGGAACCGAGGACACCAAAGGCCTGAATATTTCCGGTAACTGTTCCCATGAGTCCAAGAAGCGTGGAAATATTAGCAATAGTTCCAAGAGGAGTAATAAACCGCTCCAGTAAAGGAATCTGATGTGTAGCCTCATTGGTAACGGCTTCGCGAAGTTCAGTTATAGGAAAATTGCGGCATTCAACAGCTTTTTTAAGAATATTTGTCAGCGGTGTATTTTTAGCCTTACAATATTCAATGGCGCCGTCGAAATTCCGTCTTTTTACAAGACCTATAATTTCTCCTGAAATAGCCGTTCTATTTTTTCCTATAACATAAAAATAGATCATCCTCTCAATAATGATAAACGTACCCAAGACTGCACAAAGCAATATGGGAATCATAACTACGCCGCCGCTTTTTAATACTTCAAACATAATAACTCCACTTAAAAATAAAATTTTGCAGTGATTAAAGCACTACCGCTTCTAGCAGTATATGGTTTAACAATATTTCTATCAGTTCCGGTTATTAATTTTACGACATCTTCAATTTCTAGAGCAAGTGAAAATGAAGGCGTAATAGAATAATTCACGTTAAGAGAAACATCCGGAACAGGATCTCTTAAAGGTTCGAATTCTATTTCTGCACCAGAGCGGAGTTTTGAATCCTTAGAAGAAATAAAGGCGCTCAGGTACACAAGCTGTCTTTGATCTATAACACTTACATCAATCCATGATGAACGCCATCCCAAAGCCAAACTAAAAAGATCCATACTGTACTTTAATGCAATATCAGAAACTAACTCAGTGCGGGAAGTTATAGATAAATCATATAAAGAATTTTCTTCATTTTGAATTTCATAGTTCGGCATAAATATGCCATTTTCATATGCAGTAGACTTGAACCCTAATTTAATATCTGAACTTAGAGTATCAGCAAAAGGTATAAAGATAGTTAATGTACCGAACCAATCACTTTGTTCTTGGGGAATTGTATTATACAAGGTAAAGACATGTGCATTCTGCAGTTCCACAAGAGAAGCCTGTTTGGTTTCCATACCGCCTGCAAAGGTTACAGACAATTCTTTTTCAGATAAAGGTGTTTGTCCTCTCAATGTTATAAAAAGATCAAAGGGAACCAGATTTAAATTGTTTACAAAAACACCGCCTACTCTTACTCCGGCATCGAAGATATTTACGGATGTACTCAAAGAGGCATACACAGATGTCCGGTGACCATACTCTGATGAACGAACCGAGCCTGTAAAATTATAATCCGCAGAGAGAGAGAAAGATATAACGGACCCTTTAAATAACATTCCAGCAGAAGGAGTTACTAAAAAGTTTGTAAAATCAGGATTTATCAAATAAGACTGCTCTTCCTGAATAAATCTGAGCGATCCATACTGACTAGTAAAAAACCCATCAAGGCTTGCGTAAACACCAAAGACTGCTGAAGGATTAAGATTAGCAGTTATACCGCCTTGAATAGTTTGTGATGAAAGTGATGAAAATAAGAGACTCTTATTTTGCAGACCGATTGTATTTGCATGGTATAAACCGCCGGCTTTTAAACTGAATATATCAGTTATATTGATAAGGGCTTCTCCATCGAGCTTGGTAAGGCTGTCATAAAAACCATCAGAGGGCGAATGACGCCCGTACCCATTGTGAGCCGTATGCAAAAAATGAAAGGAAAAAGGATTTTTTAATGAAGTTTTAAAGATTGAAAAATCTCCTATAAACAGACCGGGAAATCCGCCCCCGAAAAACCCTGATAAATACATATCATCTTCATTCATGCTGCCGTTGCCTAAATCAAGGGTATTAGACTCGGGAGAAAATCTGGTATCATCTAATTGAGGAAGCACCTGTTCTTCCTTTGGAAGAATTTGAGTAAAATCCGGCAGGGCATCTTCACTTATCTCCTGAGTTTCGCCTGTAATTGTACTTGTAATCGAAGGCAGTTCAATGTCTTGAGACACGGCATTCTGTACAATAACGAACAGTAAAACTGCAGCTCCTAAGATACGTATTAATAAAGCTTTCATTGAGTTATCCCCCTAAGAAGTACAGCCGCACGGCCGACCCATTTCGATTGCGGAAATTTTTGTGCAAGAAGTTCATAGACAGAACGCGCATCTGCATAGAGCGCACTGCAATCGAAAGCTTCTATTGCACAGTACAAAGCCTGAGCAGCTTTTTCGGCATCAAAACCCGTTTGAAGTTCTGCAGCCTTTAGAAACAGCTGTGAGGCCTTTTCATAATCATATATCTCACGGTAATAAGAGCCTAAAAGGAAATATGCTTCTGCAGCTTTTTCCTTCTCCCTGATAGAAGCCGTATCATAAAAACTAAGCATCTTCTTAAGCATAGCAGCTCCATCCGCTCTCATAAGCGGAGAAGCAATATACAGTTCACCGAGCGTAAAACCGGAGAGTCTTCCCTCTGAAGTTTTTTCCTGATTATTTCGTGTATAAGAGGCCAGTGCAACGGCGATTTTTTCATCTTCGCCTGATATAAGTATGGCAAGCTCATCCATCTGTCTCTGTAGATTGCTTTTCTGAACTTGCTCCGGATACTTTTTTTTCAGTGTGACCGAAGTATCGAGTGCTGAATAATATTCTCTTTTATTTCTATACAGCTGCACAAGATTCATTAAAGCACTATATTCATACGAATTTCCCGGATAATTCAAGAGTAATTCCTGATAAATTAAAATCGCCTGACCTTCATTTTTATCCTGAATATTGCTTTCTGCCCCGTAATTAAGAGCTGCAGTTATAAATAATCCATTCGGATACGAACGCTTATATTGTGTAAACTTTTCAATTGCTTCCTGCCACCGGGCGTTTTTAAATTGCAAATCTCCGGCTGAATACAAGGCTTGTTCAGCAAGCGGATGAACAGGAAATTTCTGCAGCAAGGTGTCGTAAGATTGAACAGCCTTGGCAAAATCTTTTTTCTTTGCATAAAGATCTGCACTATACATGAGTGCATAGACCGTAAATGAATCTGTAGTATCTGTAAAAGAAGCAAGAAGGGACAGAGCTTCGTCGTATTTTTTTTCCTCACCTAAAATATCAGCGAGTAAAAGTACAGATTGCTGCTTTTCAGAGGTGTTTCGTGCCGAGTTATAACTCAAACGGGCCTTTGTTTCTGCCCTTTGAAGCCAACTTACAGGAGACATAGACTGATATTCCGACATTGCCGAAAGAGCACCATAATAATAAGACTGCCAGAGTAAGGGTATGCCCTGAGAAAGTTTTTCATACGCAGTAAATGAATCATAGGCTGCAGCATGCTTCCCCTGCATATATTGACTATATGCCAGGTAATACTGAGCATACGCTGATAATTTTTCATCAGGTCGTGAACGAATGTATGCAACAAAAAGCGATTCTGCAGCAATCCACTGTTTTAGGGCAACAGATGCAAGAGCGTTTATATACGGAGCAAGCGGAGTCTGAAGGGACCCGATAATGTTGGAAACTTGTTCGCTTTGTTTTGATTGAAGAAGGGCAACCGCGTAATTATCTCTATGCATACCATGAGAATTATTGTTCATAATTTTTTCAAATACAGCAAGGGCTTCTGTATTCCGCTGAGAGCCAAGAAGAGCACGTGCATAAGAAACTGCATAAGCTGTATCAGCATCAGAAGAAGAGGAAGTAAAAGCATCTGCATAATAAGGCTTTAGAACTTCTAAAGCCTCCTTAGGTTTATCCAGTTCAAGCAAAGAAATACCATACCAGAACGCGGTCGTGCGCTGTGGTTCTATAGTATAGGCATCTTTTGCATACACAACAGCCTTCTCCCATTCCCTCCGCTGAGCATACGCATAGGTCGAAAAAACAAGAGCGTGATAATAAAAATCTGTATTTTTATCGATACTCTGTAAAAGCAAATTTATTTGAGCTGAAATATCAGTTTTATTCTCTTTTACAGCAATAGCAGCCTTATAAAACTCAGCATGGGGCGATGAAAAATTTTTAGTTCCAGCTTTTGCAAAACTTTCAAGAGCCTTAGTGTATGCAGCACTTTCAAACTGTGCAATTCCAAGACGAATCCAAAATTCAGCAATTAACTCAGGATAATCTTCAAGTCTGGAAGACGCTGAATTGAGTAAGGCTTCTACATCTGCATTACCCAGTTTTTCTGCTGTTACATACGCTTTTTGAAGAGCAATAACTAAATCCTCTGCACCGGCGCCATTCATCACTTTTTCGTACAATGCAAAAGCCGTTTTATAGTCGCCTATGGCAGTATACGCATCACCGGCCTTCAAGGTCATCCTGTTGCTTGCATTAAAAGAAAACTTAAACAAAGGAATTTGATTATAAAACGCAATCGTTTTATCAAAATAACCCTGTTCTTGGTACGCCCGTATGAGTATTTCGGCGGTTTCCTCTTTTATAGGAACATCCAGCATTCCGTATACTAGATATTCATACACAGGAATAAGATCTTCATATTTATCAAGCTGATATAGAGCCTTTCCCGTATATTCAAGAATTGATGCACTTAGTTGAGAATCAACGGAATTTTCAAGATGCTTTTCATATGCCTTATAAAAATACTGTACAGCCTTATAAAAATCTTTTTTATCGTATTGGATTCGCCCTAAAAAATACAAATCCTGTATAGTATGTTTTTGCTGAAGCAGTATAGCCTGCGCCTCATCTTTTTTTCCTGAATAATATAGAGCCCTACCCTTTGCGCTCAAAGCCTCATCGACATACATCGAGTTAGGAAAAGATGCGAGGAGGGAATCAGAAAACACAATTACAGAAGGATAATACCCTACCCTCTCAGCAGATCGCAGATCGGTTATTAAGCGTAAATCATCAGTCAGTACAGAATTCTGAGAAAAACACGGAATAATGATAGAAAACAACAAAAACACTGTGTTTAAAATACGGCTATATCTGCCTATTTCATGCCTGCTTATACATTTATTCATGTTTATGTTCACCTTACTGCTTTAAAAGCCACACTAAGAGTTCTGCGAGTTCTGCAATATAGTTACTATTGCAGTAATACTCATATAGTAAACAATCGGTATTCTATAACAGTTACTTACTATTTTGCGGAAAAAATCTTTGAGAAGTTTTTAGGCGTACCAGATTCACAAAAGAGCCCTGCCATCTTGCAATAAAATCATCAATCGTCATCTCGTTTGAACCTTCATAGACAATACAATGAAACAGTCCTGTATCATCAAAAAAGGGAAAAAAGACCGCTGCTTCGTTGTAGTAGACAACCTCGGGGGTATTACCGTCCGACTGTCGAACAGCTCCAAGATACATGCGTTCAGGTTCAGTGACAGCTAAAACATACATCAATGATTTTAAAAGAGATGCACTATACCCTGTCCCAGCTATATACGAAAGAGAACGTTCAACTCCCCTATCCGTTTGAACAGCTGCGAATGGACTAAGTGTAACCTCTACACCGGTATTTTCATACATAATATCTTTATCTGAAATGATAGATAACCATGCTGCTGCAAGATTTCTTGTCCAGTCAAGTGAAAAAAAGATATTATACGTACCTAAAAGCGATTGTGCCATGGTCCCAGTCTTTGTCTGTACTGTTTCGCGTTTTAAAGGTTCCAGGTTTAAGTAGGATCCGGCATGAGCATACACTAAACCATCAACAACCCATTTTGCAAAACCGGCTGTATCGACATGCATCAGGTCATCCTTATCTTTTCCCCGCAGCTCACCGCTTGAAATAAACACCGATCTGCCGGCATGATCAAAGGCGGCGTCTGATGTATAGGTAAAACGAGGCAGATGTTCCCGAATTACACCAATCATTTGAAGGTTTGCATTATACATATCTTTTTCAATGGAAAAATAATGCCATGGAAGAATATGCGATGTCAGTTTATAAAACTGTGTAAAAGATAGTGCATAGTAGTTTTCTATAGGAAGACCAAGGCTTAAACCATAAATAGGATAGGTATTGTATATAACCATATCAACTGAGGATTTATTTTTATCAGGCCGAATCTGAACAAAAACCTTGTTATCGGTCTGGAAAAAGTAGCAGATTCTGACCGGCTTACCGGTTTCTTTATTTCTATAAAGAATCCAGCTTCCTGGATTATCAAAGGGATACACGTCTGCAGATTTTTGTATTATTCCTGTATCAGTATGAACTTCCAGTGCAAGAGAGGCAGAAGGAGCCACAACAATAGCGAATTCAGAACCTAAATCTTCCATGCGTACCTGGAATTTTTCACCAAGAAAATTTTCTGCGACAAAGGACTTTTCTGCTGCAAGCTCATCATAGTCGCGTGTAAACCATGAATTAACTAAGGTTTTACGTATTTCTGAAGAGTCAGGCACACTCAAAGGACTGTAATCTGCAAAACTCTGAGACACTACTATGAGGGAAAACAGAATTATTGCAAAAGTACGTCCTTTAATCATGGCGTTCATCCGGATGCCTTCCCGGCTTTGCGTTTGCCAAAAGCAGTTTGAGGCGGTTAAGCTGATTAACTTCGCTTGAACCTGGATCGTAGTCTATTGCAGAAATATTTGATTCAGGGAATCGTCTTCTAAGTTCCTTTATCATACCCTTTCCGGTAACATGGTTTGGAAGACAAGCAAAGGGCTGTACACAGGCGATATTTGGTACTCCGTCATGTATAAGTTCTACCATTTCTGCTGTCAAGAACCAGCCTTCACCGGTGATGTTGCCGAGCTGAACAATATCATCAACACCCTTCATTAAGTCATAAATTGATGAAGGTGGAGTAAAACGCCGGCTTTTAGAAAGCTCTTTCTTTATTCGCGCCCGATACAACTCCATAGCCCATACTAACAAACGTGCGTTGCGTTCGGTCTTTTTCGGGAACGAAAGTTTCTGGTGTCTGTAAATTCCTGTTGCAAAGGTATAGAAGAGGAAGTCTGCAAGATCAGGTACAACACATTCAGCACCCTCTCTTTCGATGGTTCCAAAAATATCGTTATTTGCGGTGGGGTGGAATTTTACAAGAATTTCACCAACAACTCCGACTCTCGGTTTTTTAACCGGAAGAAGCGGTAATTCATCGAAATCCTGAACGATTTCTTTTATGAGATTGTTATAACCGCGGATAGATAATGACTGCAGCTGAACCATTGCCTTACCGTTCCATTTTTCGTAAAGCATGTTTGCAGAACCGGGTGTTGCTTCATATGGACGTGTTCGGTACAGTACTCTCATAAGAAGGTCGCCAGTCATCAATGCCATAAGTGCGCGGTGAATAAGCGCGGGTGTAATTTTGAAACCTGGATTAGATTCCAAACCCACTGCGTTCAATGAAAGAACCGGTATATGAGACCAGCCTGCATCAGAGAGCGCCCTTCGGATAAAGCCTATATAGTTTGTTGCACGGCATCCGCCGCCGGTCTGGGTTATCATGAGGCTTACATGATTCAAATCGTACTTTCCAGACTTTAAGGCAGCGATCATCTGTCCTGCAACAAGAATAGACGGATAGCAGGCATCGTTATTAACGTACTGTAACCCTGTTTCAACAGCCAGAGTATCTACATCGGGAAGAATCTCAAAATTATAACCAGAATACTCAAAAGCCTTTTGAAGCAGTCTAAAATGAATCGGCGACATCTGCGGAGCTATAATGGTATGGGTTGCCTTCATTTCCTTGGTAAAAACCTGCTTTTGGAAGGCAGAAGATTTAATGACTGGTTTTTTTCTATTTCTTGAACGTTCATTAACCGCTGCAATAAGACTTCGAATACGTATACGTACAGCACCGAGGTTTGAGCCCTCATCAATTTTTATTAAGGTATACATTCTTCCTTTTGCAGAAAGAATTTCTTCTACCTGATCGGATGTAACCGCATCGAGACCGCAACCAAAGCTTGTAAGCTGAACCAGCTCAAGATTAGGCATCTGTGAAACGAAGGCGGCAGCTCTATACAATCTATTGTGATACGTCCATTGATCTACAATGCGCAAAGGACGTTCAATACTTCCTAAATGCGCAACAGAGTCCTCTGTAAAAACTGCAAGACCTAAGCCAGAAATAAGCTCAGGAATACCATGATTAATCTCCGGGTCCAAGTGATAAGGGCGGCCTGCAAGAACAATACCATGACCGCCTCTTCGAATAAGAAGTTCTAATGCTTCTTCACCCTGAGTCTGTACCTCATGAATAAATTTTTCCTGTTCCTTCCATGCAGCTTCGGCGGCCTCTTTAACTTCTTCAAAAGTAAGCTTAAATCGTTCACCTAATTCTTCAAATAGACGTTCTGCAAGTCTTTGTTTGTGATCTATAGGTAAAAATGGATTTAAAAATACGATTGAATCGTCTTGACGCAAAGAATCTATATTATTACGCAATACTTCCGGATAACTCGTAACGATGGGGCAGTTATAATGATTTCCGGCTCCCTCATCTTCCTTACGCTCATAAGGTGCACACGGATAAAAAATCGTTTTTATGCCTTCTTTCAACAAAGCTTCAATGTGACCATGAGCTATTTTACCAGGATAACAAACAGATTCTGATGGAATCGATTCTAATCCTAATTCGTAAATAGTTCTCGTTGAGCGCGGAGAAATACGTACTCTAAACCCTAGTTTGGTAAAGAAGGTAAACCACAATGGATAGTTTTCGTATGCGTTAAGTACACGAGGAATACCAATCTCGCCTCTAGGTGCTTCATCTTTCGAAAGAGGTTTATAACTGAATAATCTTTTATATTTCCAATCAAAAATATTCGGCAGTCTGCCATCAGCAAGGGAATCCATACCAGTCTTCTTTGAATTCGTTGCATCTACGGTATGATGTTCCCCATCAAGTTCTGAACCGCGCTCGCACCGGTTTCCTGTAACAAAACGGCGGATAGACGTACCTGTCGTGAAAGTATTTATTGTTAAAAGACAGTTATTTGAACATTTACCGCATCTCGTTAAATCAAGATCAACTTTAAACTGTTCAAGTTCTTCAAGCGTTGCAAGACCCGTTTTTATAGGTTCCTTATCTAAAACAAGTTCCTCTCCCGGCTTGGGAGCCATCATGGTCTTCCATTGATCACAGGCTATTAAGGCTGCACCATAGGCACCCATTAAGCCTGCAACATCAGGTCTAAATACATTAATACCGGCAATTTTTTCAAATGCACGTAAAACAGCATCGTTATTAAAAGTTCCGCCCTGTACAACAACCTTTGTACCCATGTCGGACGCCTTTCGAAGTTTAATAACCTTAAACAAGGCATTTTTAATAACTGAATAAGATAAACCAGCTGATATATCTGCGACGGTAGCACCTTCTTTTTGAGCCTGTTTAACGCGGCTGTTCATAAATACTGTACAGCGGCTGCCGAGGTCCACAGGACGCTCAGCTAAAAGCGCCTTTTTACTGAAGGTTCTAATATCCATTCCTAAAGAACGGGCAAAGTTATCGAGGAAGCTTCCGCATCCTGAAGAACAGGCTTCGTTTAGCTGTATAGAAGTAATTGCACCATCTTTCATGCGGAGGCACTTCATATCCTGACCGCCAATATCCAAAAGGAACTCAACACCCGGAACAAAAAAATCTGCTGCACGATAGTGTGCTATAGTCTCTACCTCTCCTGCATCTGCTTTTAGAGATGCCTGAAACAGAGCTTCTCCGTATCCGGTAGATACTGTTCTGCCTATATATACACTTGAAGGCAGTTGTTTATACAGGTCCTTTAAAACGCGTACTGCCAGCTCAACAGGATTACCTGCATTAACATCATAAAAACGCCAGAGAATGCGGCCGCTTATGTCTATGAGTATAGCCTTTGTCGTAGTAGAACCAGCATCGAGACCTAAGAATACAGGACCCTTTGCAGACTGCAAATCTGAAGACATAGCCATCTCTGAAGCATGTCGTTTATAAAACTCATCAAGCTCTTCTTCATTGCGGAATAAAGGATCCAAGCGCTGAATCTCGGTCATTTCTGCGTCAACGAGGGAGGATAAGCCTTCACGTAAAGTTTTAACAGAAATAAAGGGTTCTGTATCATCTGATGTGACGCATGTATACTTTCGTTCTGCTGAATACGCTGCTCCTGCCGCCACATAAAGTTGTGACTCTTCAGGTGCTATAATAGCATCGCCTTTCAAACCGAGTGTTTCAATAAATCTAAAACGCAGCTGATCCAAAAAGTGAAGAGGACCGCCCAAAAAGGCAACATTACCGCGAATAGGCTTACCGCATGCAAGCCCCGAAATTGTCTGGCTTACTACTGCCTGAAATATACTTGCTGCAATATCTTCACGCCGGGCACCCTCATTAATAAGAGGTTGAACATCGGTTTTTGCGAATACACCGCAACGGGCTGCAATAGGATAGATGGTTGTTGCACCGCGGGCGAGAGTATTTAATCCGCCTGCATCAGTTTCCAAAAGAGCTGCCATTTGGTCAATAAAGGCTCCTGTACCGCCGGCACACGTTCCGTTCATACGCTGTTCAACTGTACCTGTAAAATACGTTATTTTTGCGTCTTCACCACCAAGTTCTATAGCAACATCTGTATTAGGAATAAGCTTTCTAACAGCAGTCGTAGAGGCTACAACTTCCTGAATAAAAGGTATAGAAAGCCAATGGGACACTGCTAAACCGCCGGAACCCGTAGCCTTTACACTCAGCTTTGTCTCCTTGCCTTCTGGTAATGCTTTTTCTATTGCATCCAGGGCATCTCCGACAACTTGAATTATCGTACTGCGGATATCTGCTCTATGACGTTCATATTTACTGTATAAAAAAGAATCATCTTCATTAAGAACAACAACCTTTACCGTTGTTGAACCAACATCAATACCAAATCTTAAAGGTGCAGAAGCTGGAACAAAGTCCGCATCTACTAATGATGTATGTACTTGTGTTTCGCTAGTCATTCACTTCCCTGCTTATTACTCTATTCTCCCCAAATATACCATAAATACGGCATTAATATCTGTGGCTGTTGCTTTGATATTTTTTTGTCTTAATTTATCAGCAACTTCTTTTTTTGTAATCTTTGGATTCTCATTATACATACTTCTTATGGCAAGAACAATATCCTCACTAACTTCTGATGTCTGTCCGAATATATTCTTTTTTGAGACCGCCATAAGAGCTTTTTCCAGCCGCTCAAGACGTTTTAAAAAGTACGTATCATACATATACATATCCGGCATAATAGAGGCAGACTTCATTTCCGACAGTAAATCGTCCGGTGAAACATATGCACCGGCAACCTTAGGCATTAAATCTCCTACTTTCATTGTTATGTCATAAAATAAAGCAGTGTTATAGTAAAATGCCATTCCAGAAGGTAAAAATTCTTTAAAATCATTCATTTTATACAATAATTCATCAGGATAAATAACAAAACGGAATACCGTATCATCTTCTACCATTACAGTTGCCGAAGTTCCACTCAGACCAGGGAGAGCCCACACAGTATTCAAGGTATTTCCAATTTTAGTAATGATGTCATTTGATAAAGGAATATCACTGTATACTGCAGCTTTTTTATTGTCGGGACCATTTAAAGTCGATCTGGCGCCTTGAGAATCAAGTAAACTCCAATCCTGTGCAAAAAAGAAACCTAAAAACGATAATAACAATAGACTTACAACTATTTTTTTCATACTTAACCTGCCTTATTGAGAAAATAAATTCAATAGAATCCGGTCATTCGGCCGAATTTTTTTAGCAATTTCTTCTGAATCCGGTATTGCATACATATAACCGCTGCTCGAAACAAGCGAAACCGTTCCAACTAATTCATCTGCCTTTCTAAAAATAAATGCCTTAGCATTATCAGCAGAAGGCTGAAACAAGGGAGAAATATACACTAGAATGCGGTTTCGGTTATCGGTGTTTAATACATATCCGGCATCACCATTTTGACTGCTCATTTCATCAAAAAATTTCATTGCGCTCTGCAGAATACTGCGCTCCGATGCTGCTTTCATGAAGCGTTCTTCAGCATCTTTTTTTTCTGCTTGCAAGGTAAGTATTTTATTCTCAGAATCTATTAAGTTACTAAGCTGAGCGTCCTTTGCACTAATATTCTCTTGTAAAGCAGCTATTTTTTTTGAATTGCTGGAAGCTTCATTTTTAAGAGCTTCTATTTCCTCGTTTAATGCAGTTATCTTTGCAGCTTGAGTTATACTTGTTCCTTCTAATTCTTCAATATATATACGGCCTTCTGCAATAATTGTTTCATACCCGGTTTGCTGAGCGGCTAATTCTGCTTGAAGATTTGCCATTGCATTTGCAGCTGTTGAGCTTAAATTAAGACCAATTAAGTACGCAATTCTCTTCATGGTAGAAACATACTGCGGAATTGAATTTTCCTGCGGGACAGATAAGACTATATCAGTTATATAATCCAAACTGGCATAAGCATTTTCTACATCAGTAAGCACTGAGCCAAAATCTGCATTACCAGAGGAAGTTTCAAAATCTGCGGCCTTAAACACTTCATCCTGTTCATAAGAATCTGCTTCTTGAATAATTGCCTCGCCCCTCTCATCCTTAATAACAGGGTCCAAATACTGGAAAAACTCCTTATAATCATCCGAGAGGGTTTCCAAGTTAGTTTTTTGAGCTGCCATAAATGCTTTTTGCTGCTCACTCTGCTTTTGCTGCATCTCACTAATTATGTTCTCATAATTTTGGACAATTTGCGCTTTCTCTAACTCAAACATTTGTCTTTGCGAATCAATGACAGCCTGCTTCTCCTGAGCTTGTTGAATACGGGTACTATCGAGTGATTCAAGCTGTTTAGAAATATCATCAATCTGCTGGTCTATAGCCGCTATTTGAATGCCATAATCAGATAGAATACTGTTTTTATTCATATCAAATTCTGTAAGAATTGCCCTTTCTCGTGAAATTCTATCAGCTTTTTTTATAGGCATTGTAGAAATTGCGAAAATATCGGCATCCCGTTTTGCTTCTAAATCTGATAGTGCAGTATCCCGGGCAATTTCGATGCGTGATTTTTCTGCTCTGGCGGTCTTTAATGAATTCTCGGTACGGCTAACCATATCCAGCAGTTTCATCAAATTTAAATCATCAAATACATCTATTCCTACGGATATCTGCTTATTTTTATAATCAATATACTTTGTTACACCAAAGGTTAGAAGACCCACAAATAAGCATAGTCCAATTATAAGAAGAGGAATGAATGCCGATTTATTTTTCTTTGTTTTTGCATATTCATCCTCAAGATCATAAATTTGAGGAGACGACTTTGTTATTGGATATAAACTTTCTGGTAAAAAAAGTTTTACCTCCGGTTTTTGTATCTTTACTTTGTTGTCATGGTCCATATTCCACTCCAATTTTCAGGGGCTTGTTTGATCGTTATACGGTCAAGGAAAACCTTTGCTGTTTCAAGGCCGCACGCTTTAAATAACTGCCGGGCATGAGTCCAATCACCCTGGTAGTAAGATTGTAAGGCTGATTCAAAAGTTTCATATTGTTTGATTGTTTTTTCGTCTGTTTCCTCTATATTAAGCGGCAGATAAATACGCTTACCCTCTGTTTTCCCCTTTACCTGCACCATATCTATTTCAAAAAAACGGTACTTTTGGGTTTTTGATAAAACATCATCTTTAACATACTCCGAAACAATAACCGGCAAATGATACACTCTTGTTAATCCTTCCAAACGCGAAGAAGAGTTTACATTGTCGCCAATTACCGTGTTGGTCATACGTTCAAAAGAACCGATATTTCCGTAGAAAACCTTTCCCCCATCTATACCGACGCCGACATCAAGCAGAACAGCCTTATAGACTCTTTCTTCCGCCTCAGTAAGGGTGTGTTCTTTTTCAATTTCCTTTCTTCGTTCAATTAGTCTTTCTCGAAGTTCGGCAGTTACCTTTGTAATATTCCAGGCGCTTTCCAAAGCCTCTACAGACTTATTTTCTCTGGAATTGATAGCACCGTATACTGCAAGTACTGCATCGCCGATAATGGAACCTATGATGCCGTTTTGCACATGAATAGCGTGAATTGCACGATCATAGTGAATATTCAAAAGATTAATAATATCGTTACCGAGGGTTTCGGTCATATATGTAAATCCGCGGATATCAGAAAAAAGAACTGTTAATTCCTGCTGTGTTCCTTCAAGCCTTATACTATGTTCACGATACGCTGAATCTACAACGTCCTTAGAAACAAATTTCTGGAAAATACCCAAGAGGTTGTTAATCGTAACTGATAATGCGTTAAACGAAGCACCCAGGTAGGTAATATCATCGTTTGGCGCACCTTCAAGATCGAGAAGCCCTAACTTCTGACTAGACTGCATTTTATAGAGGCTATTCGTAATACGACCGACATTCGCCATAATTCTTGAAAACATAACGAGTCCGGCAAAGAGGAAGATGACTGTTAAAAAGAGAATTACCACAGAAATAAGAATAAATATTTTAGCAGATTCTTTTTCCGTGTCGGATAAAAGCTCTGCACGTATGCAAAAACACTTCCACTCCTCGTGGAATTTGTAGACACCAAAGTATTCTCCCTTAGGTGAAACAAACCTCAATGACCCTTCCAAAATACCCGATGCTCTAGCCTGTACAAGGTTCTGCAGCGATGACGTGTCAGGAAAACTGATAAAAGGTTCACTTGCAGCGCTGGAGAACAAAAAGGAACCGTCGTCTTTAACACCCATAGCTACACTATTCGAATACGCAAAGCCTTTTTGTGCAGTATTATTAATAGTTTCCACTGCAGAAGTAGTATCCTGCGAAAATTTAAAAATTTCAAATTGATTTGTAGCCGCGGCATAAATATCCTTCAGCTGGTTTACAAGAATTCTATTTGTAAGTGTAATAATCTGCCGCTGATTCATTTGAAGGTTGATGTAATTTGTTACAAAATTTGACAGCAAGAGCAGAAGAATAAACACAAGAAGTATTTTAGCGGATATTGGAATTATGCGGGTTTTCCCAACTTTTTGAAAAAAAGACACTTTTTTCATAATATAACCTCCTATATAATTCTAACTACATTGAACAAAATTAGCAACACAGGTATGGTATATATTATGACAAATAAGCCAAAAAAAACACGGGAAAAAAATATTTTATCCAGCG
>CAZLNE010000017.1:0-26950 GCA_964560975.1 uncultured Treponema sp. | reverse complement strand
CCGACGCTCTACCATTAGAGCTACTGACCTATGAACGAAGCTTAACTCCGCCTCTCTTGAAGCAGCCGCTAAGCAGCTTCGCATATTATATAAAAGCCCGAAGGCTGATATAACCACTATTTCGCTTTTGTTTCTTTATGCAGCGTATGCTTGCGGTCAAAAGGACAATACTTGTTTAACTCAAGCTTTCCCTGAATATTTTTTCTGTTTTTGTAGGTAGTATAATTCTTTCTCTTGCATTCACTGCACTGAAGGGCAATAATTTCTACCGCCGTTTTCTTTGAAGCCATTTATTTACTCCTTACGATCTAATCTGCAATTCCATCTATTTTTCAGCACGGCAACAAGAGCCTCCGAGCGGGATCGAACCGCTGACCTCAACCTTACCATGGTTGCGCTCTACCGACTGAGCTACAGAGGCATAGTTATAACGCAACTGAACGCGCATAAAATGAGATGTTTAACCAATATATTGATAAATTACCTTCTTGTCAATATAACAAAGCTCATTTGACAGAAATAGTTTAAAAAGTATATAGTATTCTTCAGTCTATGGAGGCCTATATGAAAACAGTAGACGACTTAGTTGCAGACATTGTGAATTCGTATGATGAATACGGAGGTATTAACCTTGAGGGAACTAATAACTTTCCAAACCGTGAAACTGTTGTTGCAGTCCTGAAAGATATTCAAACCATTATTTTCCCGGGATTTCATAGAGCTGAAACACTCGATAAAGCGTATCTTCGCTATGTAATTGGAGAACGGGTAAACCGTATTGTTACCCAATTAACACGCGAAACACAAAAAGCCCTCCTCTACGTATGCACTCATAACTGTATAAATAATAACACCTGCCTTACTCTTGCCGAGCGCACTGCGTTATCTCTTATTGAAGAAATACCCGAAATTCGCAGAAAGGTTAATCTTGATGCTAAGGCAGCGCTTGAAGGAGATCCGGCAGCCCGAAGTGTTGAAGAAATAATCTTATCATACCCGGGGCTGGAAGCAATATTAGTGTATAGAATAGCTCATTTTCTCCATAAAAACGGAGTACCCATACTGCCGCGTATTATGAGTGAGTATGTACACGGAATAACCGGTATAGATATTCATCCTGGAGCTGAAATAGGAGAAGCTTTCTTCATTGACCATGGAACCGGTCTTGTCGTTGGAGAAACCTGTGTAATAGGAAATAACGTAAAAGTATATCAAGGTGTCACCCTGGGGGCACTGAGCGTAAAAAAAGAAATGGCCGATAAAAAACGCCACCCTACTATTGAAGACAATGTTACCATTTATC
Organism: uncultured Treponema sp.; assembly: GCA_964560975.1. Taxonomy (GTDB): domain Bacteria; phylum Spirochaetota; class Spirochaetia; order Treponematales; family Treponemataceae; genus JAAZLA01. The sequence continues at coordinate 25,647 of CAZLNE010000017.1, read as the reverse complement.
CCGGCGCAACCATACTAGGCGGTTCCACGGTTATTGGTAAAGGAAGCATCATTGGGGGAAACGTGTGGGTTATTAAGTCTGTTCCGCCAGGAAGCACCGTTAGGTATCAGCAGGTAGATGGACCTGAAATACCTAAATAGTACACAACTACAAAGCGTATACGTTCATTCGTGTACGCTTTTTTCTTTTGTAATACCCCTTGGAGAATCATAAAATAATGATTTAAAATAAAAAAAGGGCTTTCAGGTAATCAACGATTACTAGAAAGCCCCCGTCCAGCAAGCCGGACATCGGAGAGAGTTTATCAGCTTATTTACAAGCTTGATTTATAGTAGCACGCAGAATAATTTTTGTCAATGTTTATTCACTATTTTTTCTTTTTAATTGTGACTTAATCACATTTTTACGAAACGCGGAATACACAAAAAACAACACTGATAATGGCTGTAGCTAAAAAATTGACTGCATCATTTGAAATAAACGGCAAACCTGATACTCGTGCAGCAAGATCCCTTTTATAAGGTTTCTCTTCAATTTCTCCTGATTCTTTGTTTAAATATTTTTCCTGTACTAAAATACCCAAATAGCTGTCAATTATACTGCCTGTAAATCCTCCACCTGCGATCAATATACCTCTAATAACAAGCTGCATGCTAAACGAATTTGATAACCCGTATAAACACACAAATGCAATAGAAACTACCAAAGCTCCAAGCAAGGAAGCCCCTGTTCCCAAAAGTGTTATGCCTCCTGATTCGCCTTTTTTAATGGGTTTAAAGGTGAGAATGGAGACAATACTCCCTCTGGACAGTTTTCCAATTTCAGATGCCCATGTATCTGCATTCGAAGCGGTAATGGCAACGACAGACGCAATAAAATATATGTCTTTATCATAAAAGAAATACAATGCTGAAAATACAACAGCAATTCCTGAATTCGCCAATACTTGAAGAACATTTCTTCCTTTTTGTTTTTCTTTTTTATCATCACCAAAGCGGGTAATAATACTTGAAGAAATAAAAAAAACCATCAATAGAGAAAATAAAATGTATGTGCCGAAGCCAAACAATAGCGTACCAACAAAGAGAGAAGAAACAAAGCCTGAAAGACTCAAATTCTTTTTCTTGTACGCATAAAAACCTATTAGAAAACTTCCAATAAATCCGTAAATAAAATTCATATGTTGCCTATACTAGGTTTATTAGTATATAAAAGACTACACTGGCGGTTATGGGAACAGTAATATTGTCCAGCCCTCTAGGTGTACATAACTCTATAACTGTAGAAACAAGAGCAATTACAAGTATTACCAGCAAAGCATGAAACACAGGAAAATAACCGCCAAAAAACACGACGATGCCGGCAACAATAACTGACGTTAAAAACATGGTAAGACTACCTTCCAGTGTTTTTCCTTTGAGTAAATGATGACGACCGTACTTTTTTCCAATAACTGCAGCTAACCCGTCTCCGTACCCCATGATGAAAATTCCTATTCCGCCTATGTATGGATTTTGAACCGCGAATGAGAAAAATACTAAAAAAAGAAGCGATACCGGAAAATACACGGTTCCAAGGCTTCCTTTACCGTTTCTTTCCATTGTTTTAATAAGATTAACTTTATAAGAAATAAAATTAAGTATAATAAAAACTATAGGAGGAATAATAGCAAACCAGAGTGAATCAAACAGAAAAAGAACCAAAAACCACCAGTTTGAAACTCCTATATGGATAAATTTTCGGGCCCCCTCTTCTTGCAATACCTGCTTTTTCTGTAATACTGCGGCAATACCGATCACAATGCTAATATATACAAAGGATACTATTATAGCCAAAATGTTATTCATATACACGCTCTCCATATACTTTTGTATTACTATATTTTTAAATTATATGATAAATTTATCTTTTGTAAAGTTTTTTTATATACTGCTTTTTTCTTCATGGTCTGATACAATAATGTAATGAAGGTTTCAATAAAAATTGGCGACACACTTATTGTTCTCATTGGAATTTTCATCTGTTTTTATTCTATACTTGGTATTAGAACCGCTGTCAAGGGAGATACAATTCTGACTATAGAGTCTCCTGGCGGTGTATGGAAGTACAGCTTGGATAAAGACGGTACTTATAACATTCCAGGTGAAAATGGAGATTCTATTATAGGTATAAAAGATGGAAAAGCTTCTTTTATTGAATCAGCCTGTCCCAATAAAACCTGTGTATTAAGTGCTCCTGTCAGCAGGGGAGGAGAATGGATCGGGTGCCTTCCGAACCGCGTGTTTATACGGATAGAAGGGGAACAACACACAGGTTTTGACGCTGTCGGCTATTAAAGGGGCAAAATAACAATGGCAAAGAGAAAACAAGGATCTACAATATATATTTGTTCAAACTGCTCATATTCGCAGCCTAAGTGGCTAGGACGCTGTCCTGAATGCGGCGAATGGAATACACTTGAGGAACACATCGACACTGATCAATCACCATCCTTTGGGAAAAAGGGAACTGTTCAAAAAGCAAGGCCTGTTCCCCTTACGGCAATTCCGCTGCAGGAAGGTAAAAGGTTTTTCACCGGCATAGATGAATTTGACAGGGTACTCGGAGGCGGAGCAGTAAAACGTTCTGCTGTATTAATCGGAGGGGAACCGGGAATCGGAAAATCAACACTTTTAATTCAGGCTGCTTCTTCTATGAACCGCCAGATTCAAAAAGAGAATAAAGAAATTTCAAGCAAGGGACGGGTACTTTATGTTTCCGGTGAAGAATCGGCCTCGCAAATTAAAGCAAGAGCCGAAAGGCTCGGCTTAGAAATGCATTCTATAGAAATTCTTTGTACTTCCCGCCTTGAAGATATAGAAGACGCATTAAATGCGGTAAATCCAGTCTTTGTTATAATTGATTCAATACAGACAATATATAGTTCAGAAGCGGGAATTATTCCGGGTACAGTAAATCAGTTAAAATACTGTTCACATGAACTCATTTCCTGGGTAAAAGAAAGGGATTCTGTGCTTTTTTTGACCGCGCACATTACCAAAGAAGGCTCCATTGCAGGTCCAAAATCGCTCGAGCACATGGTAGATACGGTAATTCTCTTTGAGCGCAATGATGATGATATAAGATTTTTACGTGCAAATAAAAACCGGTACGGCTCTGTCGACGAGCTTGGAATTTTTTCCATGAGTGAAAAAGGGCTTACTCCTGTGGAAGATCCGTCATCACTTTTTATTATTCGACGAAACGGACCTCTCCCTGCAGGGGTTGCGGTGGTGCCCGTTTTTGAAGGAAGCCGTGTTTTTTTAGTGGAAATTCAGGCGCTGACGGTACCTTCAAAGGCTTCTTTGAGCAGGGTATATTCAGACAATATTGATAATGCCCGCGTAAGCAGGATTGCAGCTGTTCTCGAAAAACGTCTGGGACTCTGCTTTAGCGATCAGGATATTTATATAAACGTCGCAGGCGGTGTAAGACTAACCGAAAGCGCCATAGACTTAGCTCTTGCAAGCGCCTTGTATTCTGCTCGAACTGATATTCCTTTAAGTGAAAAAACTGCACTTGTGGGTGAAATAAGTCTTGCCGGCGAAGTACGTCCGGTAAATAGAATTAAGCAAAGAGCTAAGGCTTCCATTGCACTTGGCTTTACTAAGTTCATCGCCCCGGAAAAAGAAAGCGGCATAACTGAAGTTACTGATGTAAAAAGCCTTATTCGTACCCTTTTTAAAAAATAAAATACCTGTTGTTTTTTGTGTTCAACCCATGGTCAATATGATATACTATTGCTATGAATTTCTGGGATCAATTTGCAGACACAACCATTATACTCTCTTACGGTTCGATCATTTTTAGAATTGTTCTCAGTTTTATTGCAGGATCCCTTATCGGGCTTGAGCGAAAAATAAGACAACAGCCTATAGGCATGCGGACAGTCGTATTGATATCGGTTTCGTCTACATTATTAATGATTCTTTCTATAGAGATGTCTGTAGAAGGTGCAGGCGATCCTTCACGAATTGCAGCACAGGTGGTATCCGGCATCGGCTTTTTGGGAGGCGGTGCAATTTTACGTCAAGGAATGAACATAAAAGGACTTACCTCTGCAGCAATTATTTGGGCAAGTGCAGCTATAGGTCTGGCAATAGGAAAAGGACTGTACCTTGTCTCGTTTTTAACAGTAGTTGTTTGTATTGGCGCCCTCATTTTACTCGACAAATTTGAAATGAAGTATTTTCCTGCAGAAAGAACGAAGCATCTTGAGTTAGTCTTTAAAAATAACAAACTCGATTTTAAAGCCCTTCATACAGTCATACAATCGCACGGTCTTATCATTTTAAATATGGATACAGGAAAGATAATGAACGAAAAAATTCTCCGCATCAGTTTTTCTGTCCGCACTCCCGACATTGTTGACATTCTTGCATTAAGCGAAAATATTCAAAACATCGGAAAGCTGGAAGAAATAAACCTGACAGATTAAGCTTTATTCTGATGCAAGAGCTTCGACCGGGTCAAGTTTTGCAGCTCGTGAAGCAGGATTGAGACCGAAAAAAACACCAACAAAGGCCGAGAATAAAAAGGCAACAAGACAGGCGCTCCACTGAACAGCATAAGCCCAGTCCATAACATAGGTAATGACACCGCTTAATACTAGTCCAAAAAAGATACCGAAAATACCGCCCAAAAGCGATATTGTTGCAGATTCTACGAGAAACTGCATTCGTATGGCATTTGGTGTTGCACCAAGAGCCTTCCTTATTCCAATTTCCTTTCTGCGCTCTGTTACTGTAACAATCATGATGTTCATGATGCCTATACCGCCTACAAGAAGCGAAATTGCTGCTATTCCGGATAACAGCAGACTTACCGTTCCCATTACCTCATCATATTGCTCAAGCATACTCTGCATCGACATTACCTGAAGCGAATTGGTCTGTCCCGTCTTATCTTCTGCATACTCTTTTATGATATTTACAACCTCTGTTGCGTAACTTTGATCTGTAAGCTGCAAGACAATAGTGCCAGCATTAGCCGATGGGGATATTTTTTTATCATAAAAACCTCTTGGAATGTACATGGCAGAGGCAGTAGATTCAAAACCGGAACTCTGTTCTTTTAAAACTCCTACTACTTCAAACCCGAAACGTATATTGGAGGTTATAAGTATAACCGTTTTTCCAACTGCATCTCCCTGAGGGAATAAAGAGGATGCAACCTCAGGCCCAATAATAATTTTCTGCTGACCCTGAACTGAATCTGAGACATTAAAAAACTCCCCATATTCAAGTTCAAATTTATTCATTTCTAAATACTGATATTCAATTGCTGTTATTGAAGAAGATACACTCACATCACCATAGCTTACGCTTCCAGATAAAGTATTATTGTAATAGATTTTATTCAGGTGAGGTATGACATCCCATAGCGTAGTACGAAATTCCTCGTTAAAGGTAATTGTTTGACCAGACGAAACCCTTCTATTTGAAAAGCCCGTACTCAAACGAACAATATCGAGACCGGATGAACCGAAAGAGCCCTTAATATTTTGTGTTGCACTTTGTCCGAGCGTGGTAATAATTATTACAGATGCAACTCCAATAATAACACCAAGAAGAGACAATAATGTTCTTGTTTTATTCAGCCTGAAATTTTGAATAGCATTATATAAATCCTCAAACATAGATAACCTCTTTTGGATTTTTATGCTCACTTAATTCATTACGTGTGTCGTCTTTTATTTGTCCGTCAAAAATATGTACACAACGAGGAAGCGATTCGCCAATTCCGGGATCATGAGTAACAATAACAATAGTTGTTCCACCCGCATTAATTTTTCCAAAAAGATTGAGTACCTGTTTTCCTGTAACAGAATCGAGTGCTCCTGTCGGCTCATCTGCAAGTATTATATGAGGGTTTGTAACCATAGCACGGGCAATTGCAACCCGCTGCTTTTGTCCTCCGGATAGTTCATGAGGCCGGTGATCAAGACGGTCAAGAAGGCCTACCTGCGACAGGGTTTCCCTCGCTATATCTCTGCGGTTCTTCATTGATAAACCCTGATACCGTAAAGGCAGCATAACATTTTCGAGTACGGTCATTGTTGACAGAAGATGATACTGTTGAAACACAAAGCCGACGGTTTCGTTTCTCAAATGAGCAAGATCTCTTTCTGTCATATCTGCTGTTTTAATACCGTCAATTATCACATCGCCTAAACTTGGCCGGTCAAGGCATCCTATCATATTCATACAGGTCGATTTTCCTGAACCCGATGGTCCCATAATAGACATAAATTCACCGCGTTGAACAGAAAATGAAATACCCCTCAAGGCCTGAACTTCGTTGTCTCCCATGGTATACACACGCCATACATTCTTCATCTCTATTACAGGGACTATGTTAGGATTTGGAGAATTCTGCATTTGATTGCTCATATTTTCTCCTTATCTCATCATGGGAGCCGGACCGCCGCCGAATTCGCCAGTAGGACCAGAAGGGGAATTGCCGCTAGAAGGAACAGCTCCGCCGCCTGTTACTCTAAGCCTGCCGGATGCAGATGAGGCTTGATTTTTTAAAACATCTCCAGATTTTAAACCAGAAAGAATACTAACATAAGAAGCTCCATAGGGAACAATCTCAATATCGACCTTTTTGAGAGTACCGTCCTTTTGAATTACTTCGGCATATGGTTTGCCAGCAGCTGAGGCTATTGCCTGCCGTTCAACAATGGTCACAGTTACAGGAGCAGTAACTTCTATTTCACCTGTAAAAGAATAGTTTGGAAGTATTTCTGCAGGAGGATTATTAATTCTTACTTCTGCATCTATGACTGTTGCACCCCTGCTTGTAACACGTCCAACCGAAGGATACGTAACAACAAAGCCTTCTACTACTTTATTTGAATATGCAGGGAAACTGAAATTTACTTTTTGATTTACCTTCAATTTAGACGCATCGGTTTCTACAATTTCTACCGAAGCCTTCATATATGAACGGTCAATAAGTACCCCTACCGTGTCTTTAGCATCAAGGTAATCCCCTGCTGCTACAGTAAGCTGTGCAATAATACCATCAAAATATGCGGTAACCTTTCTATCTTCCAGTTTTTGAACAAGAACAGATCTTTGTTTTTGCATTAGTTCCAGCTCTTTAGCAGAACCATTTATGCGTTTTTGATCCATATCATAATCATGTTTTGCAAGAGCGTATTCCTGTTCTGTTGCATCAAGTGTTAGTATAATCTGCCCTTTTCGTACAATATCCCCTTCTTTTACCACTACTGCAGTAACCGTTCCGGAGCCTGCCGCTTTTAAATCCTGAGAGGCAGCAGCCGAAACATTACCCGTAATTTCAATTACATTTTTAAAGGTTTCTTCTCTTACCGTGTATTCAGCGGCCTGTATTATCTTTGCATCTTTAGTCTTTTTTCGAACATAAAAAATTCCGGAAGCAACAAGAATAATAATGATTATTGATATTATTAAAACGATAATACCTTTTTTTGACTTTTTATTTTTTTTACCAGCCATCTTAGTTCTCCTGTATCATTTCCTGATTAATAAACAAAGATTTAACCTCAATGTCATATAAAAGCTGATCAATTTGTGTAATCTTAATTTGCGTAAGAGCATTTTCGAAATTAGTTACGGCCTGGTTATAATCAGACAATGAAATGACACCCCTTTCATACCAGTTTTTCATATCAACAACTAGATCTTTATACATTGATAACTGCTCGGTGTTTTTTTCCATCTGCCAAATAAGATCTTCCCTAGTCTTATCCTTGTCGCTTAAGGTATCTTCATATGTATCATTTGCACTTTCTATTGCAAGCTTTTCCTGCTGAACAGCAAGCGCATTTTCTTTATCTGTAATTGCTGACAATTTCTTTTCTGAAGGAGACCAACTCAAAGACAAGGTGATTGTCGGAGATTTTAAATCTTTAACAGGAAGCTGAACACCTGCAGAAAGATTAAAACCATTGTACTTTAGTGAAACACCAGAAGAAATAGTACTCGTAACAGTACCTTCGCCTTTTACTTCTTTGTATGACAGAGCATATCCTGCATCTGCAGATACAGTTAAAGGAGAAACCGCATCTCTTGATAAAGAATTACTATAGTGAGTCCAAGTACTGTTTTCTAATTCCTTGTAATTTTCTTTATTGAAAGAGTTCATGTAGACAAGAGAAGCTTCCGGCAGGCTGATATTGAGCGAGATAACTTCAACATTGCATTTATGAGCAAAATTCTGCAGAGCCTTGTCAAACAACCGCTGCTGCACCTCTACATCACGCAAGGCTGTCTCATAAGAAAGCATTGCTGTTCTATAACGGGCTGATGATACTTCAAAACCCTGAGCCTTCAAAGAATCTAAATCCCGCTGTCTGCTTATTAAGGTATCCTGTTTAGATATAAGAGTTAATTTAGAATTATACAAACTCTTGAGTACTAATAAAAAGTCTTTTTCAACGGTTAGTTTTCGTGCATCGAGGCGACGCTGTGCTTCTTCGAGCGATCTCTGAGCTTTAATAAGCGTTACGCTGCGTTTATCTTTTTCAGATGAAATAATATCGGTCCCTATAGTGACGCCCGCGCCATTAACAGTAACAGAAGGTTTATCTTCACCAAGAGTAATTCCCAAAGGAGAAGTTAGTTTTATCTGTGAGTTATTAATAGAAGGCAGCAAAATCGAAGCAGACGGAGAGACTGATATAGATGTGTTATCTTCAGCAATCTTTGCACTTACATTTCCAGAAGAAATATTCCAGCTTAGCCCATTTTGAATGAGAACCCTGCTGTAATTAAGTTCTGCCTGTTCATACGATAAAGAAAGCTCTTTTAGCTGACGATCGTTGGCTGTGTAAGATTCAAGTAACGGTGCATATGGTATACTATCTTTCGTATTTTCACTGCTGATTGCTTCTTGAGCACTCACACTGGGCAGTAAAACTACGAAAAATAACAAAAAAACAGCCCGCAGTATTTTCATGGTACCCCCTTACTATACTCTATATGATTAACAGTACGGTTTTGCCCTTGAAATAACCTTAAATAAAGTATTTTTTTTACTTCACGAGTGTTGAAAAAAGAGCGGGAACCGCAATGAAATTTCCTATAACCGCGCCGATTGATGATAAGAAAAACACCAATAATACTCTTAGAATACGATTTTTATAGATTTTCTTAATAGAAGATACATCACTCTGAAGTGTTTCCATATCTTCTACTTTAGGCTTTTTCATTGTTGCTTGTACAAGCCCTGTAAAGAGTCCCACTCCAAGTACGGGATTCAGTGTAGCAATAGGAGCTCCCACAAAACCGGCCAGCACTGCAAGCGGGTGACCAAGAGCGAGAATTGTACCGAGCGCTGCTAAGGATCCATTCCATAAAAGCCATCGTAATAACATATCAAGAGAAGATACAGCACCGCCTGTAAAGAAACCGGCGACAATAAGACCAACAATAAGAGCAGGAAAAATCCATCCGGCAATTTTCCCGCCTATTCCCGGCAATGGAACTTGAGATATTTCTGATGTATCAGCTGAAACTTGACCAGAAGAAAGAAGTTCAAGATGTTTTTCTACTCCAGGAAGATGTCCTGCACCAAGAACGGCAAGAACCTTATTACCTTTAGCTTCCCAAATATGACTTGCCAAATACTGATCACGCTCATCGATAAGAACTTTTTTTACAGCCGGCAGATATTGAGCAAGTTCGCTCATCATCGAATCCATCTCATTTGTATTTTTAAGATTTTCTATTTCTTCTTTTGATATGGTTTCTGTCTCAAAAGCGCTTGATATAAGAACAGCAAGCAGCTTACATTTACCCCAAAGACTATTCATAGCCCAGGCACGGCGTAAAGTCGTCTGAATGGGCCGATCCACCATCACAGAAGGAATGCCTCGTTGTTCTGCGGCCTTAATTGCACAGCTCATCTCTTCGCCGGGTTTTACACCAACATCAGAACCCAGTCTTTTTTGAAAAGAAGAAAGAACAAGGTTTGCCATGAGCACAAAACCTTTTCCTTGTTTCAAAACTTTAATAATATCGAGATGCTTCCATGAATCAGGATTTTTCATAGATGCAAGTCTTTCATTATCCAATTCAATGGCTACACAATCAGGATTTTCATTCTCAATCGAAGTAACTACTTGATCTATACTTTCTTTTGAAACATGGGCTGTTCCAATCAAAATAAATTCACGATCACCAAGTTTTATACGTTTTTCTGTTTGTGACACTTAATGCTCCAGGTTGCTAGACTTATAATTCAATATCTAAGGCCCAATCATTCATCTTATATTCAAAAAACATTGGGCTGGGTAAACTCTTAACTTGAATATACTGTTTTTTTGCAGAAACGTCATCACCATTAAGATCATAAAATAATCCCATATAAAAAGTAAGTTTACCTTTCAGAGTGGCATTAGTTACCGATAGTATCTTTTTTTCCACAAAAGATGGATTTATTCCATCATAGTATAAGCGAACTATTGCGTATTCTGCCGAATTTTTGTCCATATTCCGCATAACCAAAGTTAAGAATTCTTTATTCTCTATCTTTTTTTCCTCTTTTATAAAAGTTGCGGAAATCATAAGCGGATACGATATATTTTCAGAATTTATCTTATATGCCTGAGTAAATGCATTTCTCGAATTCGCCCACTCGCCCTTATGCCAGTAAATCATACCCAGAGATTCATACGAGTACGGATACTCAGGCTTTACCTGAACAATTTTTTTATAATCCTGCAGCGCTTTATCGAATTCATCCATTTCATCGTATAAGGCGGCTCTATAGACATATGCAAGGAAGTGATTAGAATTAATTTGTATTGCCCGTCCCCATGCTGCCTCTGCGTCGCTGAATTTACCCTGATACCGTAAATAGTTTCCATAGTCGACCCAAAAATCATAATAACCATCTTCAAGTGAGATTGCTTTTTCAATATAGTCTGTTGCCTTCTTATAGTTGCCATCATCTGCGGCAAGTTTTCCTAAATATGCCCAGCCTAAACTATTATCAGGATATAACTGAGTTACTTTTGTAAAGGCTTGCTGCGAAAGAGTAATATCTCCAGTGTAATAAGAAGACTGCCCTAAGCCAAATAAAGCATCAGGATTGGCCGGGTCGCCCTCCAAGCCCTTTTGATAATACTTTTTAGCAAGTGCATAGTTTCTGCGAAGCATCTGGTCATGTGCCATTTCTACATGAGCATCAGAGTTTGAAGGATCTTTTTCTATAATCTTTTTTAAAAGTGCACTTTTTGCGGCTGTGTCACCCTGAGCCTTTGCAATCATAGTGTTCAAAAGCAATACATCAATGTTATCCGGCTGTTTATTTTCCAGCTGTTTTGTAAGATTTTGTGCTGCCTGATAATCACCTGAGGAAAATAAAAGTGAAGCATGTAAATAATTAACCGCAAAATCTTCTTTATAGTCAGCAGGAACTTCATTAAAAAGAAGAAGAGCCTCATCCAAACCGCCGTTTTGAAGAGCATCGTACAAATCTTGTGCAAATGCAGTTGTAGAGAACGCAGGTTCCGGAACAAGAATTGAGGTTTCGTCGGGAACAACTATAATAGAAGAATTTGGCTCAACGACCTGTGCAGTATCTTCCTTAATAGGTGTTTTTGTAGATGTACACGAATAAAATATCAGTCCTGTGCAAACATACAGTATAAAACAAGCAAATACATTCACTTTTCTCATGGTATCCTCAAAAAAATAAAGTCGCATAGTTGATTTTGTCGCCATCATTGGCTACACTTAAAAATACTATGGCAAAAAAAACAATACACAAAGTTTTTGGACACACTGTCCTTTATCTTGTTATTATTCTCGGCATATTTGCGCTTCAATTTAGAAATCAGTCTATAATATCTCGAAATTTCGGTCAATTGCGTTTAACGCTCTCTGAAATTAAAAATGATACCGGCGAAAAAGCATTTAAAGATAGTTTTCTTATTTCATATAAGGGAATATCTTTATTCTCAAACACTGATACACCCCTCATTGTTACAGATGCAAAGAATAATGAAAAAGTCCTCATGTTTACCGGATGGCAAGAACTGTCAGATTCAACTTTTGAGTTATATTTTTCTGACGCATTTGTACTTATTTGCGGTTTAACTGGAACTAATAAAGATATTTTCACCATATCAGCGCCTCAAGAGCTTCAATATAAAACAGTATCTATTCCCTTTCAGTTCTCAGAGGCTTATTCACTCATGGATTTATCCCAAAAACGGGCAATTTTAGGCGGGAAAACACAGCAGACCATTCTTACGGCTCCACTCATTACCCAGGATAGGCTTATTGTTACATCGCTCGAAAAAACTATTACCTATGCAAATTATGAACCTTCTAAAGAATTCCTTTTTGAATCTTCTTCTTCGTATCAATTAGCTCAAAAATCGTACTATGATACTGCCGTTCAAACAGTTAAAAACAATCTTGTTTCACAGTTTTCCACAGATACAGAATCATTAACCGAACAGGTTATAGTATCATATATTTCCGAAATGGCTGCCCGAAACAAGTATACAGAAGCAGTTTCTTCTATTCCTGCTTCATTTGTAAATGGTACAAGAAGAACCTATCTTTCTGCTCCTTTTTTAAACAATCTGGTTGCTATGAGTAAAAGCTTGAAAATGCAGCAGGAAAATCTTGCATATAAGCTTACATATTCACTAGAAAAACAAAGTCTAGATATTTTTAAAGCAAGTTCTCTAGATTATTTTCTGTTAACACAAAAAACAAGCACTATAAGAAATCTTTTGGCTATGCCGGGAAAACTTGCGGCGTTTGAACCGACAGTGGAAGAAGCTGCAGGCATTATTGCTTTATATGCAGGATTATTACAGAAAAAAGTTGCGTATTCTTCAGACTTAAAACCATATATAGATACCTGCCTCGAGGTAATCCGAAAGGCTTGTAAAACTGAAAATGATTTACTGTATCTTTATGAAAAAGAAGAAAAAATTTCTCCCTTGCTTTCAATTCATATAGGACAAGCACTCATCGACTTTGCATCTTTTACCTCGCAAATAGATATTCTCTCGACAGCGTATTTACTTTTCAACACTCAAGTACAAAATCTTACTCAATTTGATATTCGTTCAATTGCAGAAATTTACACTGTTATTGAAAAAAACAACACATATTATCCTCATGTAGAACAGCTTAGTGTTACTCAAGAGAATCCTTTGTGGGCTTGGACCTCGGCAAGATCTATTAGCACCTCTACGGATGCAGAAGGAACCATTACAATTCAAACATCATTTCCTGAAGGTTATACTCATTATATGATTTTAAACAACGTTGAGCCGTTTAAGTCTATAGAAATCTACGACATGATGTTCCGTACAGATCCGCGATTCGAAAGCTATAATTCTTCCGGTTATGTATATGACGCAGAAACAAAGACCTTATTCCTAAAGTATAGACATAAGAAAAATACAGAAATAATCCGTCTTTTCTATAAGGAACAGGAGCCGTCTACAGTAGAAACTACACCTGGTATACAAACACAAGAAGAAAGCAACGAGGGAACTACACAACCAGCATCAGATTCTGAGGGAAATAAACAGACTTCTTCTGAACAAACAATGAATGCACAGTATCAGGCCTTACAGTTACTAACGTCACAATAGCAGCAATTAGGAGTAGAGTTCTGCATAAAGTTCCATGGTTTGGTCAATTTCTTCTTCCGAGTCGCATGCAAGACTCACCGCAAAATACAAGGCTGCTGCAGATTCTGTAGTTAGCCTGCCCATTGGAACGGCTCCTTCGCGCCAAACACGTCTGCTCGTAGAATAATTTGAAAAATTAATAGAACTCTGCTGCTGTGAGGTGCAGTAAAATCTGCAGCCGTTTTTTCTGCCCTTTATTAATAAAGGTTTTAGAGAATAATCGCCTGTCCTCATACTGCCTGTTCCTGTTTCATAAAGCTCGAGTATAAAACGCTTTATTCCTTCATCGATCAGTGATTTATAGATAGAGGCTTTTAATCCTGGATAAATTTTGCATATAAGTAAGCTGCCTGCAGCCTCGCGTAGAAGTTGTTTTGTAACAAAGACATCAAATTCAGTATTTGAACATTGTAAAGCTACCGGCCCGGAAGATGAAAAAACAGGCTTTGGTAAATTCCAATTTGTAAAGCCGTCAGGAGTTGGTTTTTCAAACTTTAGATTCAAAGGTGAAAGTATCTTTCCGCCAAAAGCTACATAGACGCCGTTTTTTTCACGAACTGCAGTCTGCACAGCAAGCAGAAGGTTTTCATGAGCCTCACTAGATTTATCAGGCGTTTCTGTGGAAGCTGTAAGAACAAGGGGAACACCGGCATCTGAAAATAGCCATAATAAAAGAGGAGCAGTATAGGCAAGAGTGTCTGTACCATGGGCAATAACAATTCCGCTTGCAATACCGGCAGCGATGCGCGATGAAATTTCTGCAATTAGAAGGGCCCAATCTGCAGGCTCTATCTCTTCGCTTAAAATTTGTCCTACAGAAATAAGCTGATACCGCACTCCGGAAAGAGATTCAACCGCATCTTGCTCTTCTTTTGAAGAGAAAATACTGTCCAATATAGGCTTGAGCACGGATCCATCAGAAGAAGCGACAGAACCGTCTTCACGTATTCGTGCACAAATAGAACCGCCCATTGAAAGAACATATACAATACTTATATTAAGCTCTTTTTTTATGAGGCTTTTAACAATTTGAGGAACAGCCATACCATTTGTTTTTTTCATTACAAGGCCGGTTAAAAATTCCAGAGGAGCCATTTCCCCGTTTCTAAGTTTTTCCGCCTCGCCAGGATTAGCAAGAATAACAGCGCGCACAACAGGCTGTAATTCATCTATCGAAGATATCTGTTTCCAATGATTTTTCTTAATAATAATTTCAGGGTCAGAGCCGGTTTCTAAAACGCTCTGAAGCAGCTGCTTTGCAATTCCGCTATGAATTTGCTTTGATTCAAACAACATCATTATCCGCGCAAAACGCGAGGGAGTAAGTGCATTATTTATAATAGGTTTATTGTACCATTTTAATAGTTTTGTTAACTCAGAAGAAATCCAATGAGCACAATCCATCGGATTTGCGCCTTCTGCGATAGCCTGCTCGAAAAAATCTGCTCTATTTTTATCATCGCATATAAATTCTGCCCGGGCACGCGCCAAACCATAGTTCTCTGATAACCTCTTCCGCCTCATATTGGGCAGCTCTATTAACAGTGAATCGTTTTCCTGCGACAATGCAGAAGGTAAAAAGGCTGCTGTTTCTTTGTCTGAAACCTGTTCATAATGCCGGTTCACCGAAGCAATTCTCATTTTATAAGGTTCTGTAAGATTTTGACGTTCATTCCAAAGACGGCTTTCAGATTCAACCTTTCCGCCAGAGCTTAATACTTCTTCCTGCCGGGCAAGTTCTGCATTAACAGCCTTTCTTACAAAGTTGAACGAATTTAAATTACGCAGTTTTACATAATAGGCAGGAGTATCGGGGTATTTTGATAAGGCCGCAAATGCATTACAACGGATAGCGCTTTCAAGCGGTCCAACCATTGCGATATGAAGATATTGAATAAGACGTTTAATTTCTTCTAAAAATAATGCTGCTTCTTCTCCAAGCTCAAAATTTGCACTTGTGCGAATTATTAGACTTGGACAGCCCGCATTGGTATAATCCATTCTGGTCTTACCCTCTGAATGCGTTAAACGGCCGGCATCTTCTTCTAAGCGGACTTCTTCCAGAGTAATAAGTTTTGGACGCTGATGAAATGAAATTGATAAAGAACCGCCCTCTGCAAGCTTAACAGAATAATACGTTAATCCAAATTCAGGCGGAACTGACACGCTAGAGGTATGTCTTTCTAAAACAGGTTTATCAAGTATGGTACAGCCAAGAGCCTTAATGAGACTTGCAACATCGCTCGTAATAGCAGCTGATGGAGGAAAAACAGGTTTTTGTGAAGAGAGCAAAATTCGTACATCTAAAAAAACATGAGACTGATACACGATTACACCCCTAGAAATATTACGTAAAAAGTGATACTAACTATACCACTTTTATTTAAATTATGATATACTTTAAACTGATGTTATATCTACTATTACCAATACTGAAAAAGTAGTTTTCATAAGGAGAATTTGTGAACAAACGCGATTTTCCAAAAATTCATTTTTATGACCAGGATTTTGTCGACATTTACGATAAAACTTGGACATGGCTTCAAGATTTTTGGCTAGACCCTAAAACCGGAGAATCAGCATCAGAAGGATATTTTGTATACCCTGAAAATGATATTGTTATTTTAGACCAGATGGAATCTATTTTTGCATCATTTTTTCTGGTTTATTCTAACAGGAATTATCCTGCAAATCAAAATTTAGATTATTTTTATGAGAAACAGGAAGCCAGCGGTGCAATTCGATGGAAGTACAATCTCAGAACAGGTGAGCCTGCAGCCTCGAAAGATAACCCGGAAGCCGTAGGCCTTCCTCTCTTTGCTTGGGCAGAATTTAATCTTTTTCATAAATCTGCAAACAAGAGGCGTATAAAAGACATTATGCCGGTACTTCAAAAGTATACCGAATGGCTTGAAAAAAACTTTAAAAAAGAAAACGGTCTCTATGCTGTTCCGGCAATCGCGTCAACTATGACTAATGCGCCCCGCGAAAAAGCCTATTACCCTGTAGATTTTAATTCCTGCCTTGCAGTACATGCTTTATATATGTCTGCCTTGGGAGATATTCTTAATGATAAAGATTTAAGCTTTCAATATAAGAGAATGTATTTCTCTTTAAAGACAAGAATTAACAATCTTATGTGGGACGGCGATACAGGTTTTTACTACGATCTTGACAAGAAGGGAGAACGCCTTTCACATAAAACTATCGCTGGTTTTTGGCCCCTCTTAGCAGAAATTCCGAATGAAGATAAAGCAGATGCATTAATATCGCACTTGAGTAATCCGTCTTCGTTTGGTACAGAGCATCCTTTTCCCACGCTTTCTGCTGATCATCCTAAATTCAGCCTGAATGGAAACGGTTTTAACGGCAGCGTGTATCCGCAGTTTAACTTTATGGTTATAAAGGGTCTTGAACGATATCAGCGTTGGGATCTTGCAAGAGAATGCTCTATAAGACATTTATATTTTCTGCTCGATGCAATGTTCCCTGGAGGCTCCCATTCCAAGGGCGATCTCTGGGAAGCCTACCTGCCCGGCAAAGAAGGTTATGCAGTAATCGAAGGCAATGAGTCTTTCCCAAAAAGACGGCACGTACATTCTGCGGGACTTTCAACTATTGCATTGATGATAGAAAATGTTATTGGACTATCTATAAGTCTGCCGAGAAAAACAGTAGACTGGATTATTCCAAACTTAGAGATTATGGGTATTGAGAACCTTTCGCTCAAACGCAACATGATTACCATTCTTTCAAATAAAAGTAACCGCGGCTGGGAAATTCAGATGGAAAGCGAAAAGCTGTATTATTTTACCATAAATATACTCGGACAGAAAAAGAAAACTCTGCCTATCCCGTCTGGAAAATGTTCAATGCTTATAGATAAATTATAGGGGCTCTTATATGACTTCTCTCGAAGCTGTTATAGAAATTGGTTCTACGGGAATACGGCTTCTAATTGGCGAAATTACAGACGATAGGGGTTGGACGGTCATAGACCACTCCGAACTGCCTATCGCCCTGGGGTGGGATGTTTTTACCACAGGATTTGTTTCGAGAGAGTCTCTATTACAATGCCTAAAAATTTTACATCGATTTAAAGAGCAAATACAATGCTGGTCCCTGGATGAAACACAAATAACAGTTATTGCCACAAGCGCTCTTAGAGAGGCCGCAAATCGCGACACTGTTCTTGACCGTATTCTTGTAAAAACCGGTTTTAAAGTTAAAGTCATTGATGGCATAGAAGAAAACCGGCTCATGTATTTAGGCGTTGTACAATCACTACAGGATGTATTTCCAAAACTTAAAAAAAGCGATTCTGTAATTATTGAAGTTGGCGGCGGCTCGACAGAAATAATGCTGTTACAAAGGGGCAAAATGGCCGCAGTCCACAGCCTGAGGCTTGGAACTGTAATTATTGAACAGCAGATTAAGGCAATGATGGGCTCACAAAAAGAAGCACACCGTTTTTTAGTTGAATACATAAAAAATGCCGGCGGTATTATGAATACCGAGCTCAAACTTGATGAGATAGATGTCTTTATAGCAATTGGAAGTGAAGTTCGAATTGCAGCACAACAGACTGGAAAGAGAATATACTCGCATTGTAGTTCAATATCAACAGAAGATTTTATACAGTTCACCGATGAACTGCAGGAATACTCCGTAGAAGAATGTACCGAACGATTCAAGATTCCCTACAGCGATGCAAAGACCTTGGCTATTGGACTTATGGCTTATAAGCTTTTTATACAGCTTACTAAGGCAAAAACCATTCTAGTTCCCGACACAACAATAAGAGAAGGTGTTCTTGTTTCAAAGTTCAGCTCTCCTAGTGCAGAAATTCATGATGAGTTCACTTCTCAAATAATCGCCTCTGCTTACAATTTAGGTAAAAAATATCACTTTGATGAAGCGCATGCAGACTTTGTAAGAAATACAGCACTAAAAATCTACAACACCATTAAGGCTGAACTTGGACTTGATAATACAAGCGGAACACTCCTTGAAGTAGCAGCCCTTCTCCATGATGTAGGAATGTATATTAGAGGAAGCGATCATAATCTACACAGCCAATACATCATCTCGCACTCTGATATTTTTGGTTTAAATAAAGAAAACATGACGATTGTTTCAAATGTTGCACGTTATCATCGAGGAAAAGGACCGCAAGAGGGAGCAAGCGAATTTTTTGCATTATCACGATTAGATAGAATGTCTGTGCTAAAACTAACCGCAATTCTCCGCGTAGCTGATGCCCTAGACCGCGGACACAGTCAAAGAATCCAATCGTTTGACACCGAAATTAAAGGTGATACCTTAATACTTAAACTTCATGGTGTACAGGATACTATACTTGAAAAAATTGCCATGAAAGAAAAGGCAGATTTATTTGAGGCTATCTTTGGGTATAAGGTTATTTTAGTGTAGCCCGGGAGAGGTAAATGACAACTAAAAGTAAGTTTTTCAACAGAGAATTATCCTGGATAGAATTTAATGCAAGAGTTTTATCAGAGGCTAAAAAACCTTCTTTACCGCTATTAGAGCGATTACGTTTTTTGACAATTGTTACATCAAACTTTGATGAGTTTTTTATGGTAAGAGTGGCAGAACTTAAACGACAGGCTCAATCGAATCCATCATGGAAAGATATTTCTGGTCTTACCGCTAAACAGCAGCTCGATAAAATATCTGTACGTGTACATGATATAATTACTAATCAATATACATGCCTTAACTCTGTTATAATTCCACAGCTTGCAAAAAAGGGAATTACCTATGTTAAAACTTCTTCCTATAGTCCTGAACAGCTGAATTATTTAAGTATTCTGTTTCATCAGGAAATTTTCCCGCTTCTTACACCGCTCCGGGTTGACAGCGCCACAGAATTTCCTCACATTACCAATTTACGATTACATGCTGCTTTTTTATTAAAACCTCTTCTTGAAAATTCATCATTACCGGAACCATTTACTCATAAAAAAGATGAAGAGCCCATTGCAATTGTACAGCTTCCAAGCAGTATTCCCCGCGTTGTCTGGCTGCCGTCAGACGGTGACGTTAAAAAATTCGCCCTCCTCGATGATATTGTCTCTCTTTTTGGAACAAGACTCTTTCCTGGATACAGTGTTGAAGAAAGCTTTTTATTTAAGGTTACGAGGGATGCAGCCTTTGCTGTTGATGAAGAGCGCGATGCAGATTTTATTCAAGCAATGGAAGAAGTTCTTGCTAAAAGACTTTCTTCTTTTCCTGTGCGCATGATATGCACAACATCGAGTTCCAAAATTCAAGAATTTATTTCTCATAAACTTGGACTAACAGACCAGGATATTTACGAGGTTAAGGGAATTATTGATCTTGCAACCCTTGCAGACTTAACAAACATAGAAGGATATACTCATTTAAAATTTTCAAACTGGAAACATTTTCAACATCCTGCACTTCACAAAGATGCAAATTACTGGGATATATTAAAGCAAAAAGACATCTTACTTACGGTACCATACGAATCATTTGAACCTGTTGTCGATTTTGTAACTAAGGCAAGCGAAGACCCTTCTGTACTTGCAATTAAGATGACTCTGTACCGAACAAGCGGCAATTCTCCTATTATTACGGCTCTCGAAAAAGCAGCACGCAACGGGAAACAGGTTACTGTGTTCATGGAACTTAAGGCCCGCTTTGATGAAAAACAAAATATATCGTGGGCATCTGTACTTGAACAGGCTGGCGCGATCGTTGTATACGGCATTGCGAACCTGAAAGTTCATGCAAAGTTACTCCTAGTAGTACGAAAAGAGTATGATGGAATAAGACGCTATGTTCATATTTCTACTGGAAATTACAATGATAAAACAGCCCGCTTGTATAGCGACTTTTCTTTATTTTCAAGCAATGAAGAATTAGGCAATGATGCTACTCATTTTTTCAACATGATATCGGGCTATTCATCCGTACAGACGATGAAGGTGCTTTCAATGGCTCCTATAAACCTAAAGTCTCAGATTCTTTCTATGATAGAAAGAGAAATACAAAACTCTTCGAAAGAAACCCCTGGTCTTATTATGGCAAAGATAAACAGCCTGGCAGATAAAGATATTATAGAAGCCTTGTACAGAGCGAGCCATGCCAATGTCCATATTTTGCTCAATGTCCGCGGAATTTGCCTCCTTGTTCCTGGGGTAAAAGATCTGAGCGAAAATATTTCGGTTGTCAGCATTGTAGACAGGTATCTAGAGCACGCACGAGTTTTTTATTTCCAGAACAACGGCGAAGAAGAATTGTATTTGGCAAGTGCAGACTGGATGCCTCGAAATCTTGAAAGAAGAGTTGAACTAATGTTCCCTATTATACAAGATGATATTTTTACTGCAATTAAAGATACACTTCTAATATATTTTAGCGACAACACCAATTCATATTATTTGCAGCCAAACGGTTCCTGGATTCAAAGAAAACCGGAAGAAAATGAGGAAAAGCTTAGAGCCCAAGAATTTTTATACAACCAATTTCATCATGCATATGATACACAGGTAAAAGAAATTCCAAGAGAATTTGTTGTACGCAGAACTGATCCTAAATAATGCTTTATTGATACTAACTTCCTTTTTTGCTATACTTTCAAAATGGTAATATCATCAATAGATTTAAAGGACGGCAAGGTCGTTCAGTTAAAAAATGGTAAAGAACCCGTACTCGAAAGAGATGATTCGGACAAACTCATTCAGGATTTTTCATTTTACGGTGAAACTGCAGTTATAGATTTAGACGCTGCATTAGGAAACACAATAAAAGAGGGCAAACAAAAAAACGAAACCCTCAACACCCCTATACTTAAAAGTCTTCTTAGAAAAGGCTCTATACGTGTCGGCGGCGGCATTCGTGATGTTAAAAAAGCAAAAGAGCTCATATCACTTGGAGCAGAAAAAGTCATTATAGGTTCTTCAGCCTGGAAAGACGGAAAACTTAATACAGAGTTTCTATCAGAATTACATAAAGCAGTTGGTAAACAGCGGGTTATTATTTCTGTCGATGCCATTAACGGCATGATAGCCGTAAAAGGCTGGACAGAAACCGCCGGTATTCCTCTCATAGAAGGTGCAAAGCAGGCAGAACAATGGGCAAGCGAACTGTTATTTACCTGTGTTGAACGCGAAGGCTGTATGACCGGTATAGATATGTCTCTCGTAACTCAATTGCGCGAAGCAGTCTCATGCAGGCTTGTCGTTGCAGGCGGAGTTTCAAGTGTTGAAGAAATTGCAGCGCTCGAAAAAATAGGCTGCGATGTACAGCTCGGTATGGCCTTATACACAGGAAAAGTTGCCCTCGAAGACGCCTTTGTATCCTGCTTAAACTGGGTTAAGGCAGAAGAAAACTCAAACGGATTAATTCCTGTTATTGCTCAAAGTACCTCAGGCGAAGTTCTTATGATGGGTTTTTCAAACAAAGAAGCATTTTACAAAACCTGTTCTACAAAAAAACTAACATTTTGGTCACGAACTAGAAACGTACTATGGACAAAGGGCGAACACTCAGGAAACTACCTTGAAGTTCTAAAACTTCGTGTAGACTGCGATCGTGATACAGTACTCGCTACAGTAATTCCGCACGGACCAGTATGCCACACCGGCAGCTGGACTTGTTTTACTTCCGAAGCGGAAAGCTCTTCTACATTTGAAAGGCTTTCTAATATTATAGCTCAGCGCTTTGCAAACCCTACTCCCGGATCCTACACAGCGACTCTAAACAATGAACTTGTAAGAGAAAAAATTGAAGAAGAAGCAGAAGAGTTAACCGAAGCAGACACCAAAGATGATATTATTTGGGAAGCTGCCGACCTCATGTATTTTATAAGCGTTCTATTACATAAAGAAGGCGTAAGCTGGAATGATGTTCTTGGAGAACTTGACCGGAGACACAAAAAATAGAATACCATTTTTTTATAAGGAGGATATTATGAAACCTGTTTCGATTATCAATGCAAAAGACATAGATCATTCTTTTTTTCAGCCGCGAAAACTAGGCAGCGATGTTCATGACGCTGTATCCTCCATACTCAATCAAGTACAAGAGAGCGGTGACAGTGCTATACGCGAAATGGCGCAGAAGTTTGACCGCTCGTCCCCGGAACACTTTGAAATAAGCAGAGACGATGTTGAAGCTTGCGCCCATACATTTAAAAAGGAAAATCCTGAACTTTACGATGCCTTAGAATATTCATTTTCACTTGCCCTGAAATTTGCAAAAAAGCAAAGAGAATGCTTTACAAACTTTGAAGTTGAACTTGAAGAAGGTATTTTTACCGGACAAAAAACTATTCCAGTGGAACGCGCAGGACTCTACGTACCCGCCGGCCGATTTCCACTCTTATCAACCGTAATAATGTGTGCAAGCCCCGCAAAAGCCGCAGGCTGTTCTGAACTTATTTTATGCACACCGCCGAACCTCCACCCTGCCGATATTGCCGCTGGTAAAACAAAGGAAAGCGGACACTTAAAACCCTGGGCAGATGAAGGGATTCTTGCTACTGCCTATATCTGCGGAATAGACCGCATTTTTGCCATTGGCGGAGCTCAGGCAATTGGTGCAATGTCATTCGGTACAGAATCAGTCCCCCGATGCGACGTAATAGCAGGACCAGGAAATAAATATGTAACCGAAGCTAAAAAAATTATTTTTGGAAATTCGGGTATAGATTTGCTTGCAGGACCTACTGAAGTATTTATCATTGCAGATGACAGCGCACACCCTTCCTGGATTGCAGCTGATATGCTTGCACAAGCAGAACACGATCCTGACGCTCAAGCGGTTCTTGCAACATCTTCTTTACAGCTTGCAGAAAAAGTTCAGCAGGAACTTGCAAAACAGCTTGTACAACTTCAATCGAATGATACCGCTCAAAAAAGCCTTACTGCCAATGGTCTTATAATCATAACGCAAAGCCCGGAAGAAGCTATGGACATTGCAAATAAAAAAGCCCCAGAGCACCTTGAACTAGCTCTTGAAAACACAGACCAAAGAATGCGGCTTGTTGAACAGGCAAGAAACTACGGCTCATTATTTATTGGACACGAGACAGCAGAAGTATTTGGCGACTATTGTGCAGGATTAAACCACACACTCCCTACTTCTGGAAGCGCCCGTTTTACAGGCGGTCTTTCTGTCCGGCACTTTTTAAAAACAGTCACCACACTAAGAACGCTCAGCCTTGAGCACATACAAAAAACAGCACGCCACTCATCTGTACTCGGATTTAAAGAAGGACTTGAGGCCCATGCAAAGGCCGCTCTTATACGTATACAGAAGTAAAAAAAAGACAGATATTGAAACGACTCAATATCTGTCTTTTTATATATGAGAATGACAGGATTACTGAGTAATACGTTTTTTTTCAACGGCCTCATGAAGCTCTTCTAAATTTTCCATTATATGATCTACCACAATCTGTTTTTTATCACCCTCGTAGTCTTCTAAACCAGAGAGAATATCATTACGGAACTTTTTACATTCAATAACAGGACTGCCTGTAAGCACCATAACATCTTCAGTAACAAGATCGCTCAGCATATCTTTAGGATTACTTTCAGAAATTCTTAAGCAGTTTCCATTAATAGAAACTAGAATCATAATATCAGAAAGACGCAAGTAAGAATCAATTTCTCTAACGCCTCTCTTTGTCTCAGGCTGCCCTGCCCTATAACGGGTACCCGACGGAAAAACAAGAATAACCTGACCTCTTTTTCGCGCAGCATCAAGGGCGCGCATCGAAGCCATGTTAATCTTTTTACTTTTAGCTTCTTCTGCAGCAAATTTTTCAGGATCGGTAATTGAAGCTAAACTCCTACTGGGATAAATTACAATACGGGAAAAACCTTCGGCCCAAGCTCGAACCAGCTCGTTGTCTTCATTCAGTTTCATACCTGCAATAGCAACAATTCGGTCAGCAAGATCCATACCTATTTCTCCGCCGTCACGACGCAGAAGATAACTAAGAGCCGGTAAATCTAAATTACTGTAATGTTCCATGAGTATTAAACCGCGCTTACCGGATTTAACCTGATCTAGAAAATTCTTAAAATTATCAAGCCCTTCAATTCGAGAGCCGGGTAAAAAATTATCGGCAAGCATTCCATCCATAAACGGAAGAATCTCTTTGTTTGCTTCCTGATACACATTCTCTTCTGTTATCTTAGTTGGAGCCTTTGCCTTTTCACGTAAAACTCCAAATAAATGACCGTATCTGTCTCGTAATGAACTTGCTTCCATTGAAAATACTCCTGAAAAAATTCTTATATTTAAACATAGTAAGGATGTAGTATGTTGTCAATACTACACAGTTAGACAGTTAAATTCTTAACCCAAACCTCTTTTCTAAGCCAAATTGCAGCAATAGCTATCTTTACAAAATCAACAAATTTTATAAGAGTATACATTCCTACAGGACCAATCGCTGTAAAAAAGGTCATAAAGAGCATTCCTGGAATTGTAAGAAGCGTATTTGTCGTAACATCTACAAGAACACCCATTGTTGTATCACCGCCTGTACGAGAAACAGCGAACTGAGCATTAACATAGCACCAAGCAGGCATGTACAAAGCCATAACAATAACCATATTCCGGGTTACAATACGGGCTGCAGGACTTAGATTTCCAAAAACAAGAGGAATTAAGAAAATAGATAAAAATCCCAGCACACCAAAAAAAACACCAAAAATACCGGCACCATTAATTATCCAATTTTTTTGAGCGCGCGCCTCATCAAGCCTGTTTGCACCAAGAGTACTTCCCATAATTACATTGGTTGCAGTATGAATACCGCTAAAACTAATAAAAAATAGATTTGCTATAGAAAAACTTGCAGCCATTCCCGAAACAATTTCTGCACCGCCTCTCGTATTATAAAGAGCAACAGTAATTGTTTCAGAAAAAACCCAGATCATTTCTGATAT
>CAZLNE010000016.1:0-27079 GCA_964560975.1 uncultured Treponema sp. | reverse complement strand
ATTACGATCTAGGTCTCAAGACTCGTGACGACTCAGAAGATAAAGTAACTTACGAGGCTGCAGCTGCCATTAAAAGACTCGGTGTTGGTGTAAAATGTGCAACAATAACCTCCAATCAAGCCCGTGTTGAAGAATATAACTTAAAACAGTTAACACCAAGTCCAAACGCCATTATCCGCGCAGAGCTCGATGGTACTGTTTTTAGAAAACCCATCTTAGTAAGCAATATAAAGCCTACAGTATCATGCTGGACAAAGCCTTTAATTCTCGGCCGACATGCCTATGGCGATGTGTATAAAAACTGTGAAATGTACGTCGACGGCCCCGGAAAGGCTGAACTTGTATTCACCGGCAAAGATGGAAAAGAAATCCGCAAGACCATCATGGAAATGAAGGGTCCTGGAATTATTCAGGGAATTCACAACCTGGATAAATCAATCGAAAGCTTTGCCCGTGCCTGTTTATTCTACGGTTTAAGTGAAAAAATAGACGTCTGGTTTGCTACAAAAGATACTATCTCTAAAACCTACGATGGAAGATTTAAAGATATTTTTCAGCGCGTGTACGATGTTGAATTCAAAACTAAGTTTGAAGCTGCAGGAATAGAATATTTTTATACACTCATAGACGATGCTGTTGCCCGAGTTATGAAACACGAAGGCGGAATTTTGTGGGCATGCAAAAACTACGACGGCGATGTTATGAGCGATATGGTTGCATCAGCAAGCGGAAGCCTTGCTATGATGACAAGCGTCCTCGTTTCTCCCGATGGGGTTTTTGAATATGAAGCAGCTCATGGTACTGTTCAAAGACACTACTACCGCTATCTCAAGGGCGAAAAAACTTCAACCAATCCGGTTGCACTCATCTTCGCCTGGACAGGTGCTCTCGCAAAGCGCGGAGAACTCGATAATACACCAGAGCTTATTTCTTTTGCACAAAAAATTGAAAAAGAAACACTCTCTGTAATCGAAGATGGTATTATGACAGGAGACCTTGCATCTCTAGCCCAACCTAAGGCTAAAAAGGTTCTCAATTCCTGGGAATTTATTGATGAAATTGCCTCACGTCTATAAAGAATAAAAAGCAAAGGATAGTATGATAAAACAAATTTTATATGATGCATTTATAGAGCCCGTAAAAGATCCTACTTTTAAAAAACGCTTTATTATCATGACAGCAGGAATCTTTCTCATGGGGTTTTCCGTTTCTTTTTTGATTCCGACAAATTTTGGAACAGACCCCTATACCGCCGTAAATGTCGCACTTGCTGCTATTACTCCTGTTACCTTTGGTACCTGGCAGTTTTTATCAAATGCAATACTCTTTGTCTTTGTCATACTATTCGGCCGTAAATATATCAGTTTTGGCACTGTATTCAATATGGTTTTCATCGGTTACATTGCAGATTTTTTCCGCTGGCTTTGGGAACTGCTAATATCGGACACCTATTTCGCAAACGGAGAATTTACCTTTCTCTGGCTTCGCGTAGTAGTTCTTATACCGTCTCTCCTACTCTTTGTATTTGCAGCAGCTACCTATATGGCATCAGGACTGGGGGTGTCCCCATATGATGCACTCCCGTTTATGATTTCGAGCCTTCTACCTAAGTTTCCATTCCGAATTCTGCGAATGTGCTACGATGCATTTTTCATGGTATTATCAATGGTATTAGGACTTAAGTTCGGTATAATCACTTTTTGTATGGTGCTCATGCTCGGGCCGGCTGTAAATTTTGCAAAAAAACTTATTGATAATCTGCTTAGTACAGATACTCAAAACAGTTAAAACACTTACACAGTTTTCTCTTCATACAATGGAATTACCTGACTTACAACAAAGATGATGCAAATAAGTATTGCTGCATACAGATAGAAGTAAGGAAGAAATCCCAAAGACAATACACGGTCAATTACCCACATAGTAACCGCAATTATTAAAGAAGCAAATAAAACAGCAGAAGTCTTTAGGAATTTTTTTGACAACGAACTTCCATACTTTATTAGCCGAAGAATACGGACAAATAGCACAATCATGAGGCTGAAAAACTGCAAGGAAGAGGTATACAATACAATCGATATCATTAATGTTGGAATGGCAGCCGTTCTAATTAATGCAATACCCATTATTTTATAACTAAAAAAAAAGTCATCATTAAAAATTAGGCAAATGAGAATTGAAGCTATTGGGTTAATTAAGAAGATTAGATGCTTTGGTTTAAACTGATAAAACGGCTTGTAAAGATGAGCAAAGTAAAAATACGGCAATAGTAAGCCGGCTATAAACAGTGGAATCTTAACACGGCTTAGATCTATAGGAAAATGTACAGATAATCCAATATATTCTAATGCTCCAATGAGTATCCACATTCCGTTTATAAGCAGCAGACATGATACAAAAATTGTATCAACAGTTCGCGGTTTTCTTATAACACGAACAAGAGCGAGTAAAAAAGAAATTAGAGCGCCAAAGCAAATGCACACAAACAGTATAAGCCGTGGTATTGTTATTATCATACAGAGCTCCCGGAACTATAATACCATCACTTATTATAATCCGCCACTAAAATCGTATGCAATATGTTTTTTTTATCCCTTTTTCTTTGAACCGCCCTTGGAAACAGTTTTAGCAACCGTTTTAGGCACAGTTTTTACAGGTGCTTTAGTCGATGCCTTAGACTCTGGTTTAGCAGGTTTTTTAACCGCAGATTTTGACTCTACTCCAGCTTTTTTCTTAGGTGCTTTTTTTTTCTCTTCTTGATGAAAAAGAGGCATATCTTCATTCTTTTCGTCGGTATCTTCTTTTTCCTTTACGGCCTTCTTTACTTCTTTTTCCAGGGTCAGACCTTTTACCTCTTTTACCGCAAGCCGGACACCTTGAGCTTTCAAACCTTTTTCTTCAAAGTCGCTTGCTTTAAACCTCTCTTCAAGAATTTTCAAACGCGGTTTAGGTATATATTTAAGAATAAAAGAAAACTTTTCACGAATATCAATATGAGCAACCTGCATACCATCAGGCACAATCATGTAATCCCTGTTTAATATAAATTGTTCTATCCGGCACCGCTTAATATACGCATATTTTGTTTTTGGATCCCGGTAAATAACTGTAAACAAAACCTTTGAAAGTTCTTCTTTATCCGCCAGTCCACAATACCACATACCGGTGTCGACAAAAAGTTTTTCTGGAACATCGCAAACCATGTACACACCGCTCTTTCTCAAGATTAAAATTCTGTCAAAGGGACTTACCTTCATAAGTTCGCTTCCAGTTGATACCGAAGTTCCAAGGTAGCCTGATGCTGCATCGTAGCGAAGAGCGGTGTCGCGTTTTACAACTTCACGAACATCTACTATTTCTATGTTAGTTATCTTCGTTTTACGTTCTGTAAGTGTTTTATCAAGTTTTGCAAGCACTGAATCAAGATAACTGATAGCATAGTCTCTTAAGTTTTTTAGAAGTTTTGCAATCTCTTTAAGACGAGCCTTAATTTCTTCAACTTCCTGTCTGTTTTTATTAATATCATACAGTGATATTCTGCGTATAGGTATTCTTAAAAGATGTTCAACATCTTCTTCTGTTATATCGCGCAACACTTCCGCCAGAAACGGCTCAAATCCTGTTATAACGGCTTTTACAACCCCTTCTGCAGTCTTTATTGTTTCAATTCTCTTGTATATGCGTTCTTCAATAAAGATTCTTTCCAATGTTCTTAAATGAAGTTTCTCGTTTAAGTTAGCCCTTTCAAGCTCAAGTTCATCTTTTAGTATTTGAGTCAGCTGTTTTGCATGATGCTTTATAACATCTGTAACAGTCATCACCTGAGGCTGATTGTTGTTAATAACTAAAAGATTGCACGATATTGATTGTTCGCAGTCGGTAAATGCATAGAGCGCGTCAACCACTTCTTCCGAGTAAATTCCCCTCTGGAGCTTAATTTCAATTTCTACCTTATCAGTTGTAAAATCGCTGATAGATGATATTTTTACCTTGCCGGTTTTTGCAGCATTTTCTATTGATGCAATCAAGGACTCGGTGCTGCTGCCAAAAGGAAGTTCTGTTACTACGATTCGTTTAGGGTCAGAGGTATCGAGCTTTGCCCGTGTTATAATTTTTCCCAATCCATCCTGATAATCTGTTACATCTAAAAGTCCGCCAATTGGAAAATCCGGGTAGATTTTAAACTTTTCGCCCATGAGACATTTTTTCTCCGCTTCAATGACCTCGCGAATATTGTGGCTCATGATTTTTGTAGACATACCTACAGCAATTCCCTCTGCTCCCATAATAAGGACAAGAGGAAGTTTTGCACGAAAGGCTACAGGCTCTTTTCCACGGCCGTCATAAGAAGGATTAAATTGTGTAATTGCAGGATTATATAAAATATCTTTTGAAAGCGGTGTACAGCGGCACTCAATATAACGGGGAGCCGATGCACTGTCTCCAGTGTGAATATTGCCGAAATTACCCTGTTTATCTATGAAAATATCCTTATTCGCCAGAACTACAAGGGCTCCGCCAATCGATGCATCGCCGTGCGGATGGTATTTCATACACTGCCCGACAACATTAGCTACCTTATGAAATTTGCCGTCGTCAATTTCAAAAAGGGTATGCATAATTCTTCGCTGAACAGGTTTTAATCCGTCTTCAAGATCCGGTATTGCCCGGTCACGAATAACGTAGCTTGCATATTCCAAAAAGTTTTTATCAAATAAGTTTTTAACAAAGGCCATATCAGTTGTCCCGCCTTATACATCAATGTCAGAAAGCAGATTATTTACAATAAAATCACGCCTCTGGGGAGTATTTTTTCCCATATAAAATTCCAAAAGCTTAGGTACATCTTTAAGAGACTTAACTTCCACCGGAACAATTCTCATTTCTTCACCAATGAATTGTCCAAATTCCTTGGGACTAATTTCTCCAAGTCCTTTAAACCTCGTTACCTCTGCACTCGATCCCAAAGCCTTCAAGGCTTCATCGCGCTCAGTCTCTGAGTAGCAATATCTTGTGTCTTTTTTATTACGGACGCGGAATAAGGGGGTTTCTAAAATAAAAACCCTGCCCGAAGTAACAAGCTCTTCGAAGTAACCTAAGAAAAATGTCAGCATCAAATTACGAATATGGAATCCGTCGTTATCGGCATCGGTTGCAATAATTATTTTTTCATATCGAAGCCCTTCAGTATCAGTTTCAATACCAAGAGCCATCATCAGATTATAAAGCTCGGCGTTTTTGTAAATCTCGGCTCGTTTACGGCCGTACATATTTTCCGGCTTTCCTCTAAGACTGAATATTGCCTGCCTCATAACATCGCGCGATGAAACCATAGAACCCGTCGCAGAATCTCCCTCGGTTATGAATATCATCGTTCCTTCGCCTTTATCTCCGTCTTCAAGGTGATACTTGCAGTCTTTAAGCTTCGGAATTTTTAAAGCAATTTTTTTAGCCGCAGCCTGCGCTTCTTTTTTTACAGTATTAAGTTCAGTGCGGAGCTTTTCATTCGCAATTATTTTCTGTTCAAGAAGACGCGCTGCTTCTGCATTCCGGTGAAGCCAATCATCAACCGCAGCCTTGGTCTCGTTTACAATCCAGCCGCGTATTTCAGTGTTTCCAAGTTTATTTTTTGTCTGACTTTCAAATACTGGAGACTGTATTTTTACTGCTACAGCCGCCGTCATACCATCGCGCACATCTTCGCTTTTAAAGTTTTTGCGGTAAAACTCATTTACACCTTTTAAAAACCCTTCTTTAAAGGCTGATAAATGTGTTCCGCCGTCTGAGGTATATTGTCCATTTACAAAAGAAAAATAATTTTCTCCATAGGCATTCGAGTGGGTAAAAGAAAACTCAAGCTGCTTTCCCTTAAAATAGCCTACAGTATAGATGCTCTCTCCTTCCAGTTCAGAATTTAATAAATCTAATAATCCATGCTGACTGATAAATTTCTGAGCGTTATAATTGATGGTAAGACCTGCATTAAGATAGGCATAATTCCACATGCGCTTTTCTATAAATTCCTGGTTAAATGCAAAATCCCCGAAAATCTGTTTATCCGGTATGAATTCGACATAGGTACCGTTTTTTACATCGGGCTTTACCGATGCCTTTCTTTCTTTTGTAAGTTTTCCGCGTTCAAAAATTGCTTCTGCACACTTTCCATCTCTTACTGAAACAACCCTAAAGTGCTCTGAAAGTGCATTGACTGCCTTCGTACCTACGCCATTAAGACCAACAGAAAACTGGAACACTTCATCATCGTATTTTGCACCCGTGTTTATCTGCGATACGCAGTCTACAAGTTTTCCAAGCGGAATTCCCCGGCCAAAGTCGCGCACCTTAACCATGTTGTCTTTAAGTTCAACATCGATCGACGTGCCGTTTCCCATAATAAATTCATCTATGGCGTTATCGACAACCTCTTTGAGAAGAATATAAATACCGTCGTTTTGATTCGTACCGTCACCAAGACGGCCAATGTACATACCCGTTCTCAGACGAATATGCTCAAGCGGGCTCAGGTGTTTGATTTTTGATTCATCATACACAGCCCGAGACTTTTTTTCGTTTTTTTCTCCACCCATAATGTATAAGTGTATCACAAAAAGTCAAAAAAATAAATCAAGTACAAGCACTTATGAGACTTATTCAATCTGAGTGTACTAAATCTGGATTATCGTTTTTTCAAGATCTGCTTTTTTAAGAAGCAATTCGTCTTTTTCATTAGCCTGAGCAGTAATTTTCTCGGCAAAATCTGCATTTTGTGCTTGAAGTCTGCTTATGCGTACGTCATTATCAATTATTGACTGCTGCATAGAAGCTATAGATTTTTCCTTATCATTAATAAGAGAAGCAATCTTAAGAATCTCGATCTTCTGTTTACAAACATACAGGTCTAGATGTTGTTTTTGAGCTTCTTTAATCATTTGTGTAACCGAAGCATCAATCTCAGCAGGAATTTTACGAGGCTTTGATCCATCTTGAGCCGCGTATTTTGCAATGTACTCATGTCCTGTCTTGTTATACAGCTGTAAAAGCTCCTGCTGCTTTTCTAAAAGACTATTTGAAAAATGTTCCAGCTTTCTATTAAAACTTCCGCTAATTCCTATAGCATCCAAGGATGTATGTAAAACCTTTTCTTCAGAGACAGCCCCTTCTAAAAGTTTTTTTTCATGCTCTATTTCTTCACGTAATGAGCCAAGTGAATCTATTGATTGTGTTAGAAGAATATCTAAGGTCCTCTGCTCATAGTCCTTTTGAAAAAAACCGGACTCATATGCTTTTTTTCCTGCTGCGGTATATAAATTCTCAAGCCGTCTTTTTTGAGCAGAAAGGTTTGTACCTAAAGCAGACAGCTTTACCTGATTTATCATTTTAGTAAAAAAGCCCTGGTTTTCAAGAGAGGCCTTATCAGCCTCGAACTGAACCTCCTGCTCTTCTATTTTCGACGATAAGGCTTGAGTCTCGGTAAAGTCTGTCCCTATAATAGCCGCCATCTGCGGATCATAATTAGCAATTAGTGTTTTTCCAAAAACCTTATACTTTTCATTCCATTCAGCAGATAATGAACTTATTCGTTCCTGTATCTCTTTTTGTTTTGTCTTAACCGAGGTAATTTTTGAATGTAGATTTTCAATAGAAGCTATTGATTCCATTATTTTTTTTTGATCACTGACCAAAGAATTGTACAAGGCCAGAGACTCCTCACTTACGAGGGAATCACTGGAAGGAAGTACAATCGTTCCTATATTTTTTTCTATTTCTTCTATCCGCAGTACATACTCTTGTACTTCTTTTTCTAATTCATGAATACTCATTTGCTGTTTTTTCATATGCTGCTCCTGCTTAACGAAATACCAGTTAGTCATAATAAGTATAACACATTATCAGCATTTTCCTAGAGGTGTAAAAGATGTATATTTCTATACAATTTCGCTCTTAGTGTGCAGTATAAAGAGAGACAGGTCCACGAATACTCAGTGTTTAATCATCCTGCGCTGCCCCTTTTTCTTAAACTCTTTTTTTTCCTTGACAATAAGCGAATTCAAGCCCTATCATAGAACAACGGCATGGAATTGTCAAAAAGAAATTCACCTAAAAAAAAGGAGTTTTGAATGGATTTTAACACGAGCCAAATACGAAATGTTTCAATTGCGGGTCACGGTCAGACCGGGAAAACAACATTGCTTGAGCAGCTTTTATACATAGGAGGAGCAATTCCAAAGCCCGAATCGGTAGAATCAGGAAAAACAGTAAGCGATTACACTCCTGAAGAAATCGAACATAAGATATCAATTAATGCTTCGCTTTCACACATCACCTGGAAGGATAAAAACATAAATATTTGGGACACTCCCGGTTCTTCTGACTTCATAGGAGAGGTAATATCTGCATTTAGATCATCAGAAATGGCTCTCATGCTTATTGACGGCAGAAGCGGTGTTCAAATAGAAACCATTAAACTGTGGCGTGATCTGGACAGACGCAATAAGCCGCGTTTTGTATTCATTAACCGATGCGATGAGGACCGCAGTATAGCAGAATCAATTCCTAAAGATATTCACGATAAATTCTCTGTTGAAGCCTGCCCCGTAACCATTCCCATGGGAAAAGGAAACGACTTTAAAGGTGTTATTGATGTTATTAAGGGAAAAGCTTACTTTGTTCCTGCTCCTGGAGAAAAAGAAAAAGAGACAGATATTCCCGATGAATATAAGGCAGCCTATCTTGATGCGCTTGCAGTACTTTCGGGAGCGGCAGCAGAAGGAGATGAGGATTTACTCGTAAAATTCATCGATGAAGGTGAATTGACTTCTGATGAAATAGCAATGGGGTTAAAAATAGCCTTTGTTAATAACCGCATTGTTCCAACATTTGCGGGAAGCACCATTAAAAGCTGCGGACTTGTTTCTGTTCTCGATTTTATTACCCATATTGCCCCTTCTCCTGAAAATGCACTTGAGTCGGCAGTAGATCAAAATGGGGAAACAAC
Source organism: uncultured Treponema sp. (assembly GCA_964560975.1). Classification (GTDB taxonomy): domain Bacteria; phylum Spirochaetota; class Spirochaetia; order Treponematales; family Treponemataceae; genus JAAZLA01. The sequence continues at coordinate 18,084 of CAZLNE010000016.1, read as the reverse complement.
AACCATAAAAACAGCTCAAGAGGGAGACCTTAAAGCCCTTATTGTTAAGACGTCAAGCGAGCAATTCTCCGGCCGCCTTTCCTATATTAAGGTGATAACGGGAACACTAAGCGCAGATACAGAAGTATTCAATATTAGTGCAGACGGAAGAAAGGAGAAAGTTGGAAAACTCTACCGCTGTATGGGTAAAAAACTGGAAGAAGTAAAACAGCTTAATGCTGGAGACATTGGAATTGCAGCAAAACTTCCTACAGCGAAAACAAGCGACACCCTCTCCTCCTCAGCTGGAACACTACCCTTTGTACGTCTACGGCATCCGGATCCAGTTTACTCAATGGCTGTTTCTGCAAAGGACAAAAAAGAGGAAGACAAGATGAGCGAATTGCTCACCCGCTTTGCAGAGGAAGACAGGACAATATCGTATATGTTTAATGCAGAAACAAAACAAAATGTTTTATCAGGTATGGGTGAACTGCAATTAAACATCCTGCTCGATAAAATTCGTTCAACTGCAAAAATAAGTATTGTAACAATGGTTCCGCGTGTCGCCTATCGTGAAACAATACAGCGAAAAGCACAAGCTGAATACACACATAAAAAACAGTCCGGCGGCCACGGTCAGTATGGACGCGTAGTTCTCGCCATTGATCCTCTTGAGAGAGGAGCACAATATTCATTTACCAACGCAGTTTTCGGAGGTGCCATTTCTAAGGGCTATATTCCCGGTGTAGAAAAGGGTGTAAAAGAGGCTATGGAACATGGTGTACTTGCAGGCTATCCTGTTGTAGATATTGGCACCACAGTCCTTGATGGTAAAGAACATCCTGTAGACTCCTCTGAAATGGCATTTAAACTTGCTGCCCGCAATGCTTTCAAAGATGCAATGAGAAGTGCAGGCCCCATTCTTCTTGAACCTGTTATGAACATTACGGTGTGGGTTGAATCTAAATACCTGGGCGATATTATGTCTGACCTTTCTTCAAAAAGAGGAAGAATACTTGGTCAAAGCCCGCTCGGCGGCGGTATTGAAGAAATAAGGGCTCAGGCGCCTCAGTCTGAACTTTTGAAATATTCAATAGACCTGCGTTCCATGACAAGCGCCACAGGAAGTTTTGAAACTACCTTTGACCACTATGATCCTATATCAGGCAAGATTGCAGATGATGTAATTGCCGCTGCAAAAGAATTTATGATTGAGCAAGCTCAGGACGATTAGTATTCTAGCGGATTTAAATAACAAAAAAGCCTGCGCTTCTAAGTGCAGGCTTTTTTTATAAGGACTTTACATGTTTACTTTATCTAATACATTTTCATGATACTAAGATTCCCGGTAACTGTAATTTTTTCACCAAGCCGGACCATCACTGTATCTTCCTTTGTTACCGTAAAAGATTCTCCTGTGTTAGAGGTGCACAAGGCCTCTCCTTCAATAACAAAGAAGCTTACCCATTCCGTTTCCTGAGCGGGGGTCGGGCTCTCTGCATTCAAAGGAAACTCAATGGTTCCCCGATTAAAAATACCCTGCTTTTCAACAGCAAAATATTCGCAGGAAAAAAGTCCTGAAAAAGGTTTTTGCACTTCTATTGGAACGTGCTTAATAACCTCAGTGCCCTTCTCAACATGTATTTCGCGCGGACGGCCCCAGTCATAGAGCCGGTATGTTGTATCGCTCGCCTGCTGAATTTCTAAAAGCCGCAAACCGCCTTGTATAGAGTGAATTGTCCCCGCCGGAATAAAAATAAAATCGCCTTTTTGTACAGAAATTTTTTGTACATAAGATTCTAAGCTTTTATCTTGTATAGCTTTTTTAATTTCGTCCATGCTATAAGCATTATTAAACCCGCAAATCAGTGTTGCATTCTCTACTGCATCCAAAACATACCAGCACTCTGTTTTTCCATTAGGCTCCTGATGTTCGAGCGCATAAGCATCATCAGGATGAACCTGTATAGAAAGAGTCCCGTCTGCCTGAAGTATTTTTATAAGCAAGGGATAATCGCTGCCGATAATCCGTGATAATTCTTTACCGCCTATAAACTCAGTCTGAGGATCTACATATGACTGTCCCGCCGCATAGGCTGAAACAATCCATTTTTCATACCCCCACACCTTAGTAGAAACATACGGCTGCGTTTTAAACATGCTTATTTCTCCCACAAAATTTCAGGATAATAATGTTGAGAGATTTTTGCAGCAATTTCATTTTTTACCAGTACTCTATCTTCAGGATATGTCATTCCAAACCATTTTTCGGTCGAACTGTAAAACTTCATATTCCCCTGTCCTGAGCTGATAATGCGGGCTGCACCTTCAGGCAGATAGACTTCTGCTTTTTCACTTCCAGCATTTTCTTTAATAAACGAATCAAAATAATCGTGAAAAACATTAAAGGCCTTTTGAGTAAAACCAAAAAAGTTCATAGAAACCCATTCTTTCCCTGTCAGCTCAATTTTTTGTCCGTCTATTTCACTTATAATTTTAGTCCCTTCGTAGCCTATTTTTGTATTTTCGCGCAAACCGGCAAGGTAGCCGTCTTTTACAGTACAAACAGCACGTGAAACCGTACCGGACTTACTCATAGTATTTCCTAATACATAGCCGACCATAGCATGTTCTGTGCTGTTTACATCACTAGCTGATAAATGCCCTGCCATTGTTTTAAATGCTTCGCGGCCGTAATAGTCATCTGCATTTATTACCGCAAAAGGTTCTTTTACTGCCTTTTGTGCACAAAGCACTGCATGGATGGTACCCCAGGGCTTTTTTCTTCCGGCAGATTGTGCAATCTGTTCCTTTGTAAGCAATGAATCAAGCTGCTGAAACACATATTCAGCGTTAACGTTTTTTGCGACATTGTTAAATAAGCGTTCTCTAAAATCTGCTTCAATATCTTTTCTAATAATGTAAACTACCTTTCCAAAACCGCTTTTCATTGCATCGTATGTCGCATAATCAAGCAAGGTTTCGTTATGGAGTCCAACGCCGTCTATCTGTTTAACTCCGCCATAGCGGCTTCCCATTCCGGCTGCCAATACTACTAATGTTGGTTTCATGTGTATCCCTTTACATTGTATGTCTACCGGACTATGCCGGTCGTATTCTTTCGATGATAGATTGATACTCTTTATTTGTCAATCCAGCCTAATATGATTCAAGGTTGCAATAAAATCTTTTCAAAATGCTTATTTCGGTCTATACTGATAATCATGAAAATAGTAGTTTTAGACGGATATGCAATGAATCCGGGAGACTTAACCTGGAGCTGGCTTAAAAAATATGGAACATATACGGTTTACGATCGTACAGAGGCGCAACAAGCAGTCGAAAGAATCGGAGATGCAGAGGCAATTCTTATTAATAAGGTGCCGATCACCGAAGACCTTATGAATTCCTGTCCTAATTTACGTTATATTGGTGTAAATGCGACAGGTTACAATGTTGTTGATATTTCCTATGCACATAAAAAAGGAATTACAGTAACAAATGTTCCAGGCTATAGTACTTCTGCCGTGGCACAGCAGGTTTTTGCATTCATTCTTGCTTTTTCAAACAGAGTTACAGAACACAATGACAGCGTATATAACGGAGACTGGATTGCCTGCCCCGACTTTACCTACTGGAAGACTCCTCTGTGTGAATTGGAAGGAAAAATCCTTGGTATCATCGGCTTCGGTGCCATCGGAAAAAAAACAGCGATCATAGCACAAGCTTTTGGCATGAAGGTTCTTTTTCATTCCCGCCGAAAAGAATCCGCCGATTCGATTCCAAGTGTAGAATACTGCTCAAAAGAAGAACTTTTTGCAAAAAGCGACTTTATAAGTCTGCATTGTCCGCTTACCAATGAAACCAAAAACCTCATAAATAAAGATACCATTGCTCTGATGAAAAAAAGCGCATTTCTTATTAATACAGCACGGGGAGGCTTAATTGACGAGGCTGCTCTGCAGAACGCATTAATAGAAAAACGCATTGCAGGCTTTGCAGCAGATGTACTATCAGAAGAACCAATGAAAAAGGATAATCCCCTTTATAGGGCGCCAAATACCATTATTACGCCCCATATTGCATGGGCTTCGCTTGAAACAAGAACGCGGCTTATGAGTATTGTAGAAGAAAATATAAAACTCTTCTTAAGCGGAAAACCGCTAAATGTGGTATAATATAGATAACCAGGAGAGCTTTATGGCAGTAAAACTGAATAAATTAATAGCTTTTTTTATGCCTTCTAACGAGATATTAGCAAAGCAAAATAATCAGGTTAGAACACAAATTCCCTTCATAATAACCGTGAATCTTCTGCTCATAATAGCCACCATACTGCTCATTGTTGTAGAAATTTATAAAAAAGATATTCCAACTCTTATTTTTGTTGCCTCCATGTGTATTATGTTTTCTTCGGCTACATTGGTATTCAAATATAAAAGTCCCTTCATAGGCGGAATACTAGATACCATTGCATTCATTATGATTTGCGCTGCACTGTCTTTTTTTATTGGAGATACCTCAAACCCTCTCCATCTTTACCAGGGAGCATTTTGGATTGCAGCTATTTCTACCACTAACCAGTCTGTTGCGTTAAGCAGACGTCAGCTCATCATCTTTTTTATTGCGTCTATGCTTATTTATGGACTCAGCTGCCTTGTTTTTGCTCCAAATTACATGCTCATAAATAAGGGAAATACAGTTACAGCAATTGCGGCCGGATTAATAGTTCTCGTCATAATTAATGTTACCATTCTTTCACTCAACAGGATGGATTATGCACTTATTAAGGCTTCTGATGCTGCTGCTAAAAAATCTGAAGAAACACTCCATCTTCTCTCTGGTATTCTCGAACATGCAAAAAAAGGTTTTGATATTGGAAATAATCTCGAGGATCATACAGGCAAGGCCAGGGGCGACGTTTCAAAAATCGATGACTTATATAAATATTTAATAACCGAATCTGCAAATCTCACCTCTGAAACAGATACAATCAAGAATTCTAGTACACAGGTATTAAATCAAGTTAGCAACATGAAAAACAGTGTGCAAAGTCAGAATGCAGCAATTACACAAACATCAGCAGCTATAACTGAAATTTCTGCAAACCTCACAAATATCAGCGAGATTGCACAAAAGCGTAAAACTTCTATGAACGAAATTGTAGAAACTCTCAATGCTCAAACCAATCTTATTAAAAAACTTGTTGATGAAATGGCAAATGTACAAAAGTATTCCGACGGCATTAACGGGTTTGTCACCACTGTAGATAATATTGCAAGTCAAACGAGTCTCTTAGCCATGAATGCTTCAATTGAAGCTGCTCATGCCGGCAACTTTGGTAAGGGCTTTGGAGTCATTGCTCAAGAAATACGAAAACTTTCTGAGGAAACCGCTAAAAACGCCGGACAAATATCTGAAGTATTAAAAACTAACAGTCAAGTTGTCAGTTCGGCATCAGCATCTGCAACAGAGTTTAAAAAATATATTGAACGCAGCACCGAAGAACTTAAAAGCACAATACTGGCAATTGAAGAAATACTATCAGGTGTCACTGAGATGGATCTTGGTACACGCGAGGTTATGAAGGCAATTCAAGACATTGTTGATGAATCAAGAACTACCGCAGACATAGTAGAAGATACTGTTTCAGAAATTACAGAACAGAGCAATGCTATAAAAAACGTTTCCGACTTTGCTTCCACGCTGGAAACCAGGGTTAATTCATTGGATGAGCTTCTTTCAAACATTAAAACGGCCCTTGCAAATGTACAGCAGGAAGCAAAAAAAAGCTCAGAAGTCACAAAAATTATTTCTTCCTCGTTGGCAGAGACAAATTTAAGCTGATACCTTTATCTGTTATTTTACAGTACAGTCTCTAATGCAAGTTTCATCATGTGTGAGAAAGTTTTTTGCCTTTCTTCCGCTCCTGTACTCTCACCGGTTGCAATATGATCTGAAACTGTAAGAATCGACAATGCCTTTCGTCCGTATTTTGCCGCTAGTGTATAAAGTTCTGCAGTTTCCATTTCCATCGCAAGAACTCCGTATTGTGCCCATAGTTTCCAAGTTTCATTTTCATCATAGAATAAGTCAGTCGAAGTGACTGGACCGCAGAGTACAGGCAGGGAAAGAGCCTTTGCTGTTTCATATGCCTTATACAGCAATGAAAAATCTGCGGTTGGAGCATAATGTAAATGACCAAACCGTTGTACTAAATTTGCTGAATCACTGCAGGCGCTTTGGGCTAGAATTACATCTCTTACCTTTGTCGATGCGTGAACTGCACCGCAAGTCCCTATGCGTACGGCAGTTTGCACCCCATACGAAGAGAATAATTCATTAGCATATATTGATATTGACGGCTGCCCCATTCCTGTTCCCTGGACCGATATTCTTTTTCCTTTATAGGTACCAGTAAAGCCGAACATATTGCGGACCTTAGTATAACAATAAGCGTCTTCCAAAAAATTTTCTGCTATAAACTGAGCCCGTAATGGGTCTCCGGGCAATAAAACAACATCAGCAATTTCTCCAGCCTTTGCTTCTATGTGAATACTCATACCACCTCCAACACAAGTGTAACAATAATTTACGATATCAATAGTATATGACGTAATTACATTTTTGGAAATAAAAACTATGCAGTTTTAGAATAATGAGTTATAATTAATTCATGATAGAATTTATTTTACAAAACCTGAGCTGGTTTTGGCTCATTATTGCGATTTTGTTAACACTCATAGAAGTTGTGACGCTTGGTTTAACAACCATCTGGTTTGCTCTCGGCGCCTTGGTCATGATTTTCATTTCGTTTCTACCCATTCCCTTTGCAGTGCAAATCCTGATCTGGCTATTAATTTCATCTGCCCTGCTGTTTTTTACCCGCCCCTATGCTGTAAAAAAATTAAAGATAGGAAAAGAGAAAACAAATGCAGACAGTCTCATCGGTAAAAAGGCTTTAGTCGTCAAAGCCGTAACAAAATTTGAAAAAGGTGAAATAAAGATTAACGGGCTTATTTGGGGTGCAAAATCAGACTCTGAGGAAGAATTGGAAAAGGACAGTGAGTGTGAAATAGTGCGCATAGAAGGTGCCACTGTCATCGTTAAAAAAACCTAATTTGACAATTTTATATTGAAACTGATACTATAAACAAAAAGGAGAACCTATGTTGTACATTGTTATTGTGTTGATTGCATTTATTTTAATTCTTATTATTACAAACATTAGAATTGTGCCTCAGTCTGATGCGTTCATCATTGAAAGACTTGGAGGATACCTTACAACATGGCAGGTTGGATTAAGAGTAAAAATGCCCTTAATTGATAGAATTGCGAATAGAGTTTCCCTCAAAGAACGAGTTCTTGATTTTAAACCCCAGCCTGTTATTACAAAAGATAATGTTACGATGATGATTGACACCGTTATTTATTTTCAAATAACTGATCCAAAACTATATACCTATGGTGTAGAAAACCCGATGAATGCAATAGAGAACCTTTCGGCTACAACACTTCGTAATATTATTGGAGAGTTGGAACTTGATGGTACCTTAACAAGCAGGGACGTGATCAATACCAGAATGCGCAGTATTCTTGATGAAGCCACTGATCCTTGGGGTATTAAGGTAAATCGTGTTGAAGTAAAAAATATTATTCCGCCAAGCTCTATTCAAGAAGCTATGGAAAAACAGATGAGAGCTGAACGGGAGCGCAGAGAATCGATCCTCATTGCAGAAGGCCAAAAACAAGCTGCAATTCTCGTTGCAGAAGGTAAAAAGCAGGCTCTAATTCTTGATGCAGAAGCAAAGAAAGAAGCCGCAATCCGGGAAGCAGAAGGAGAGGCAGAAGCAATTATGGCTGTTCAAAAAGCAACAGCAGAAGGTCTTACCATGATAAAAAATGTCGGTGTTGATCAGTCTGTTATAAGATTGCGCAGTCTTGAAACCTTTGAAAAGGTTGCTAACGGACAAGCCACAAAAATAATTATACCTTCAGATCTTCAGAACATGGCTGGTTTAGTTACAAGCATTACAGAAATAGCTAAAAAATAAGCTCAGATACATAGTTTGTTTAAGGAGCCTTCAAATCATCAAAAGATTTTGAAGGCTTTTTTTATAACAATACAACTCCTGCTAGGGCCCCTGTAAAAACAAGTATAATGGGATGAATTTTACTCTTAAAAAAAACAATCAGCATTACACCATAGATACCTATACTCACAGGATTTATTAAGTCTAGTAAATTACCAGATATGGTATAAGAATCTATATTTAGAAGGGCAGTTTTAAAAACCTGCCACGCAGCAACCGCTACAAGCCCGGTCACAGCCGGACGCAAACCAACAAAAGCTGCCTTTACTAGCGGTTTATCCTGAACCTTAGAAAAGAACGATGCTATTATCATTATGATAATAAGAGATGGCAGTACCGTTGCAAAAGTTGTCAGGCAGCCTCCCCAAAAGCCATAAAAATGACAGCCTACATAGGTTGCCATATTTATTCCAATAGGTCCGGGTGTACTTTCAGATATTGCAACCATATTAAAAAAGCGCTCAGGGCTAATCAAGTTTTTCTCAAATAGAACCTGCTGCATAAGGGTTATTGCGACCTGTCCGCCCCCAATGGTAAAAAGACCGACATAAAAAAAGATGCCAAATAATTCTAAAAGACTCATCATTCAACCTTCCCGTTATCAGTCTTGGTTTTATCAGATGTTTCGAGTGCATGGTTCTTTGCATTCATTTTTTTTAATGATTCAGCATTGCCGATGCCCCACGCAGCTAATCCGCAAAGGGCACTGCCGAGAATAATAAAAGCAGAATCAATATTGAATACAGTTACTAATATAAAAGAAGCCAGCACAAGAATTATTCCAAAAACATTTTTTATGGTTTTTATAGAACTTTTAATAAATGTCCAGAGTATTTTAGTAAGCATAGCTGCAACTGTAATATTAATACCGGTTAATGCTTTTTGGATCCAATCGATATGATCTATTGAGTCAATTGTAAAAGCAATCACGCTTATAATTATAAGGGAAGGAAATACAACGCCAAAGGTTGTAATAATGCCGCCAATAATACCAAGCCTTTTATAGCCGAGAAAGGTAGCAACATTCACTGCTATAATTCCGGGAGTAACCTGAGATACAGCATAATAGTCCATCAAATCTGTGCGTGTAGTCCACTTTTTTTTATCCACAAGTTCTCTTTCTAAAATAGGAATCATAGCCAAGCCGCCGCCGAAGGTAACACTTCCAATTTTCACAAAGACGGTAAACATCGACCAAAGTTCCTTACAATAGTGCTTTAATGATAATTTCATACCTCTAAGTATAATATGAGTATGTTTTTTGAGCAACCTGGATGTCTAGCCCTCGTACCGGTTGAACCTGTATTGTCCAATATGATATACTTTGTTATTAAAACAAAGCTTCATGCCTTGTTCATTTTAGATTGAGGTACAGAATAATGGCAAAATATTCTTTTGAAACAATTGAACCTAAATGGCAATCTTATTGGGAAAAAAATAAAACTTTCAAAGTAACAGAAGATCCGTCTTTTTCTAAAGAAAAAAGACGCTATGTTCTAGACATGTTTCCCTACCCTTCAGCACAAGGATTACATGTAGGTCACCCTGAAGGCTACACCGCAACTGATATTTACTGCCGCTACCTACGAATGAACGGATACAATGTTCTCCATCCCATGGGTTATGACGCCTTTGGTCTACCTGCAGAAAACTATGCTATAAAAACTGGAACCCATCCAAGCACTACAACAAATGCAAATATAGAACACTTTACACAGCAGATTAAGTCATTCGGATTTTCCTATGACTGGGACCGCTGCGTATCAACCTGTACGCCAGACTATTATCGATGGACACAGTGGATTTTTTTACAGCTCTACAAAAGAGGTTTAGCCTACGAAGCAAAAACACCAATTAACTGGTGCCCAAGCTGTCTCACGGGGCTTGCCAATGAAGAAGTTAAAGACGGCCGATGTGACCGGTGCGGAGAAGCAGTAACAAGAAAAACTATCCGCCAGTGGATATTAAGAATTACATCTTACGCCGACCGCCTGCTTGAAGATCTTGACAACCTTGAATGGAGTGAATCCATTAAACTCATGCAGAAAAACTGGATCGGTAAAAGTGAAGGTGCGGAAGTATCCTTCCCTATAGCAGATAAAGACGGAAAACCATCAAAAGATAGTCTTCTCATATATACAACCCGTGCAGATACGCTTTTTGGTGCAACCTATATGGTAATTGCACCCGAACATCCCATGGTTAATAAACTTGCAATAGGCGGCCAGAAAAAAGCTGTAGAAGCCTATATTGAACAGGCTGCAAAGAAAAGCGACCTTGAAAGAACAGACCTCGCAAAAGATAAAACAGGTGTTTTTACCGGTTCTTATACAGTTAACCCTGTAAACGGTAAATTAATTCCTATTTGGATCTCTGATTACATTCTCATTTCCTATGGAACAGGTGCAATTATGGCTGTTCCAGCACACGATGAGCGCGACTGGGCGTTTGCAAAAAAATTTAATCTTCCTATTATAAAGGTTGTTGCATCCAAAGAGGAAGTTGAAAGCCTTGGAGGAAGCGAGGTACTGAAAAATGCAGCTCAAAATACTTCTGCATACGAGGAATTGACAAAAAAATACCCTGCAATATTCACAGAACTTACCGATTGTACAACCGCGGATGGCTATACTATTAACAGCGGCGGTTTTACAGGCTTGCAAACTGAACAGACCATTCCCTCTATCATTTCCTGGCTGACAGAAAAAGGAATTGGTAAAAAGGCTGTTAATTACAAGCTGAGAGACTGGGTATTCAGCCGACAGCGCTATTGGGGTGAACCTATTCCTTTAGTGCACTGCCCAAAATGCGGTTGTGTAGCAATAGATGAAAAAGATTTACCCCTGGAGTTGCCAAAAGTAAAAACATATCAGCCGACTGGAACTGGAGAAAGTCCTCTTTCAGGTATTGAAGACTGGGTTAACTGTACCTGTCCAACCTGCGGAGGTAAAGCAAAACGCGAAACAAATACCATGCCTCAATGGGCAGGTTCGTGCTGGTATTATTTACGGTATTTGGATCCGCACAATACACAAGAATTTGCCTCTCAAAAAGCCGTACAATACTGGATGCCTGTTGATCTCTATGTAGGAGGCGCTGAACATGCTGTTCTTCACCTTCTCTATGCACGCTTTTGGCACAAAGTTTTGTACGATTTAGGCGTAGTCAGCACTAAAGAACCTTTTCAGCGTTTAGTTAACCAGGGAATGATTACATCCTATGCATTCCAAAGAAAAAACAAGACCCTTGTTCCTACAGACAGTGTTACAGAAAAAGAAAACGGCATCTTCATTGACAACGAGACAGGCGAAACACTAGAACGGGTTATCGCAAAGATGTCTAAATCTTTGAAAAATGTTGTAAACCCTGATGATGTAATAAAAGAATATGGAGCTGACTCAGTACGTATGTATGAAATGTTCATGGGCCCTCTTGAAGTTTCAAAGCCATGGAGTACACAAGGTCTCATTGGAGTGCATAGATTCCTCGAACGCATTTGGGCTGTAAGCGAAAAACCGCTCGATGATAGAAATCTTAACGAAGCATCCCTTACAAATATTAGAAAACTGCTTCATAAAACTATCAAAAAGGTGACTGAAGATACATCAAGCCTTAATTTTAACACTGCAATAAGTCAAATGATGATTTTTATCAATGAAGTTACCAAAATGGATAGTATTCCCCGCAGCTTATGGACAGATTTTGTAAAACTCATTTCGGTGTACGCTCCTCACATGGGAGAAGAGCTTTGGGAAAAACTTGGACACAGTAAAACCATAAGTTATGAGGTTTGGCCTTCATACAATGAAGATTACTGCAAAGATGACCAGTGTACGATTGTAGTACAAGTAAATGGTAAAATTCGTGACAAATTTGAAACCCAAATCAATGCTGATAAGGCCTTTATTGAAAAAACAGCCTTGGAAACCGAAGGTGTAAAGAAATTCATAGAAGGTAAAAAAGTTGCAAAAATTATTATTGTGCCCAATAAGCTCGTCAATATTGTTGCAACATGATATATAAAAACTCAATTATCTCAGTTTTTCACTGTCAGGTGATTGCCGGCATGTATGAAATACAGTAAAATTGAACTATGAATGTAATTGATTTACGAAGCGACACTGTAACTTGGCCTACCGAACAAATGAGAGAGGCAATGAAAAATGCATTAGTTGGGGATGACGGATACGCAGAAGATCCAACTACTGTTGAACTTGAGTCATATGCGGCTAGTTTAACAGGAAAAGAAGCCGCTCTCTTTGTTCCCTCAGGAACCTTTGGTAATCAGCTGGCATTATTTACTCATTGTAAAAGGGGTCAAGAAGTTGTTCTTGACGATTCATGCCACATAGTTCAGCATGAGGCAGGTGCATCGAGTATTATTGCGGGTGTTCAACTAAGAACTATTAGTGCTTTGGGGCCGGTTTTAGATCCCGATGAATATGCTTCAAGAATTCGAGTCAATAAAGATATTCATGAACCAGAAACAGGATTGCTATGTCTTGAAAATGCACACTCACTTGGTTCAATTCTTCCACTGTCATTCATGGAACAAATGAAATACGTCTCAAGCAGGCATCATGTACCTATACATTTAGATGGAGCCCGCTTATTTAACGCAAGCATAAAACTTAACGTTCAAGCCGTCGAAATTACAAAATATGCAGATTCTGTCATGGTTTGCCTGTCTAAAGGTTTGTGCGCTCCAGCAGGTTCTTTTTTAGCAGGAACGGCCTCGTTCATAGAAAAAGCACGGGCAAACAGAAAAATAATGGGCGGCGGAATGAGACAAACCGGTATCTTAACGGCTGCAGGATTAGTCGCCCTTAAAGAGATGCGGACAAGGCTTTCTATAGATCATAATAATGCTGATTATTTAGCAAATGAACTTTCTCAATTTGAACAGATAGATATTGATTTTTCCAGGCGTGATATAAACATGGTCTTTTTTTCGTTTAAGAACTTATCTGTAGATCCTGATGGAATAACAGATTTTTTTAAATCAAATGGAATCTTAATCAACAAAAACGATTCAAAGGGTGTTTTTCGTCTTGTTACACATTATTGGATAGAAAGAAAAGATATAGACACATTTATTCAAGTAATGGGAAAATTCCTGCAATAACGATAAGGGCCGGTAAGAGTTTAAGCTTTAGTACGAATGATCGCTATTCTTCCAAGAATGAATGAATTCCAGCATGTACTGTTGTATATTGTTAAACCATTTCTTCTGGAAATTTACAGCTTCTACTCCTACATACCTATAATGCCAGCATTCCCATCGGTAGCCTGTAACACTTTCATATTCATCGGGGAATGATAATGAAAAACCAAAATCACCTGCCCTCTTATCTAACCATTTTCCGGCCGCAGTCAATGCAAAGTCATCAGTTATAGAACCAAAATCTATAGCAGCACCCGTTTGATGCTGACTCGTACCCGGCTGCGCAGATTCACGGTCTGCCGCTTCCTTTCCCATTTCCCGAACATTTCTCTCATACAGCTTTTTTTGATACTCATAGGATCGGTATGTAGAACTTACAAGAATCGATATGCCGTCATTTTTTGCAGCCGCAGACATTTTCCGAAGAGCTGCTTCTACAGGCACTCGCAGAGAAAGATCATTTCTGTTTAATTTGTAATCATTATTCGCTTTTAATGGAATAATATCCAGAGGAATATATGTTTCACTAAGATAATTCTTTTTATCAACAAGAGTAAGTAAATCGTCACTATCATCTGAAAGAACACGCTCTAAATCTTTTAAAAATTCGTCTTTATTATGTAGAATGCTTATCGCAAGACTTGATGCTTCTCCTCTCGCATCAGTAAAAACCATTGCCGGACGAGCTAAAAGCGTATTCAATTTTTCTTCTTTTGGGTCAATCATAGTTGTTTCTACTCCCTTATCTGTAATGGAGGAAGAACTCTTACTCTGAGCTGCCGCTGGTAATTTTGAACAAGAAGACTGAATAAAGACAAAAAAAATGACAACAACTATAGATGAAGTTTTTTTTAAAGAGATTTTTCGAAAAATATACATTCCCCTGTATCCTATAAGACTTCAGTTACAGACTGAACTATAGAAAATGTGTCGGAAAAACCGGTTGAATCCAGGGCTTTTCGAGCCTCATTTGAAGGACGCATAATATATAAACGATACCCAGACTCTTCAGCATCGTTAAATGCAGCAAAAATTACACTTAACCCTGAAGAATCAATATTTGTAACCATAGACATATCAACAACAACATTTGTATCCTTTACATAGGAATTCAGCTTTGTCTGTAATTCAGAAAATGTATACGAGTTTATGGTGCCGCTTGCTTCCAGCAAAACGTAGTTGGCGCCTTTTTTTTCCAAAAGTTTTAATTGTTCCATATACTATCCTTATCTTGACAAATATTTGATTGCTAAAACAGAAACATCGTCTTCGAGTTCTTTTGAAGTAAACTCTATAAGGCTGCTATGCATAAATTGAGCCATACGATCTGCAGGGTATGCAAGATTTTCCATTATAGACTTTTGAATTCTTTCTTTTCCAAAGGGTTCACCGCGCAAAGATTTTGACTCAATAAGGCCGTCGGTACAACCAAAAACTATATCTCCAGGATTTAACTTAACCTTTTTAACCTTTAATAGTTTATCAATATTTTTGACAAATCCCAGAACGCGGCCTTCACCCTGTATTTCAATAACGTTGTTATAAGCTTGGCTATACATAAATAAGGCAGGAATACCGCAGTTGATATAATAGAGCGTATTATCGCTAAAATCCAGGAGCATGAAAATACCGGACATAAAGGTACCCTTTGGAAGATTTGTTCTAATAAAAAAGTTAATCTTCTGAACAAGTTCCTTAAAATCTTTAGTTTCTGTCAAGAATGTTCTAATAAGAGACTTAACAATAACCATAGACATACTTGCATTAATACCCTTTCCGCTCAAGTCGCCAAGTACACAGATATACCTTTCGTCTGTTAATCTAATAAAATCAATAAATTCACCGCCAAGGTTATGTGCTGATAACGACAAATGTCCAATATCAACTTTCGGATTATTTATATGATCTATATTCTCCTGAATGGACTGAATTATTTGACCTGAGTATTGAAGCTCACGGCTTACCGTGCCTACGATTGCCTCATTTGCGATGTTCATCATGTAATACCCTACAACAAAGAAGTAAGAGTATAATTCAAGAAAAACCTTGTAATCATAATCAGTAAATACGTTACCAAGCCGTTTCTCGCCAAGTATTATAGCACCGAAAATGTGCCGCCCTTCATGAAGCAAAATAAGAGCATCTGCATTTGTTTTATCAAAAAGAGCCTGCAGTTCTTTACGGGCGCCTGAAATACTATGATGAGCGTCTATATGGCTTCTAAAAATAACCGGGTGATCAGTGTTTAAGATAATATCAAACATGGGGTTATCGAGCGGGATTGAAAGCTTTCGATCAGAGGAACTGTATACTGTAAGAAGTTCTTTTTCGTTAAGTTCAATTAAAATATCAACAGAAGAGGTATCAATATTTTCTTGAAGAATTTTTACTAGTTTTTCTGATACTTCTATAGAGTTTTCTGTATAATCAAGGAATGCAAGATCATCTTCAAAGTGACGGGAATAATCTGCCTCACGGCCTCTCTTTTTTGCCTTTATCGCTTTTACAACATTATAACTTATAAGAAGGAGTAAAAAAACTGCCCCTGAGTATACTAATAGAAACATCGAAAGTGACTGTTGTTTCATTGGAAGAAGCAATGCAAAAATGACACCTGCAATAGCGCTTTGTATTAACACAGAATAAATGAATTTTTGCAAAGAACTTAAGATAGTTGATATATCGAACAAAGCAGATAAGGTAAAAGCCTTGTACATCATGAGTACAAAGGCTGCAAATGCAAAGGGAAAAAGCGTATTATACAAAAGATTAATTCTAACAGAAGCAATTGAAAGAAGTTTTAATAAGGCCCAGCATGCCAACACAGCGCCTATACATATAACAATTTGCTGACGAAAAAGTCTGCTTTTTATTTTTCCCATTCTAAAAACTAATGATAGAAGAGAAAAGATAGGCAGCGCAAACAAAAAGAATACGTAAAATACATCAGACCAGGTATAACCATCAATAAAAGGTTTACCAACCACAAACCAGCCTTCTGTGCTCGATATTCCTACAGACTCAATCTGAAAGAAAACCACATAAAGCGCAGCTGCAATTAAAACAATATTTATAAAACGGGGGAAAAACTTTTTCTCAAATACTGGAAACTGAATACAATATCTGAAAAAACCTATTGAAAATAAAGATACTGTAAATAAGGTTAAAAATCCCAGTATTTTTTCTAGTTGTGCATTTCCAAAGATCTCTACCAAAATACAGGCAGCAATACACAAACTGACTACTGCTGCATTAAGAGAAATATTGATAATTGGTCTAATACGTATTTCATCAGACTTTACGTCTGTTATCATTGCAAACCAAATGAAAAAACCACCTAATAATATGTTTAATACGAAAAAAATCATACCTTACCTCTCAATTTTAGCTACAAGCATGGTTACGTCATCACGAAGTTTTTTATTTCCGTTATAACTCATTACTAAGTCTGCAATATCATCAATAAACTTTTGAGCAGACTTCAATGCACTATTTTGAATGGTGTTCATATAGAGCTCTGTATCTCCAAGCTCAACACCATCATCATCCATAACTTCAGAAACACCGTCAGATGCCATGAGAATGAGATCTCCTCTATAGAGTTTTTGCTCTGCAACAACTAAATCATCAAGATCAATAATACCAATGAGCGAACAATTAGAAGTAAGCGGCTTTATTTTATAACCGGCTGGTGTTTGTGTAACAACAAGAGGATCTGACATAGAAGCATTTATATAACGAATATTCATTTTTTGTGTATCAATAATTCCAATGAACAAAACAGTATACTTATCTTGCAGTCTCATTCCCTTAATTGCACGGTCTATTGCTATAACTGTTCCAGCGAGATCTTCCTTATTTTCAATTATTTTAACCACATTCATTACCAAGCCCATAACTAAGGCTGCTGCTAATCCTTTACCGGAAACGTCTCCAAGCATCACAAGGGTTTTATTCTCATCCATTGGAAGAACGCTGTAATAGTCGCCGGAAACGTTAACAAGAGGTCTAAAATATGCTGCAACATCAAGCTTTGGAATATCGGGCATTCTTTGAGGAAGGAAAGATCTTTGCGTTTCTGCAAGCATTGTCCATTCTTTTGAAAGTTCTGCAATTTCACTTAAGCTCGTGATTGTCTTTGACCGTTCCTCAAAACGGGTAAACTCGGTGAACAATCTAGGATAAATTATTGGATCAAAAAGCTTAGTATAGCGGCAGAAAATATAAAAATGCTTTGTTCCATGAACAAGAAAAAAACCTCTTGTTTCTTTTAAATCAGAAACTATACCAAGGTCTTTGTCCATAAAATAAAAACCATCAGTCCATCGGGAAGAAAAGTTTATTTCCAAAACACGCATTGTTTCTTCTGAACAGGTAAGGCGAGCCGGGCTATTATAAATAACATAATTATTTTCACGGTCAACATAGAGCACAGAACAGTCTGCCTTATCTTCTAAAACAGTCTGTATTGATTCAATAAAATCATCAACAGAGTAGCTGAAACGTAATTTTTTAATAAAGTCAGAAAGTAATCCTGTTTCTTTTGTTCCTAGGGCAAGTCTTTCAGTCTTGGAAACATAACTGGTTGCCAGTAGGGATGAAGCTATTTGAAAAACACAAAAAATAATGGTACCAATAATAAAGGACGATAGGAAGGATCCATCCCCTAACAATAACATAGACAGTATAACAAATAAAAAACCGGAAAAAACGTTTACACCAAAAATAATTAAGCGCCGTTGTGATTTATACATTTCTTGCCTCTACAAAAGTTATCTCATAGTATTATCGGATAAAAAGGCATATAGATACATACCCAAATACAAAAATCCGAACCTTTTAAAA
>CAZLNE010000015.1:0-27222 GCA_964560975.1 uncultured Treponema sp. | reverse complement strand
ACAGAATTGTGGATATTCCAATTTCCAACTGCATCAATTCCGGTTTTGAACAGATTTATATTCTAACTCAGTTCAATTCTGCATCACTTCACATGCACATTTCCAGTGCTTATAACTTTGACCGTTTTTCACGCGGTTTTGTTGAAATTCTTGCAGCTGAACAAACTCTTGAACACTCAGGCTGGTATGAAGGTACCGCTGATGCTGTAAGAAAAAACTTTATGCACTTCAAAACCCAAAATCCTACACACTATATAATTCTCGCAGGTGATCAGCTTTATAAGATGGATTTAAATGCATTTATGGAAGCTCATATTAAATCTAAAGCCCAAATCACTATTGCAACAACTGCAGTAACACGAGAAGATGCTACCGGCTTTGGTATTATGAAAATTGACAAAGCAAATAGAATTACGGCTTTTATGGAAAAACCAAAATCAGATCTGGATATTTCAGACTGGAAAATTCCTGACGGTTCAAGAACCGCAGGTGCAACGATTGGAAAAGATTATCTTGCTTCTATGGGTATTTATATTTTCGATGCAGATATTCTTGAAGCATCTTTAAATAATCAGCTTACAGATTTTGGTAAGGAAGTAATTCCTGCTGCAATTAAAAAGTATAAGGTTTCATCCTATGTCTACGACGGCTATTGGGAAGATATTGGAACAATTCGCAGTTTTTATGAAGCTACTATGGACCTTACAAGAATTTCACCAAAATTCAATTTCTATGATGAAGATAAACCTATTTTTACGCATATTCGGAATCTTCCGCCCTCAAAGATGAATAGAGCAATTCTAACCCGTGCTACCGCGAGCGAGGGCTGCGTTCTAACGGAGGCAAGCATAACCGATTCTGTCATAGGTATACGCAGTGTTATAGAAAAGGGTTCTGTTCTTGAAGGTGTTCTTTGCATGGGTGCGGATTATTACGAAAACGATGAGCAGAAAGCAGATAACAACTGGAAGGGAATTCCCAACATTGGTATTGGTGAGAATTGTAAGATTCGAAATGCCATTATTGATAAAAATGCCAGAATCGGAGACAACTGCTCTATAGGTATGAGTGCAATTACACCCAAAGATGGTGAATACGATAACTTCTTTGTAGCCGATGGTATTATTGTTATTAAAAAAAATGCAATAATTCCAAGCGGAACAGAGTTTTAATCAGAACTAATACTAAAGCCGGAACCTATGTGAAATAAAATTCAACAGGATCCGGCTTTTTTTATCTATCTAGTATTAGACTATAAAAAGTATCTTACTTAATTTTCTTTACAAAAGCATCTTTAAATTCTTTTTGACGAAATCTTTCAAAAATTACCGCATATTCATCATCTGTAAACGGACCAACTAAAACCTGATATTTTGAATCCACTAAAATCAAATTGAGCGGGTATTTTGAACCGTATGAGGCAATGACAGTATCTATACTTTCAACCTCGCGTAAAGTAGCAATCTGAATATAGTATTTATTTTTTTCCAATGCTTCTGCCTTCTTAAGAAGATTACTATATTTTGCTATTCCCTTTTCGCCAGCTTTTTCCTCTAACTGTACAACAGGAGTTTCAACCGGTTTTGGTTCAATGATAATTGCTTCCTCTTTAACAGCCTTTACAGTTTCTGCGACTTGCGGGGGATTCTCAATAGTTGGAACTAACTCCGGTATTTCGTCACCGAGTCCATTTACAATTTCTTCATAAATATTTCTCGATTCGGCAGTTTCAATTACAACCTCTGGTTCATCAACAATTATTGGTGAATCTTCAGCAGGAGGTAAATCTTCCTCTGCAATATCTACAGATTCCTCTAAAACAGGAACTATTTCATCTACAACTGGTTGTGCAAGTTCTTCTGCAGGTTCTTCATTGATCGGATCAATTACAGCAACTTCTTCTATGTCGTCGCTTTCAGTTTCAACAACTTCTTCTATAGTCTGGCTCTCACCTTCAGCGATTTCTTCAAGAATTTCCTCTTCATGTACAGATACTTCTTCTATCGTTTCAGGTAGAATTTCTTCAGGTTCTTCAGTAGAAACGACTTCCTGCTGTGTAATTTCAACAGGCTCTTCGTACAATGGGACAATTTCATCGTCCAATGGTTCTGTATATACTTCTTCTACAAGTGGTTCAATTACTGCAACATCTTTAATAGGTTCACTTGTAATCTCTGCAATTTCTTCTACCGGCTGGTTTTCAATTTCTGCTATTTCTTCAATAACAGGATTTTTCTCAACAGGATCTATAGCACTAAGAGTTTCAGAAGAAGGAATTATAACTTCAGGTGTTTCAATTTCAGGAACTGCTTGTGCAAGTTCAGTTTTTTGCTCCGGCATTATTTCTATGACTTTTGGACTTACTGTTTCTGCTGCAACTCTGGAATCATTAATAAACTGAAGCAATTCAGGAGAGTCTTCAAAAATCTTTGAAGGATTACTATCTGGGTCTACAGTAATATCTTTTCCACCTTCATTAGCAGCCGCGGTTATAACCTTTTCAAATGGATTTGCCTGCTTTTTTTGGATTTTAACATAAACATCCTTACCCTTGTCAATGTTCAATTTTTCTGCAGCCTCTGGAGAAAGAAGTATTGCTATTCCTTCAGATGCATCAAAGGTGCTCAAAATCATAACTTCGATCGCGAATCCAGTTGAGTGGTTTGTTACAATAACTGTGTCACCGGGTAAGTATCCTGGAGCTTTTCCATAATTACCAGAAGGAAAAATACCCCTATCTGCAACCATAGCCCGTCCATCGAGCGAAGGATTTACCGTAACAGCAAAAAAAGCAGCGGCCATAAATAATACCGCAATTACAGTATATAATTTTTTCATATATCCTCCCTATCTCCTTTTTGCAATAGCCTTTAATACCAAAACACCATTTTGCTCTGCAAATTTTAATATACCTCTTTCAATATCCTTCTTATCTGTTATTACCGGAGCCTTTATACTGCCTTCTTCGATTGTACTGCCGCTCCAAACCTGAATAACTTTCCAATCAACGCGGCTTAATTCTTGAGTGTCTGCATTAATCGATACATTAAATACTACTAAGTATTCAATGTATCCTGATTTAGATGCATCTAATGCTGCCTGATAGGATCCCTTATATTCGCTGTCTAAGCAAACAGGTTCATTTGATACTATAGTACCTGCTTCAAAGAAATAATTTATTAAGCCATCCTCATATATTCGGGTATTTTCAAAGATTACTTTTCCTGAAGCATCACGCTGATTAACAAGTATTGTTAACGAAGCAGAAAAACATAAGGATACTGTTAATATCAACACACATAAGCAAAACAATCTTTTCATATACCGCCCTTAGAAATCTTACTACTCCATTGTCGGCATGTATAAAAGTATTATTAGTAAATTATAAGATTGAAGAAAGCATTTCATTGTGATATTATTAGTACTAACATGAAGTACTATACAGCACAAGTAAAAACTCTAAAAGAAGAGGAATATATAAAGAGGCTTCAAGAGAATTTAAAATTCAGGGCCGAAAAACAAAGATTCATTTTTCCTAAAAAACTTATGCCGACACGGCGAAAAGGAAAAGTAGTAAAAGAAATGCTTCCCTTGTTTCCGGGCTATATTTTTGTTGAAACCGCCGAAGAAGAGATTGATAATGAGCTGTATAACATCATGCGGTTTACCCCGAATTTTTACAGATTTTTACCCAACAACAAAGAAAAGCATAGTATGGAAGGAAAGGATCTTTCTTTAATTAAACATTTTCTAAGCTTTGGTGAAATTATGGAGACATCAAAGGTATTTTTTGATGAAAATGAACGAATTGTAGTTGCTGAAGGACCTCTGAAAGGACTTGAAGGTCTTATTGTTAAGGTCGATCGGCGCAAGAAAAGAGCCCGAATTAGAGTTGAAATTTCACAAAATAGTCTGACACTCGACTTAGCTTTTGATGTAATTAGTAAAGAAAAAAAGGCGGAATGATGGCTGAATATGTAAAAAAAGGTATGTATATTATAGGTGCCGGGTTTGCCGGTCGTATGCTCGCAAAAGAAATATACCAAAAAAAGCTTTTTGGCGAAGTTGCTGCCTTTTTAGATGATGACCCGGAGCTTATTGGAAAAACCATAGACGGAACACCTGTTTTGGGTCCCATTGCCCATTTTACTTCTTTTTTACGCCATACAGACCGTGATGAAGCAATTATTGCTATTCCAAGCGCTCCAAAAGAAAGAATAAGTGAAATTTATAATTTACTTTTAAAAGCAGGATTTTCCCGTATACGAATTTTACCGAGTGTGTCGCAAATTGTTGATGGAGATGCACACCTTATTCAAACAAGAGATATTGACCCGCTGGACATTCTTGGAAGAACACCGGTAACGATATCTTTAAAAGAAAGTCTTGCCTATTTAAGGAATAAGCGTGTTCTCATTACCGGTGCGGGCGGCTCTATCGGTTCTGAAATTGCACGCCAACTCTTATCAGGCGGAGCTTCGCGCTTATATATTTTTGGACATGGAGAAAATTCAATTTATCAGATTGATAAAGAATTACGTCTTCTCCAAAAAGAGGGAGTTGGTGAAAAGGCGACCATTGTACCTGTAATAGGCGAACTTAAAGACAGGCCCTATATGTTTCATATAATGGAAAAGCTCAAATGCGATGCTGTATTTCATTGTGCCGCCTATAAACATGTACCGCTTATGGAAGAAAACCCGGTTGCAGTTATTGAAAATAATGTATTCGGCACAAAAAATATTCTCGATGCATCATTAGCAACAGGTGTAAAAAAATTCGTTTTAATTTCTACAGATAAAGCTGTTGAACCGGTTTGCACCTATGGAGTTTCTAAACTTTTGTGTGAAAAACTCCTTTTACAGGCTTCGAAAAAGGCTTCTGGTGACTCATCGTATATGTTTGTGCGATTCGGCAACGTAATGGGCTCGAGAGGTTCAATCCTGCCCTTGTTTAATGCACAAATTAAAGCCGGTGGACCGCTCACCGTTACCGACCCTGAAGTTAAACGCTACTTTATGACCATACCCGAAGCTTGTTCTCTGGTGCTCCAATCGGGCGGTGTTGGACAAAATGGGACGCCTTATTTACTCGACATGGGCGAACCAATAAAAATTCTTACCATTGCAGAAGAAGTTATACGCATATATGGATTTGAACCTTATAAAGATGTTGATATTAAGTTTATTGGTCTTAGAAAGGGCGAAAGAATGGATGAACCTTTGTGGACAGATGAAGAAAATCCACAGCAGACAGCGTATAAAAAAATACTTACCTTAACAAAAACTCGCGATTTGGAAAATTTAGAAAGTATTCTAGAAGAACTGAAACAAATCTGCATATATGATGAAGGCAAAAAAGAAGTGTACCGGGATCAGACAGTTCTAAAGAAAATCCTAAAAAAGCATTTTCCAACCCTATTATAGGTTAATAATTGAAAGTGAGGCTTGACGATGACACAGAGCAAATCTTTTATTCCCTTTTCTTTGCCTTCTATAG
Organism: uncultured Treponema sp.; assembly: GCA_964560975.1. GTDB lineage: Bacteria > Spirochaetota > Spirochaetia > Treponematales > Treponemataceae > JAAZLA01. Next base: position 21,723 of record CAZLNE010000015.1, on the reverse strand, counting down.
GACGCGAAGAAGAAGAAGCTGTTCTTAGAGTACTGCGAAGCGGCTGGCTTACTACAGGAAAAGAGGCATTAGCTTTTGAAAAAGAATTTTCGTCATACATAGGTTCTTCTCATACCCTCGCAGTAAACTCTGCAACAAGCGGACTTCAGCTTGCAATGGAAGCCTGCGGCATCGGCAATGGTAGTGCAGTTCTTACCTCTCCCTACACCTTCATAGCAACTTCTTCTTCAGCCCTACATTTGGATGCTCAAGTTGTTTATTGCGATATTGATAAAGATTCTTACAATATCGATCCTGAAAAAATCGAGGATGCCTTAAAAAAAGACAGAGCCTCGGCTGTACCGATCATTAGGGCAATAGTTCCTATACACATTGCTGGAAATGTATGCCGCATGAATGAAATACTAAGCATCGCAAAAAAATATGGAGTATTTGTTATTGAAGATGCCGCCCATGCCTTCCCTTCAAAAACAAAAAACGGGTACGCAGGAACACTTGGAGACATAGGTGTTTTTTCTTTTTATGCAACAAAAACTATAACTACGGCAGAAGGCGGAATGATTTGTACAGCAAACTCAGATTTAGCGAAACGCATGACCACAATGAGAATGCACGGCATTGATAGAACTGTATGGGACCGCTACACATCAGATAAGGCTTCGTGGGAATATGACGTTATAGATGCAGGATACAAGTTTAATCTGCCGGATATTTTAGCCGCTATGGGTCGTGAGCAATTAAAAAAAGCAGAATTGTTTTTGCAAAAAAGAATTAACATAGTTAATCAATATAGAAAAGAATTTTCACAATGCCCGTGGATTATTCCTCCACCCGATAGTGATGGAAATGCATGGCACTTGTATCTTTTAAACCTTGATCTAAATAGAATTTCAATTACAAGGAATGAGTTTTCCCGCTTTCTGCAGGAACGAGGTATAGGTGTTTCGATGCATTTTATTCCGCACTTTTATATGTCATATTGGAAAAAACAAGGGCTCGATGAAAAAGATTTTCCAAATGCAAAAAAGCGCTATGAATCTACCATCTCTCTTCCACTTTGGCCCGATATGACGCAAGAAATGGTTGATAAGGTAATTTCTTCAGTATTAGAGATAGGATCTATGTATGGCAAGTAAAAAACCGGAAAAGAGAAAAATAGAATATATAAACTCTTATTACACGGACCTTGATGTTAACGACCAGTTATATGCTGTCATCATTAGAAGCCCTGTTGCAAGCGGCGTAATTCGTTCCATACAGCACCCTAACCTTCCTGAACAGTACACAATTATAACAGCAAAAGATATTAAGGGTAGTAATAGCATCTCTATTCTCGATACATCGTTTCCAATTTTTGCGTTTGAAAGAGTTTCCTACATTGGTGAACCAATAGGTTTATTGTGCGGAGCTGATATACGCCACATAAAAAAAATCATACAGGAACTGAAAATCGAATACACAGAGGCAGAAACACACAGCAAAGATGATGAGTCGACCATAACCTCTGACCAAATAATTAAACATTCAGTAATACAAAAAGGCGATCCTAATACAATCTTTGTAAAATCTGCTCTTAAAATAGAAAAAACATATACATCAAAGCATCACATTAAAACCTATAAGGAACTGCTCGGATGTCTTGCAATACCAGATAAAAAAGCAATTACCATTTTTTTACCAGCAATCTGGTCATGCCATATACGAAAAACAATTGCCGGGGCACTTGATATAGAACAAGAAGCAATACACATCAAAAATACTAATACCAGTGATTCTACAAATACAAATCTATGGGCATTGAGTATGCTGGCGGCTCAAACAAGTATTGCAGTCCAGAAAACAGGGAAACCAATAAAACTAATGCTTTCCCGGCACGAAATGGAAGAATATGTCGATAATCCAGTGAGATTTACAACCCGATTCCAGGCAGCTATAGAACAATCCGGCAGAATTACAGGTCTTAGCGTAAGAGTTATGATAGACACAGGCGCCTTTGCGCCTTTTTCTGATGATATACTTAATAAAATACTTGTAGCGGCAATGGGACCTTATAAGATACCGAATTATCAAATTGAAGTATTTATCCAAAAAACACAGAAACCTCCATTATCGGTCGATATCAATATAGCAGATGCACATTCACTCCTTGCCATTGAACTATTATTACAAGAAATTGCACGTAAAATTCACATCATGCCTCATGAACTTAGAGAGATTAATTGCGTAGAAGATACTGAGCAAATAAAAGAGCAAGGTGAAGAAGAAAATATAGTACAGTACCCGGATCTTTCCAGTCATAAAGTTTTTCCTGCAATAGAACAGGTACTTAAACAAAGCGACTTTCTTCGCCGTTATGTTTCATTTTCATTTACCGCTGAAAAAAAGAACAGTTTTCTTCAGCATGCACCAATACGAGGAATAGGACTTTCTATAGGTTTTCAAGGAAGCGGATTTTTATCTTCAAAATTATTACAAAATTCGGTTTCGCTTGAAGTAACGATGAAAATGGATGAGTCTGTGATTATTCATACGCTTACACCATCTAAAAGTATTCAAAATATTTGGAGAAAACAGGCTTCAAAAATTCTTTCAATTACTGAAGATGCAATATACATGGATCTCGAAAACAGCGTTAACTGTGAAGAAGAAATACCGCAAACCATGTCGAATAAGATAAGTACAATCACTACGCTTGTTAAAAAATGCAGTAATGCTATTCAAAAAATGCGTTTTCGACAGCCCCTTCCTATTAAGATTAAAAGAACAATACAGCTTCAAAAAGCAAATACCTGGAACATGGAAACCTTATCGGGGAAACCCTATTACAGCCTCGCTTGGGCAGCGGCCGTTATAGAAGTTGAAGTAAACCCTTATACTTACGAACTAAGAGTGTTATCTGTATGGACTGTCATTGATGCCGGGGAAATTTTACATCCAAAAGATGCAGAGCTTTCAATTAAGAAATCGATAGAACTCATCCTTGCTAATTCTATGACTTCACAGATGCTTAGTTCTCCATCAATAACAGTATGCTTTATTGAAAGCACAGAAGATTCTAAAGAAATTGGGACCTGTATGCATGATGTCATTCCTGCAGCTCTTCTTAATGCAATTTCTGTTGCACTGCAAAAACCAGTGACTACCTACCCTCTTAATATAAATACTATTTATTCAATTAAAAATAGTAAGGATAAAACATGAAAATATCCTGCATGATAAACGATGTTGAAAATCTCATTGAAGCCGAACCAGATGAACGACTTCTCACAACACTACGAAGATTAGGATATCTTTCTCCAAAAAACGGATGTATGCAAGGTAAATGCGGCAGCTGTTCCATTCTACTCGATGATGTACCTGTTCCTTCGTGTCTTTTATACACTGGCTCCATTCAAAATAATGCTATAATAACTCTAGAGTATTTTGTAAAAACACCAGACTGTGACGATATTTCTAAGGCCTTTAATCAAACAGGTATTAAACTTTGCGGTTTTTGTAATGCAGGAAAATATTTCACTGTCTATGATATTATTAAAAAAACAAATCGGCCCGTTAAAGAAGAGGTAGAGCAAAGAGTTGCCCTGTTACTATGCAAATGTGTTGATAATGAATCACTCGTTTCTGCAATTTTACTGGCTTCTAAACTCCGCCAAAAACGGCTAGGGGGCAATCATGGCAAACGCTAATCATGCAGTATATGCTAAAAACCTTACCGATGCGTTTTATTACTTGAAAACAATACAAGGATTAAAAATTCTTGGGTCGGGAACCGCAGAGCAGCATTTACATTTCTCTGAATATTTACCGTTCTCACAATCAACACTATTTCTACGAAATATTGGCGACCTGAAACAAATTGACAAAAAAGAACGCTACATAGATTTTGGCTCAGCAAGTACACTATCAAGTATGATCGAAGTTGGACCAAAGAAATTACCTACTGTATTATACGATGCACTCATCTCTACTGCAAATCCTTTAGTAAGAAATATTGCAACCCTTGGAGGAAACATTTGTACAGCTGAAAGGAAAATGACACTTTTTGCCCCCTTGCTTGCGTTAGATGCTAAATTGGAATTTAAAACCGGTATGCAGGATAGCGTTTTTATACCAATGTCGAAATTTACTTCTGTTGAGCCCATGCAAATTCTAACGAGAGTGCGTGTACCAATTGAAGATTGGGATGTAGCCATTTTTAAGAAATTAGGACCTGCAGGAGAATTATCTTCTGAGTCTGCCTCTTTTACATTTTTAGCTCAAAGTGAAAAAGGAATTTTAACTGATGTAAGAATTGCCTTTTGCGGTAAAATCTGTTTTAGAAGTGATGAATTAGAAAACCGGCTGATAGGGACACGTCTGCCGCTTTCAACGAAACTGCAAAACGAAGTTCTTGAGGCTGCAGCCATAGACTTTATGAATCAAGGATTATTCCTCGATCCGCCGATTCATCCAATACTTCATAGCCAATTTGTAGAACTTCTCGAATACGCCCTCGTTATGCTTTCATAACAATTTGTCGTAATGACGAGTGATTATAATCGATTATAGTATAATTTAGCGAATAAGCATCGCATCGCCATACGAGAAAAACCTGTAGCGATTTTTAATTGCATCTTCGTAAGCATTCGAAATTTTTTCTTTCCCGGCGAATGCACAGACAAGCATAAGAAGCGTAGATTCCGGTGTGTGAAAGTTAGTAAATAATTGATCAACAACTTTAAACGAATAACCTGGATAAATAAAGATACTAGTACTCGACATACCGCTTTTCAAACTTGAAGTTTCAGTATTCCAAGCAGACTCTAAGGTACGCACAGATGTGGTACCAACAGCAAGAATTTTTTTACCTTCTTTTTTTGCCCTCATTATTTTATGCACAGTTTCGTCACTAATTGAATATGACTCTTCATGCATAGTATGTTCTTCGATGTTCTCTACACGTACCGGTAAAAAAGTTCCCAAGCCGACATGAAGTGTGACATAGGCTGTTTCAATACCTTTTTTTTCAAGTGCTTCGAGCATTTCTTGGGTAAAATGAAGACCCGCAGTGGGACAGGCGGCAGAACCTGTTTCCTTAGCATACACGTTTTGATACCTTTCGCTGTCATCCTCATTATCGTCACGCTTTATATAAGGAGGAAGCGGAATATGTCCGTTTTTTTCAAACCATTGTTCAGTCAGCCTTTGAGAAAAACAGAGAGTTCTAAACTCTGTCCCGTGATCTAATTCGTTTTCAACAAGTATAGCTTCACTCCCGTCTAAAAAGGTATACACTGCACCGCTTTTATGCTTTTTAGCATTTTTTACCATAACTTTCCAAACACAGGAATACTTATTAGGCAGTGATACTAAATTTTTAGTATCAAGTTCACTAAGTTCATTAATGAATAAAAACTCAGCCTTTGCAGTAGACGAGGCTTTATCTGCATAGACGCGGGAACGACGAACCTTCGAGTTATTAAAAACCATGAGCGTGTCTGCATCAATAAGTGAAATCAAATCTTCCATCTTGTAATGAGAAACAGAATGCTCTATATCTTTGTTTTTATCTAAAAGTAAAAGTTTGTCCATTCCCCGTTTTTCACAGGGATATTGAGCAATGAGCTCTTCGGGTAAATTAAAAGAGAAGTCTTTCGTCTGCACTTTGCGGTTTTCCTTCTAGTCCTAAATGTTCATATGCCTTCATAGTAACTATTCTACCCCTGCTTGTCCTCTGTAATAGGCCGGTTTGAATAAGATAGGGTTCATAATAATCTTCAAGCGTATCCATGGTCTCGCCTATGGAAATTGCAAGAGTTTCCGCACCTACAGGACCGCCTGAAAAATTATGAATAATTGATAGTAATATTTCACGGTCATATTTTTCTAATCCAAGAGAATCAATTTCCAGTTTATCCAAACCGTACCGTACAACATCTGTTGTAATTTTTCCCTGGGCAATAACTTGTGCAAAATCTCTCATACGGCGTAAGAGACGGTTAGCTACGCGGGGAGTTCCGCGGGCACAGGACGCAAGTAGAACAGTGGCCTTAGTATCAATTTCTATATTTAGTATTCCTGCAGAACGTTTAATTATCGAAGCAAGTTCATCAATCGTATAAAAATTAAAACGCTGTACAATGCCAAACCTGCTGATAAGAGGACTCGACACCATGCCGGCTTTTGTAGTTGCACCTACGAGCGTAAATTTTGGAAGAGGTATACGAACGGTACGCGCTGCAGCTCCTTGTCCAATAATCCAGTCAAGCTCATAATCTTCCATAGCAATGTAGAGCATTTCTTCGATAGCAGGCTTTAGGCGGTGAATCTCATCAATAAAAAAAACAGTCCGCTCAGTTATGGTCGATAGAATTCCAGCCAAATCTTTGGGCTTATCGAGAGCAGGTGCACTGGTGACTTTGAAGTCGACTGCGAGTTCGTGAGCCGTAATCTGTGCAAGCGTCGTCTTACCAAGCCCCGGGGGACCAATTAAAAAAAGGTGATCTAAACTTTCACTTCGCACACGGGCAGCTTCAATAAATACCGATAAATTTTCCTTAACCTTAGTCTGACCAAGAAAATCGTTTATGAGCTGGGGACGGAGATTTCCATCGCGTTCATCTTCAGGCAGACTGATATTGGTCCGGACTATTGATTCTTCAATCATAGAGCAAGCTCCACAATAGCATTACGGAACAAGTACTCTTCTTTGGAAGAGCGGGACATTGAAGATTCAAGGTTTTTACTGAGTTTATCTATAACATCTTCACAGGATTTTTTGTCGTAGCCCATTTGTGTAAGAGCGGTAATAACATCTTCCCACTCGTTTTTCTTATCTTTATTAGAACTGTTCGAAGAAGTAAGGGTAAGCTTTCCTTTTAATGAAAGCATCATCTTTTGGGCTGTTTTCTTACCAATGCCGGATACCGACTCAAGAATACCCATATTCTCTTCATCAAGCGCCTTGACAAGACTCGTATACGGCATATTGGATAGTATTTTCAAAGCAGCCTTCGGACCTACTCCATCAACCTTTAATAAATCTAAAAAAACGCTTCTGGATTCAGAACTCGCAAACCCAAAGATTTTCATTGAATCTTCTTTGTGATAGAGCCAAGTATACACCTTTGCACTATTGCTGACATGAGGAAGGACATCAATATCTGTGTCGGGTATGCAAATATCCCATTCAATACCGTCAGTCTGAAGATACAGTGTTTGGGGTAACTTTGCAGTAATTATGCCTGTTAAGCTGTTAAACATATGGCTATGATATACGAATGCAAAGGATTTATCAATAATGCATCTGTAATTCCATCTATGTAGGGCAAAAAAAAAGACTTGAAGTTTTCTTCAAGTCTTTTCACGAGTGGGCGATGAGGGGATTGAACCCCCGACACCCTGGGTGTAAACCAGGTGCTCTCCCAGCTGAGCTAATCGCCCGTGATGTTTTGATAATAGCAAGAAGAGAAAAAAAAGTCAATAAGGTTTCTTTTAATATTTAAAAAAACTTACACTTCCAATAGCCAATGTTGCGTAATACCTCATTTACTTGTATAATATACTAATATTTATATTAAAGCGAGTTACGAATGATTTATACAGATACGAGAGATAAGTCTGCGTCGGTTAGTTTTAAGACAGCAGTATTAAACGGCATGAATGAAAAAACAGGGGGATTATATGTTCCTACCTCATTTCCAAAACTAAATCCCTCTTTTATTCACCGGGAGCCGGTTCCTTCTTTTCGTGATATAGCATTTGAAATAGCAAAACTCTATACAGGCGATGAAATTTCACACCAAGACCTTGAAAGAATAATAGCAGACTGCTACCCTTTCTCTTCTCAAGTTGTACCTATTGATCCGACCACCTATGTACTGGAATTACATCATGGTCCAACCTGTGCCTTCAAAGATTTTGGAGCACGGTTTATGGCACGAATGATGTCATATTTTAACAAGGATGAAGATGAAGATCTTCATATCCTTGTAGCAACCTCTGGTGACACCGGCAGTGCAGTTGGAAGTGCTTTTCAGGATGTGCCAGGAATCGATGTAACCATTCTCTACCCCAAAGGGAAAATAAGCCCTCTGCAGGAAAAACAGCTTTCAACTTTTACAGGTAATGTCCGCTCACTTGCTGTTGAAGGAACCTTTGATGACTGCCAGAAGCTTGTAAAAACGGCCTTTACAGATACTAATCTCCGCAATAAATTCCGCTTATCGAGTGCAAATTCTATAAATATTTCAAGACTTTTACCACAAAGCTTTTACTACGTCTATTCATCTCTCGTTGTTGCTTCACGCGCTCCCTTAGACAGTAAGATAGACCATCCGGCAATCATTATGGTAGTTCCGTCAGGAAACTTCGGCAACTTAACATCCGGCCTCATTGCAAGAGAAATGGGTGCACCAATTTCAGGGTTTGTAGCTGCTACGAACTCAAATAGAACCATTCCAGATTGGATAGCAACCGGCACCTACACTGCCCGCCCTTCAGTTTCAACAGTATCAAATGCGATGGATGTAGGCGCTCCAAGTAATTATGAGCGAATTGCGTTCATGTATTCACTAGATCAGGTACGTTCTATATTTGCTTCCTACTGGCTTGACGATCAAGGAACTAGGCAGGCTATTCGAAACTGCAACACAAGAACAGGCTATGTTATAGACCCGCATGGGGCAGTAGCCTGGCAGGCTTGGGACGATATGAGAAGAGGAGGCATGGAAGAATTGGTATTAGGTAAAAAAACCGACTACACAAAGCCTGGTTTAACACCAAATATTCCATCATGGGCACAAAAGATTGTAGATAAAGAAGCAGTAGGCATCTTACTCGAAACAGCACATCCTGCAAAATTTGGCGACATAGTACAAGAAGCAATTGGCAGAGATCCTGTATTACCGGATAGACTTGAAAAAGTACTTCTTCTGCCGGATATGTCTATACCAATGAAAAATGACTACGAAACATTCAAAGAGTGGCTTATTCATAATCTATAAAATCAGATAAGCCAGATATAAACCTCTCTTTTTACCTAAAAAAAGAGAGAGCTGTCATGATTGTGCATGGTCTAAGACATAATCATTTAACATTCATAATATTTGACAGATCATCTGCAATTCGTCTTAGACTTTCAGAGGCATTAGTAACTGTTTGAGTTGATATTGAAAAGTTCTCAATACTTTGTGAAATCTGCCTAAGAGTTACAACTATCTGTTCAAAAGCATATGTTTGCTGGTTAATAATATCTTTAATATCGTTCGAGGATTCAGCAGTAATTTCTGCAGAACTCTTAATATTTTCAAAGTTTGTTTCAAGATTAACAGACAATTCACAACCTTCATGAATCTTCTCAGTACCGCCTTCAGAAGTAATAATGAGATTATCTGATGAATGCTGAATTTCGGTTATTCTTGATTTTATTGACTTGGTAGAATTAGTTGTTAAATCTGCAAGCCGGCGAATTTCGTTTGCAACTATATGGAAATTCTTTCCTGCATCTCCGGCACTTGCAGCCTCAAGCTCAGCATTAAAAGCGATAATCTTCGTCTGATCAGCAATATTATTGATAATATTAACAATATCCCAAACACTTTCAATCTTCTCACTAAGAGCCTTAATGCCCTTAATGGTATCTATATTTGCATCTGATATTTCGTTCATTTTTTGCAGATTGGTAGCAAGAGTTGTAAAACCATGTTGAACATCCTGTGTTGTTTTATTCGCAACTAAGGCTACCTCTGCTATTCTTGTAGAAATATTTCTTGAAAGCTTATCTGCATCTTCCATTGTTGCAACAATCTCCTTTACGGATGAGGATTGCTCAATTGATATAGATTCAGTTTCGCGTGAAGTAAGAACCAAATCTTGAGTAGACTGCATAACCGAAGATGCAATTTTTCCAGCACGAGATAAAATATCACGAAATAATAATATCGTCTGATTTATTAAATAAGCATTATACGATAGTTCATTTGCAAGATCAGAAGGTAATAAAGCTGTTGTCTGTGCACCCTTTGCAACTATGGTTATCATTGTCTCAGTTATTTGTTCGTTGCTTTTATATATCCTTTTAAAAAATATTCTTGTAAGAATTATACAGATAGCAACATTAGCAACAAAAATAACAACCATTCTTAAAATACTAATCCTGGTTGAATTTGAATATAGTAAGGGGTTATCTGATAAGTATCCTAACCATAATAATAACAAGAGGATTGTTGTTGAGAATAGTAAAGGAAAAACAACATAAAAATTGAAGGAAACTTTAACAGACATACCAAAAAACTTAAATTTAGAAATTTGACGGCTGTCTACTCCTTGTTCTACAAATGGTTTGGAAAATGTGGAGCAAACATTCTCTGCCATATTAAGTGAAAATAAGGCAGAAATAATTGATCCAAATACTGCAGCAGTAATTGCAAAAAAGGATTCAGCGGTACTAAAACCAGCGATAAATTTGCATAAAATTAACCATATAAGGCTTCCTGCAAAAAAAATTAAGAAAACTTGTAAAGAAATATATTTAGGAATACACATTAAATCCTGTATAAGAATAGTTCTTTCATGAACAGTGGATTCCTTTTTTTCATACAAGGTAATTCTTTGAGAAACAGATTTTGTAATGCGTCTATTTGTAAATGGAGCTAATGCATTTTGAAGTATACCCATTACAATAAGACCAATTAAAAGAGCTTTCGGTACTAAATTAATTTGAACTCCGGAAAAAAAGAAAATATACGGCATCATGAGTGCGCCTGATATCATATTTGGAAGAAGCCCGGAAGCCATCATTTGTTTTTCTAAATCTTTTTTATCTGTTTTCATATTGTTACCGCCATTTATTCAATAATTTTATTAAAATCTAGTAATTGTTCTGATACTCTCTGAAGCTTCTCTGTAGATTCTGTTACACTTTGTGTTGAGTTTGAAAAATTTTCTATACTGGATGCAATTTCGTTTAGGGTTATAAGTATCTGTTCAAAGGAGGAGGTCTGCTGCTGAATAATATTTTTGATTTCTTTTGTTGAATCAACAGTACTCTCGGATGATGTCTTAACATTGCTGAAATTATTAGCCAGTTTTGAAGATAACTCACAACCTTCCTGTATTTTTTGCGTTCCTCCCTCTGAAGTAATTATGAGTTTGTCGGAAGCATGTTGTATTTCTGTGATACGTTCTTGTATTTCTGTTGTAGATTCCATTGTTCTATCCGCCAATCGTCTAATCTCATTAGCAACTATATGGAAATTCTTACCAGCCTCTCCTGCATTAGCCGCTTCAAGCTCTGCATTAAACGCAATAATTTTTGTTTGATCTGCAATACTATTAATTATTGAAACAATTTCCCAAATACCTTCAATTTGATCACTTAAACTTCTAATACCGCTGATTGTTTGAATATTAGACTCTGTAATCTCTTTCATTTTATCCATATTAATTTCAAGAGTTTGAAAACCATCCTGCACATCTTCTGCATTTTTATCTGCACTTTCTGAAACTTCAAGCACCTTCGATTCGATATTCTGAGATAATTTGTCGGCGTCTTCCATTGTTACAAGAATTGCTCTGACTGCTGCAGACTGTTCTACTGAAGTTGATGAATTTTCATTGGTTACAACAACCAAGTCATGTACTGACTCAACTACTTTTTCACCAATTTGCGCAGTATTACTAATAATTGCCTTAAATAAAATAATGATTTTATTAATTAAATATATATTAAAAGAAAGCTCATTCGACAAATCTGTTTCAAGCAGAGTAGATGACTGAACATTACTTGATGTAATTTTTAGTAAACTAGTATACATCGATTCAGTATTATCACGAATCAGCTTATGATATAAAAAAAGCAATGTTATAGATACAACGAAGTTTATTCCTGCAATAATAAGCATACGAAACATTTGCTCTTTCATAGGCTGAAGTGTTTGAACTTCTGAAAAAGGTAAATATGCTCTTAACATAACAAGTATAGAAATGATTGTAGTAAACAGTAAAGGTATTACAGCATACATGACAAAAGACTGGTTTATACCATAATTAAATGCTCTGGTTCGAAGTACTTCTCTTTCATTAACTCCCTGAGAAATTATTTTTTTTGCATATTCTGATGCAATTCTCTCTGAAAAGTTTACAGCAAGCATATGTGCATTATATGATCCGAATAGACAAAGAAAAAGTGAAATAAGATTTATACTTGTATCTATTTTTGTTAAAAATTTATTTGCAAGAAAGAGCATAATAGCACAAATAACGAAATATACGAATGTTTCGACACCCTTTATCTTAGGATACGACATTACTTTTTTTAGTAAGATTGTTCGTTCATCAGAAGAAAGACTTCTTGCTTCCCATTCATCAATACCATTGGATACTTCTTTTACTAACATACTATGAGTAATCGGTGCAAGAAATGCTTGGGCTATAAATACCATAATAAAGGTAAACATGCCTGAAATCAACATTTGATATGGCGTCATACCAATGAGAAAGGCAGAATAAAAGAATATGACTAAGGCCGCAAAAAAATTGTAAGGAATTTCTTTTCTAAATACCTTTTTACCAAATGTCTGCTTATTTGAATTACCCATTAATTATTCCTTATTACTCTTGTGTAATATCTGCAAGCTTATCTGCAATCTGCTGAAGCTGTAGAGAAGAATCATTCACACTTTGCGTGGAAGACGAGAAGTTTTCAATTCCTGCTGATATTTGCTTTAATGTTATGAGTATTTGATCAAATGCAGCTTTTTGCTGTTCAATAATCATTTTAATTTCACCTGCAGTATCAGCAGTTATCTCTGATGATTCCTTAATATTTCCGAAACTATTTTCAAGTTTAGCTGTTAACTCGCATCCTTCTTGAATTTTTCCCGTACCGCCTTCTGAGGTAATGATGAGTTTATCTGACGAGTGCTGAATTTCATTTATGCGCTCCTTAATTTCTCTTGTAGATTCCATGGTACCATCAGCAAGACGTCTTATCTCATTTGCAACAATATGAAAATTTTTACCAGCCTCGCCTGCACTTGCAGCCTCAAGCTCTGCATTAAATGCAATAATTTTAGTTTGATCAGCTATATTATTGATAATACTCACTATATCCCAAATACTTTCAATTTGCTCACTTAATGATTTTATACCTGAAGTGGTCTGAATATTTGCGTCAGTTATTTCTTTCATTTTTTGAAGATTAATATTTAAAGTTTCTTTTCCTTCATATACATCCTGGGCTGTTTTAACCGCTGCATCATTAACTTCAGTAACTTTTAATGATATATTTTTAGTCAGTTGATCTGAATCTTCCATTGCGCTTACAATTTCACGTACACCAGCCGCTTGTTCCACAGATGTTGAAGAGTTTTCATTTGATACGACGACAAGATCTTGGGTAGAATGTAATATCATTTTACCAATTTCTTTTGTTTTATCTATAATATTTTTAAAAAGTCGTATTGTCTCATTAATCATATACATACTATAAGAAAGTTCATTTGATAAATCAGTCGGAATTAATTGTGATTTAACAACCTCTTTATTATGCAATGCCGATAATGCTTTTTGAATCTCATTCATGTTTTTATATACACGTAAGCCTAAGCTGACTGAAAGCACAACAGTTATGATCGTATTAAGTATAATTATTACAGCTGTTCCTGGAATAAAAAACGCAGGATCAATTCCGCTATTACTTCCTTTCCATGTAAAAAGGAAAGTAACAAGATTTGTAAATAAAAGAGGAATAATTATAAAAAGTACAAAGAAAGAAATCAAAGAAGTACCAAAAAACTTGTGTTTTTGTACAATTTTTTCATCAATACCTTCTTCAATAAGATCTATAGCATATTTAGAACACACAGTTTCAGAAAAATAGAGACCTAATATAGATGCAATATAGGCGGCAAAAACACAAGACATTATAATAAATACCTCAGTAACAAGATCAACCTTTATATAAAAATAGAAAAACAAAGCCCACACTAATGTACCGCCGCCGAAAACAAAAAAAACAGACTTACCTACATGTTTAGGGCAATACAAGAGTCGTTGAAAAAGATCCGTTCGTTCTTCAAGATTTAATCCAGTTTTTTTCCATTCAACAATTAAATTTGAAATTTTTCTTGTTGAGTTTGCATTTGTAAAAGGACCAAGAATAAACTGCATAAAAAAGATTATACTCAAAGCAACAATTCCGGCATCAAGAAATTGGCGTCTGCTTATTCCAGCAAAAAAGAAAAGATACATAACAATAACTAATGCAGCTCCAATATTTGGGTATAATCCCGAATTAAGAACTTGCTTCTCAAAAGTAAGTATTTTTTTTTGTTTTTCCATGACTTCACCCCTTATCTTATATTTAATAATTTTATTTTGACGTAAGTGCAAGTGCTCCATCCCAGTTTACTGGAGGTTCTTTTATAAATTGCTCACACCGCTCAAGTAACAATTCAGCTGCTCTATCTTCAGGACAAATATCAAGAGCTTTTTTAAAATACTCTGACGCCAAATTCCAACCGCCCAAAATATATAACTCCATTGCCTTATTATAAAATTCCAAATATTTATCTGAAAAAATAGTGTTATCATTTTCAACTGAGTATATAGAAACGGCTATAGATTTTCCTTTTACCTTAACATTATCCAGATGCCGTAGAAAGAATTCTTTTCCTAAATCCTGTTTAACAGCATTTGAAATTATTATTCTTACACCATATTGCTTAGTTAAGCCTTCAAGACGAGAAGCAAGATTAACAGAGTCTCCAATTACAGTGTAATCTGTTTTATCTGTGCAGCCAATACTTCCTACTACCACATCTCCATAATGAATACCAACACCTATATTAAATGAGTATCCTTCCGGTATCTTTAGAAGGCTTAAATCAAGTTTAGATACCGCATTACACATTTCAAGGGCAACAATAACAGAGCGGAGTGCGTTATCTTCATAACTCACGGTTGCTCCGAATAAAGCCATAATTGAATCTCCCATAAATTTATCAATACTTCCGCCATGTTTCTTAATAATATCTACCATTATTGAGAAATACTGATTCAAGAAGTTAACTACATTTTCCGGAGTATTTACTTCACTTATAGTTGTAAAATCACGAATATCAGAAATTAATACTGCAACACGCCTCTTTTCACCAATAAATTCTGTTTTAGTGTTTTCTCCTAATAAAAGATTTTCAATTATTTCTTCAGGAACAAACCTGGAAAAAAGTTTTCTCATTCTCTTTTCTTTGCTTGTTATATTTTGATAATTCAATGACATTTCTATAAGGATTCCAACTTTCTCACAAAAATATAATAATCTTTTATACATAGAATCTGAAAAAAACAAATTTTTAAATGATGCTACATGAAGAGTCCCTACAAATTCATTTGCATATATTGCAAAACACTCATAAGACTGTATTTTATTATTTACATTAATCTTTTTATCACGAGTTGCAAATTCTACTTCCCTGGTAATATACTGATAATCTCTAGATTGCGAGGCTTGATCTTCAAAATCTTTTTTTGTAACTCTAATAAAATCTTGTATTTCGGTTTTACTAGTGTTCGTGAACGCATGGTAATCATATACAATAGAATCATTACATATTTCAAGCGCAAAATAATCAGCATCGCAAATTCCTGAAAGCAAAATAATAAAATGATCAACAAAGCTGTCTAAATTATTAATAAAAGGGCTTAACTCATAAATAGAATCAAGTATAGTAAAATTTAAATGTTCCTTTTCAATTGAATCAGCTGTTAATAAAGCGATTTCTTTATCTGTTATTTCTTTTTTAGTACTTGTGTTTGAAATGTCGCAGAATTCAAGCTGTTGTCTTATCTCATCAATTATTTTCTCAGGATGTTGTGAATCAAGCTTATAAAATAAATCTGTTCCAGATTTATCGGCCCAAAAAGAATTAATAACAGATCCTTCTGTGTAATACAAAATAACTTTTGGAATGTTTGTAGAAGGCATTGATTTAATTAATCTGCAGAATTGGTACCCGCAAAAGGGTTCTGCAGCTACAGAACATAGTACTATACAAAATGATTCGCACTGTATTTTTTTTAATGCATCATATGTATTATCAAACATGCATAATTCATAGTTTTCCGTACTTAATACGGCTTGTAATATGGAACGGATTGTAGAAGAATAATCGCATATTAGAACTTTATTTTTTGCCATGTAATAAATCCTTAACTATGGTGACTAGATTACCTCTTTCAAAGTCTGATTTAACTATATAACCTTGAACTCCGGAGTCTATAAACTTTTTCTTAGATTCAGCATCGTACACAGACGATACCACGACGATAGGAATTGATTCATACCCCGACAAGCGTTTTATATTTTCAATAAGAACAAAACCATCCATACGGGGCATTTTTATATCTGTAACAATAGCATCATAATGCCTCATCTTTAATTTATCCAAAGCATCAATTCCATCATTCGCTGTTTCTACTAAGTATCCCTCTGTCTCTAAAATCGTTTTTTCAATTTGCCTTGTTGTATACGAATCATCAACAACTAAGATCCTGTATTCTTTAACTATTGTATGAGCTTCGTATTTTTTCATATCATAGGCTAACAATGATTTCATTCTATTCATCAACTCAGGTATATGAAGAATTGGTACAATAGCGTAATTTTCATCAAAAACAACACCCTGTACAGGAGTAAAATTTTTAAACATATTAGGAAGCGGTTTTACAACAACAGATACAGTTCTTAATACCTCAGTTACACTTATGCCTATTCTTTTTTCAAGATATTCAACAATTAAAATGCTATTTGAAGTGACTTTCGAAAGTTTACCTTCAGTCCCAATTACGGAGGAAAGAGAATAAACAGGAAGAATTTCGTCTCTTAATCGGATCATATTTTGATTTTGAAGGTTAATATATTCCGAGGGATCTGTATTTGTTACTTCTATAATATAATGAGAAGGAATCAGGTATTTTAAACCATCTGCAATAATAAAAACACCTTGCAAAGTTGCTAAGGACAGAGGAAGCGACAGTTCAAAACTTGTCCCTTCATCTTTTTTGGATGTAAAATTTACTTTTCCTTTTATACGTTCAATATTTTGCCGGACAATATCAAGTCCTACTCCTCTTCCAGACAAGGCAGATGTTTCTGTTTTTGTTGAAAAACCAGACATAAACAGAAATGAAGAAAGATCTTTATCTGTCATAGCAAGAATTTCCTCAGACTGTTCCGGTAAATATGCAATAGCTCGTTCCCTTACTTTATCATAATCTATACCGTGTCCATTATCGCTAATGTTAATAAAAATGCGGTTTGAGATAGACTTAATTGCAACACTTATAAAACCTTTCTGATACTTTCCCTTTCGTTTACGTTCTTCGGGTGTTTCTATTCCATGATCTACAGCATTTCGTAATAAGTGCATAAGTATATCGGAGAGGGGTTCCAATATCATTTTATCAAGAGTAATATCGGTTTCCGGAATATCAACATGGATTTCTTTTTGCTGATTAATAGCTTCCATCTCTACCATTTTCTTCAATGGGTGAAGTATCATATCAATAGGAAGCATTCGTAAGTTAAAAATTTTATTTTGAACATTGAAAACAACAGACTCAAGCTGCTGTAAATCTTCTGAAAATTGCTTTCTTATTTTTTGAATTACTCTGCTTCCGGTTTTTTTTTCTTCTTTCTCAAGCTCATCCAAATGGTTTTTTAATTTAAACTCGCGAATAATCAAGTTATCAAAACTATGAATTAATTCATTTATTCTATCAATTTTTACACGTATAGATTTTATTTCGCCTAAAGATGAAACTACGCCTTCACTGTCATCGTCATCGGCTTGTTCTGATATTTTACTATTTACTGCAAGTAATTCTTCAATAGAAAAAGGAGAGCCGCTTGAAGCTTTTTCAAAAGTATTCAAGAATAATGTGGTAGGGATTCCATCAAATTTATTTTCCTGAATTTTTTTAACTGCAGCTGATATTGCATCGCAGGTTAAAAAAACAAGCTGAATAATTCTTGAGTTAAGCTCATATTTTGCCTCACGAATTCCTTTAAAAACATCTTCGAGGCCATGAGCTATTTCTTCGATTGAAGAAAAACCCAACATCCTCGATGTTCCTTTAATAGTATGGAGTTCGCGTAATAAGACAGATAAAGCTTCTTTATCATCAGGGTTTTCTTTTAAAGAAATAATTGAATTATTTATAGTGTCGAGGTGCTCCTGAGTTTCTGCGATATAGCTTTCTGTAAACTGCTTTCTGTCTACTGACATTTATGTATTCCTTTTTTCAATATTTTTTGTGCAGATAGCATAAAAATATTCAGCACTAAATGATTCCAATAAAAAATCATATTTTGATGACTTTTCTCCTATATAATCTTCTAATATTTCTGCACAACGTATATATTTTCTTCTAGCCTTTACAGGATCCTTCGAATGTAAAAGCATAGCACATTGAATATGTGCTATCCAAAATGCCGGATTCATTTGACTGGAACGTTCAAACCACTGCAGAGCTTCACTATCATTACCCCTAATTTTTTCTATAAGTCCCTTATAATACGATTTAATATATTGTACATCTATTTGGAGGCTGCTTGTTTCTAGTAACCGTTCAGCTTCATCTAATCTACTTGCTTCGATATGTTCACTAAGTAAAGAAAAAAAACCTTCATTATCATGTCTAACAAGCTTTTTAGGTATTTCGTCTTTTCCAAGCTTATCGTTTTTTTGCACATCAGTTTTTCTACTGCTTTTTTTCAAGACAATTGCTTTATCCTTAGTGGTTTTTGCTTGATGTGCTGGTTCAAGTCTTATTTTGTTTTCTTCAATAGGTTTTAGTGCATCTTTTTGAAGGAAGTAAACCATATCTTGTCTTTGTTTAGATAAGGAAGACTTTTTGCTCGGCAGAATTGAAGCAATTTCACTCATGGAAAAAAAGAGATATCCTTGCGAACATAGTTTTTTTTCCATAAAAGAAATAATTTTAGCCCTTGTATCTTCATCAAAATAGATAAATGCATTACGTAAAAAAATTATATCAACAGTACCATCTATAGGAATTTCGGCTAAACCGGAAAAAGTATGAAGATTATATGTTCCAAATTTAATCTTCTTAATAATATCTTGATTAACGCTTATAACACCATTATTCTGTGACGAATATTTTTCGAGAACACTATGAAAAACTGAACCGTCTGTACGTACAGATACAGGTAAATACTCACCAAGGGTTAATGCTTTCAACGCATTTGAATCAATATCGGTACCGTATAAACGTGCTTTTACCCCGCATTCTTCGCATAACATAGCAAGAGACAAAATTTCCTCTCCTGTTGAACATGCTGCACTCCAAATTGTTATTGTTCTGTCCTTACATTTTGGAAACACATAATTTTTTAAATAGAGAAATTGCTTTTCTTCTCTAAAAAAGTATGTTTCATTTATTGTAGACTGATTTATGAGGCGTGTTAATTCTTCTGAATCGTGTTCTATCCGGTATATAAATTCATCACAACCTATATTAAGCTCTTCTATTCTTTTTTTAATATATGAACACAAAAATTCTGTGTGTGCACCATTAACGCAGATGCCTGAATGAGACTTTATAATTTTGCAAATCTTTTCTAATTCTTTCTCTCGATCTATCATTTATCTGCCTATTATTGAACTAACCCTTATACAAATATCCTGCAAAGGAATTACCTCAGATATTGCATCTGCATCAATTGCTGCTTTCGGCATACCGAAAACGACACAAGTTTCTTCTGATTCTGCTATTGTATAGCCTCCTTGTGTCCTTATCATCTTACAGCCTTCTGCCCCGTCTTTTCCCATACCGGTTAAAAGAGCTGCAATACATTTTTTTCCATACATTTCAGCACAGCTAAAAAAAAGCTTATCCACAGACGGTCTTAAAAAATGAACAGGGGGATCTATTGTAAGCCGTAATACAGGTTTACCGTCCATCGCCGAATGCTCAACTACCATATGCTTATCTGCCGGTGCTACATAGACATGCCCTGGAAGCGGGGTATCACCATCATTAGCGAGTTTTACCGGCATACCGCTGGTTTCATAGAGCCATGAGGCATAATGATGATCAAAGGATTTATCAATATGCTGAGCTACCAGAATTGGAACCGGAAAGTTCGGAGACAGGCCTTTTAATACTTTTTGAACAGCAAGAGGTCCGCCGGTTGAAGCTCCGATGCAAAAGACTTCATAATTTGCTGATAATAAAGGTATATCATATTTTTTAATTACAGCGGATGATTGGCTTTTAGAACCAGAAACAGATATAATTTTTGACAGAAAAAAAGAGTAAAAAACAGAAGTTACCTTTGATAAATCCGGCTTTGGAATAATATCAACAGCGCCATATTCAAGAGCCTGATACCCCACTCTAGCAACATCTTCAGTAGTAAACATCAAGATAGCAGTTGGAGTACTTGCCATAATCTGCTTTGTAGCTTCAAGACCATCCATCGTGGGCATGTTTATATCCATTATAATAACATCGGGTCTCAAAATTGCTGCTTCATGAACTGCTTTTTGACCGTCTCCAGCTTCTCCTACTACTTCAATTTCCTTGCTTCTCAGGAGAATTTGTTTTACCATGGTTCGAATAACTGCTGAATCATCGACAATTAGTACTCTAATCATTGCACATACCCCGTAGAAGAAGCTAAAAGATTATTAAAGTCTATTAAAAACTGAATTCGGCCCTGTGAAGTAAAACGAACTGCAATAAGACCCCTTTTTTTTAAGACTTGTCCAACACTTCCTCGTAAGGGAGAAAAATCCGATGCAGAGAGCTGGATAACTCTCATTTCTCCGGATGTTATTAGAGAAAAGTAACCGTCTTTGACTTTTTTAGAAAACTTACCCCAAATTTTTGCTACACCGGATGAAAATAAACATTTAGAAAATATTAGAGCGGTGAACGCGCGGCCAGATTGCTCACAAAAGAATAGAGAAGTAATAATAGTATCTATTATTACAGAGACAGTCTTATGGTCTTTATACTCAATGATGTTTGTTTTAAAGTCCACTGTCTCATCTCCTGCATACATGCTAGCCTCTATTAATTCATTAGGGAAAAGAATATCTAAAGATGAATACGATATACTCACATAGTTTTTATACATCATTCAAATCTAACCTGAGTTTATCAATAAAAGAACGTGTATTGAGGATCGGAATTTCCTTCTCTTTCCAGGTAATAGTACCCTCAAAGTATGTTACAGAAATATGATTTGAAAATTTCTTTATTTCATTGGCCTTAATCGGTAAAAACTCAATAACATCGCTTATACGCAGACATAATTGCTCTGTATCAAAATTTAAAACCAAAAACAAGGAATTATTTTGAGGCTCTTTTCCTAAAAGTATCATGGGATCTATGACAGTATAGGGGTCTCCATGCCGGTTTAGTACCCCATTAACATAGGCTGGAACAAAAGGAAGGGGATATACAGCAAGATCACGCATGATTTCCCTAGTAAAAGAGGTTTGAATGGCATACGTTTCTGCATTCATATTAAAAACAAGAAAGTTTTGAGATTCATTTTCTGTGTTTGAAACAGTTTCAAGATCTTTGTCTACAGATTCTATTTCATCGATTAAATCATCACTTATCATAATGAATTAAGTGTAGCTCGATACATGACAGTTGTCAAGAAATATCATATATTGGAGATAAATATAGAATTTTTAAATAGTA
>CAZLNE010000014.1:25923-29343 GCA_964560975.1 uncultured Treponema sp. | reverse complement strand
CTGCTATGTCGGTTCTTAGAGCAGTATGCGATGAAATGGAAACAATAACGGCGAAAGATCTATGGCCCTTCCCCAGTTATGCAGATCTTTTATTCAGGGTGTAATAATTAGCTTTTAAGGTATCTGTTTTATTTTTCGAACAATGACGTTCGTGTTGAGAAATATCATACTTTTTGTATGAAATTTTTCTCTGCATGGACGTCTTTTTTTTTGGTTATTAGTTTGCTTTAAGCAAACATACGTTTACGTTAGTGAGCGTAATACAAAAGCGTGAAAACGCAACATGAGGAGCAGTATATGGATTTTTCAATTCAGCTCGATACCCTATGGGTATTACTGGGAACTGCATTAGTCTTCTTTATGCAGGCCGGCTTTGCAATGGTGGAAACAGGACTCACACGTGCAAAAAACGCCGGAAACATCATCATGAAAAACCTGATGGACTTTGTCTGCGGTTCTATCGTATTCTGGATAGTCGGATACGGTATAATGTACGGATCAGCAAATGACTGGTTCGGCGGCCTTGACCTATTCAGTATGAAGCTCACGTCGCAGAAACTGATCGGCAACATTCCTTCATGGACTCACTTTATCTTCAATACCGTTTTCTGCGCCACAGCTGCTACAATTGTATCGGGTGCTATGGCAGAACGAACACAGTTCAATTCCTACCTTGCATATTCTGTGGTAATCAGTGCATTAATCTATCCGATCGAGGGCCACTGGATATGGGGCGGCGGATGGCTTTCAAAACTTACTATTGCTGGCTGGACAGGTTTTCATGACTTTGCCGGCTCTACTGCAGTTCACATGACAGGAGGTATTTCAGCTCTGATCGGTGCAAAAATATTAGGTCCGCGTATTGGAAAATATTCGAAAGACGGTAAAGCAAAGGCAATACCAGGACACAGTTTGACCCTTGCTGCTCTCGGTGTATTCATTCTGTGGTTCGGATGGTTCGGTTTTAACCCGGCATCGACCTATGGATTAAGCACAGTAGCCCAGGCAATAGACGCTTCGAATATTTTCATGACTACTAACATTGCAGCTGCCTGTGCAGCATTGATGAGTATGACAGTAACATGGATTATCTATAAAAAACCCGATGTTTCAATGACATTAAACGGTGCTCTTGCAGGTCTTGTGGCAATTACCGCAGGCTGTTCTGCAGTAGACCCGTGGGCAGCGGCAATTATTGGTGTAATAGCAGGATTTCTCGTATTTGCAGCAGTAGAATTTTTAGACAAGGTTCTCAAAATCGATGATCCCGTTGGTGCTGTTGGCGTTCATGCTTTTAACGGTGCATGGGGAACAATTGCTGTAGGTTTATTTGCCCGCGATGGCGGTTTATTCACAGGCGGAGGAATAGGAAGAACTCTTGTTCAATTAACCGGTGTTGCATCAGTTGCAGTCTTTGTTACTATTACTATGACTATACTTTTCTTCATTCTTAAAAAAACATTCGGGTTACGTGTTGGAAGAGAGGAAGAAATTAAAGGTCTTGATTTACCAGAACACGGATTGGTTTCATGTTATGCGGACTTTATGCCGTCCATTCCTTTGGAAACAGGTGATGAAATAGAAACTATCATTCCCCCGAAAGATACTGTTCCCGTAGCACACTATGTTCCTGAAACAAAGGCAAAAACACCGGATGGTCATAAATATACAAAGATAGTTATCATAACCAAGGAAAGTAAACTTAATGTACTAAAAGAAGCAATGAATGCAATCGGCATTACAGGTATGACAGTATCGAACGTAATGGGCTGCGGTATACAGAAAGGTGCAAGTGAATTTTACCGCGGTGTTCCGCTTGACATTACCCTGCTCCCAAAAGTTAAAGTTGAAATTGTCGTATCAAAGGTACCGGTAAGGACAGTAATTGAAACTGCAAAAAAAGTACTTTATACAGGACACATTGGCGATGGTAAAATCTTTGTTTCTGACCTTGAAAACGTAATCAAGGTTAGAACAGGAGAAGAAGGGTATGATGCGTTACAGAACGATAAATAAGTGAGTGATGCATACTAGTTCAAAAAACCCTTTTAGCAGTTAAAAAAGTTTTTGCTTCCCTCTTTCGGCTGGAAGATGTTCTGTGTACCTCAATACAAAAAGAACACTTCCGGCCGTTCTTTATTCACTTAGTACGTCTTTATTATTCATCTGAATAATAAAGAATTCACTTTATTACGGTATCAGCGGGTATGACTATGCTCCTGCCCTTTTTTTCTGAATATATTGAAACACTACCAAAGCAGTAATAACAACAAGACCAATAATATCAGTTATAGGCTCCGGGAAGATTAACAATAGTCCCGCCAACCCGAATAAAATACGCTCAAAAACATAAGTCTTTCTAAATACATAACCTTCGAGAGCTGCACTTATACCGAACATGCCGATTAATGCAGAAATAATAATCGTTATGATTTCAAATGCATTAGTATTGATTAAAAGCATTGCAGGATTATAGACAAACATATAAGGGACTATGAAAGCACCGACTGCAAGTTTTGTAGCCTCCAGTGCCGTCCGCATAGGCTTCGATTTAGCAATTGCAGAACCGGCAATGGCCGCAAGAGCAACAGGAGGAGTAATATCAGCAATAATGCCGAAGTAAAACGCAAACATGTGAGCAGCCAGAGGTTCAATTCCAAGCATTATTAGTGCGCCTGCCGTTATTGTTGATGTTATAAGATAATTAGCAGTCGTTGGAGCACCCATTCCCAGAATCAATGAGGAAAGCATGGTAAATAAAAGCGTTAAGAGTTTTATTCCGCCGGATATTGATATTAATCCTGCTCCAAGTTTTAACCCCAGTCCTGTGAGCGTAACAACACCAATAATTATTCCTGCCATTCCGCAGGCAATTGCAACTGACACTATATTACGTGCTGCGTTAGTTAAGGTTTCAATAATATCTTTAATATCAAAACGGGCTTTGTTCCCCTGCAGTATATCCACAATAGAGGTGGCAATTCCCAGTCCTGTTGAAAAAACTATACCCATAAGTGCAGAGTAGGTTGCTGTTTTTCCGGATACGAGGAAAAATATAATAGCACCGAGGGGTAGAATTAAATATCCTTTTTTTAAAAGCAGCGGTAAAAAGCGGGGAAGTTCAGACTTGTTCATACCTTTGAGTCCGAGTTTTTTTGCTTCCAGATGAACTGATATGAAGATTCCTGAAAAATACAGTATAGCAGGAATTATCGCAGCCTTTGCAACATTTAAATACGGTATACCTAAACTCTCTGCCATTAGAAATGCTGCAGCACCCATAATCGGGGGCATAATTTGTCCGCCTGTTGAAGCAGCGGCTTCTACTGCAGCGGCAAACTCCGGTTTATAACCTAGTTTTTTCATCATAGGAATGGTGAAACTTCCCGAACCTACTGTATTAGATACAGAGCTTCCGGA
>CAZLNE010000014.1:0-25913 GCA_964560975.1 uncultured Treponema sp. | reverse complement strand
CTTGTAAGAACTGCAACCTTTGCAGGACCTCCAGATGCGCCTCCTGCGATTGCATTACAAATATCAATAAAAAACTGACCTATACCGGTTTTTTCTAATAGAGAACCAAAGAGAATGAACAAAAATATAAATGTTGCACAAGCTCCTAAAGGAGTGCCCATGATTCCTTCTGTATTATAAAAAAGATGCGATACAACACGTTCAAATGAATAGCCTCGGTGATTTAAAAAGCCGGGTAAATAGGGACCAGCAAAGGCGTATAGAATAAAGCAAGAAGCAATTATGAGAATGGGTAAACCTACGATTCTTCTGCATGATTCTAAAAGAATAACGATGCCGACAACACCAACCGCTATATCAATTGGAGTATACATTCCCGCACGCCGCGCAAGAGAATCAAAATTGACACTAATATACATCCAGGCAGCAGCACCTATTAAACCTAGAATAACATCATACAAGGGAAGAGTATTCCTGGGCATTTTTTTTGTTGCGGGAAATAAAAGAAAGCCTAATAACTGAACAAAGGCTAAATGTGTAGCTCGAAGAACTTGAGCTGTTATTGCACCGGACAGTGTTGCATAGAGCTGGAATACACAAAAGGCTATAGATACAATAACTGTTATATATTGTCTCCAGCAAGTATGTTCTCGGTAAGCAGATTCTCTGTCTATCTGTTTCATCAATTCTTTAATTTCTTCTTCGTTTGCCGTCGGAGTAAAAGTATCTCCTATATCTTCCATATCGGGATACTTTTTATTTTTATTACCGGCAGGTTTTTCTGTAACCTTATTCATTAACACTCCTTCATTAGCCTGTATAGACTACTTTAACAAGTCTCCTATGCATAATACTCTCTAGATATTTAATTAACGATATTTTTTTATATACTATTTTTATTCTCTGCTGAGGAGTAAAGTAACTAGTCAGCTTAATAGTATAAGATCCAATTTCTATGCAGTGATCGGCAATGACGCCTACTGCCATAACAAGAAAAGGCATCTGCCTTTGCATTCCGCTTATTTCTATATAGTCATCAGTTTGAAGGAAAATCTCATTCCCTTCCGGCTCACTCATGCCTGCCCCGTATGATAAAAAGCGGGTTTTGAACATTTCCAGAATATACATGTTATCGATATTTTTAATTACATAATAATCTTTTACACGGCCCTTATTGACTGAATGGGTGTACGATATAACAAAGGTTTCTTTCTGATGCTCGAATTCCAGTCCCGAAAACACTAATTCATTATTAGTATGCTTAATTGATGTTTTCTCTTTATCAAAAGGTTCAATAGCAAGAACTGTAATATACTCTGAAGTGAAAACAAAAAACAAAAGGCCTATAAGAACTGCAGCAGCAAGCATGTAACGTACTGCTGCAGCTTTTTTTTCTTCCACGTTTAACGTTATTTAACGGATAAACCGATTTCTTCGTAGTATTTAACAGCACCTGGATGGAAGGGTATAGAAATACCAGTTACTGCAGATTCTGCACTAAGTTCCTTGCCCTTTGCATGAGAAACTGCTAATTCTTTCTGGTTTTCAAAAAGTGCCTTTGTCATTGCATAGACAATATCTGTATCCAGTTTTGCACTTACGGCGAGAGTGGCCTTAATTGCAAGAGCATTAGTATTATTGTCTGTTCCTTTATATGTTCCAGATGGAATAGTAGTTTGTGTATAAAATCCATACTTGGCACAGATTGCTTCTGCTGCTTTTCCGTCAACAGGAATAAGTACAAGACCCTTAGATACTGCAAGCTCTTGAAGAGCAGAGTTAGGAACACCGGCTGTAACAAAACATGCATCAAGAGTGCCATTCTGTAAACCGTCGCTTGATTCTTTAAATGATAAGTTAGCCTTTTTAATATCATCAAATGTTAATCCATATCCTTCAAGAATCTGTTTCGCATTAAATTCAACGCCGCTTCCTGCGTCTCCAATCGAAACACGTTTACCCTTCATATCTGCAATAGAAGTAATACCGCTTTCTTTTGTTGCTGCAATTTGTACAACTTCAGGATACAAGGTTCCGATGGTCATAAGGTTATCAAGTTTTTGACCGGCAAACATATCGGTTCCATGGTATGCATAGTCAAGAACATCGTTTTGAACAATACCAAACTCCGCTTCGCCTTTGCTGATAAGTCTTAAATTTTCTGCGGATGCTCCTGTTGCCTGAGCAGTAACATTCATTTTGTCAATTTTTGTATTCCAAATGTTGGCCATTGCCCCGCCATAAGGATAGTAGGTTCCGCTGGTTCCACCGGTTGCTAAAATGTAATTTTTATTTGCCTCTACTTTTGTACAGGCTGAAAAAGTGCATACCAGCACCAGACACACTGCAACCGCAATACTTATTTTTCTCATTTTTCCTCCAAAAGATAATACCGAGTCGAATTTTATCTATTATATCATAAAAAAAAGTCTTTTTTCCATATATTTTTAATACTTTCTAGTTTTTTTTGCTTGACGAAAAACTGAGTAGGGTATATACCGTATATATGGTTTATGATATAAACTTGTTTATGATAAAGGAGATATACATGAATAAAGCAGAAAATTTTAAGCCTGAAGAGATAGAGCAGGCTCTGGCAACCCTTTCCCAGATGCGCTCCCTTATACAGGGAAATATGCAGATACTCAGACCTCTCTTTTATGATACCAATTTTGGTCTTCTCGGGTTTTGGACAGGAGCGGCATCTGCAATACTTTTCATTTCTCTTAGCATCTCTAAAATTCTGTGGTCAAGCTATCAGGATATACCAGTAGTTATTAAAATGATATTCGCTCTTGTCTGTATTGGGCTGCTTCTTGTTGGAATAATTGGAAAAATCATAATTCTGGATAAAGCCGCAAAAAAAACCGATACTCGTCTTTCTTTATTCTCCATTTTTCAATTTGAAGAAATGTCCAGAATAATCATAGATGCTGTTATTTGTCTGATAGTAACCATTGCAGTTTGTGTTATTTCAGGAACCACAACAGGAAATTGGTGGATTTTCGTGCCTGGTATGTATATTTTTTTTGGTACAATTTTACTGCAAACTGGGTCACAATTTCTCATAAATACATACAGAATTCAGGGAGTAATAAGTTTTTCAATTTCCATCTTCCTCCTCATTTTCATGCAAAGCCATTTTGAACTTTGGCTTACCGGAAGTATTGCACTTTTTTTTATGGGCTTTGGTCTGGATATTTCACTGCGCAATAAATATTTTTCTTCTACAAGGAAAGGCGGTCTATGAAAGGAGAGCTGAATAAATTAGTTCACGAGCCTTCGCGTTTAAAAATTCTAGTACTGCTCGCTTCATCAATCGATATTTCAGTTCCTTTCACACAAATAAAAGACAAACTTAACCTTACCGCCGGGAATTTAAGTATACAGCTTAAAACACTTGAGGAAGCAGGCTTCGTGACTATACACAAAGAGTTCATTGATAATAAACCTAAAACAAGTATCTGCATTACAAAAGCAGGTAAAGATGGTCTTTATAAATATATGAATGATGTTGAAAGCCTGCTTAGCAGAGTTAAACGTGCTTAGCGTACTACACATAATATAGTACACTTTTTATAATACTAAGGAGTTAATTATGGTTGATATCAAAGATGTGGAAAAGATGTATCTTTCAAACAGTGAAAGTGTTCATGCACTGAAAGGAGTGTGTGCAGAAATTTCTGATGGAGAGTTCATGGCTTTTGCCGGTCCCTCTGGTTCCGGTAAAACGACTTTACTTAACTTAATAGGCTGCCTTGATTCTATAAGCAAAGGATCAATATATCTTGATAATGAAGAAATCTCTTCACTTGCAAATTCTAAAAAAAGTCTTATTAGGCAAAAAAAAATAGGCTTTATTTTTCAAAGCTACAATCTGATCCCTGTTTTAACAGCTCGGGAGAATGTAGAACTTGCGCTTGACATTCTTCATATATATACAAAAAAAGAAATGAAAGATATTTCCTATGCAATGCTGGGAGAAGTAGGGCTTGCAGGAATGGAAGAGAGAAAACCGAACCAGCTTTCAGGTGGTCAGCAGCAGAGAGTTTCTATTGCCCGCGCCCTTGTCAAAAAACCTTCTGTAATTTTGGCAGATGAACCAACTGCTAATCTTGATTCTGTAAATAGCGAAATGATCTTACAGCTTATGAAAGATTTAAACAAAAAACACAATAGCACTTTCATTTTTTCTACTCATGATCAGATGGTACTGTCTTATGTTAACAGGATTGTTTCACTTAAAGACGGATTAATTGTCAGTGACGAGATAAAGAGGTCTGTATGATATTTTCAATGGCATGGAAAAATATGTTCCGATACAAACGAAGAACATTAATTACTGCTTCTGCTATAGCGCTGGGAATTATGTTTTCCATCATGATGGAAGGCATGCTATTTGGAGCCGATCAGGATTCCAAAAGAAACTTAATTTGGTACGAGACAAGTGCAGCGAAAATTTATGCGTCTAACTATTTTGATCAAAAAGAAACCTTCCCTGTACAGTTTTTTATTAACAAAGAAGAACGAGACGCCCTTGATGACTTTTTAATAAATAGAAATGTCAAGTATGCTCCCCGCTTTCAAACATATTGCGATATATTTTTTTCACAGGAGTACTTTGAAACAGCTGGTTCTGTATCAGGCATTTTAAGCGCGGTAGATACAGCTAAAGACTCATCTGTATATAAAATTTCTAATGAAATACAAAGCGGCTCTTGGCTTAAAGGAAGCGGCGACTTCACCATTGATGATAAGGGAGTGAGCTCAGGAGCGGTAATTGGCAGCTGGATCGCAAAAGACATGAAGGCTCAACTGGGGTATTACATAACCGTTCAATGCAAAGGCAGAGGCGGTTTCATTCAAACAATGGATGTGCCGATCATAGGCATCATACAAAGTTCTAATCCGATTATTAATGCAAGCGGTATTTTTATGGATTTAGCCTTTATTAATGAGATGCTTGAACTCGAAGATGGAGTAACTGAATACAGCTTATCGTTCGGGGATATTTCTGTAAGCGATAAAAAATTTGAAGCATTTAACACTGAATTTATGACAAGCGCTTTTACATCTTCCCGCAGTCCTCTTGAACTCTACTCATGGAAAGAAATAGAAGCAGATTTTCTTTCTCTCACAAAAACAAAAAGTGCTTCATCAAAAGTATTTCTTTTTTTTATGCTTATTATTGCTGCAGTGGGAATATCCAATACCATGCTCATGGCTGTTATGGAGCGCAAGCACGAAATAGGCATGCTTAAAACGCTCGGGTACACAAATAACTATATACGCAGCCTTTTTATGCTTGAGGGACTATGCATTGGTATTCTCGGCAGCATTGCAGGATTACTTCTAGGATTTTCACTTAACTTTTTTATGGTGCAGTACGGTATAAACTTTGGTTCCCTCTTGGAAGGCGTAGACATAGGATACAGAATTTCTGCAGTGATGAGATCCGGCTGGAATATTCCGGTTTTCATTCTCATAGCTTTTGGTGCATTGATTGTTTCGGCCCTGTCTGCCTTTATTCCAAGCGGCAAAATGGTCCGTGTGGAAATTGCAGAAATTTATCGTGAAGTTTAATGAGGTATTTTATTATGATTAAAAATTTATTACAACTTACTAGATTAGCGGTTCGAAATATTCAAAGAAATATGAGACGCACTCTACTATCAGGCAGTACAATTGCTATTGCCTCTTTTGTTGTGTGTGTTATGTTTGCCTTTGAATACGGCATGATCAAGGATATGGAAAACAATATTCGAAATCATGTTACAGGGGACATACGTGTAAGAAATGAATTATTCAGCAAACATGAACGCGTGCAGCCTTTGCAGTATTATATTGACGAAACTCCGCTCATTATTACACAGATAGAAAAGTTAGATTCTGTTGAGAAGGCGCTTCCCTCTATAAGCGCTGGCGTTATGATTTACAGAAATGACGAAACATCAAATAGTAGTGTAATAGGACTTGATTTTCAAAAAACAAATTTTTTTAATGGCAAGAATAATTGGATTATAGATGGAGTTATACCCGAAGACGAATCAAATACTGTTCTAATCACAGAAGGTTTTGCACAAAAAACAGGTCTCAAAACAGGCGACAAATTTACCTTCATTACAAAAACTGCAATTGGCGGCACGAACGGCATGACGGCACTTATCAGCGGAATAATACACATTGGCGACGGCGATTTTAACAATAATACTTTTTTCATTGACTGGCAAAAGCTATCTGCATTACTCCGCATGAATGGGAATGCGGTGGAAATTTTTGTATCAACGAATGAAGGAATAACAAACACACAGCGAAATACACTTATTCAATCAATTCAGTCTCTAAATCCGCAATATTTTGAAGTAATACCTTGGACACAGGTAAGCCTTCTAGTCCAGATGTTCCAATATGTAGACATTATGTTTTTATTCTTTGCCCTCATTTTCTTTATGCTCGCCTGTACTGTTATTTTTAACACAACAATGATGAGCGTTTTGGAACGAAAAAAAGAAATTGGCACTCTTCTAGCTCTTGGTCTAGAAGCAAAGACCGTCAGCATCCTATTTCTGATGGAATCAGTGCTTATTTCTGCTGCAGCTTCTCTTGCAGGTGTTGTTCTTGGTTCAGGAGCAATTTTTGTAATGCATACATATGGTATTGACCTTGGAGCAATGGGAGGAAACTCTATGAGTGGTATGAATTTTTCAAGCTGGATTTATCCGAACTTAAATTTAGGCCGCTATATTCTCGTATTTTTCACAGGCGTGTTAACTGCATGTGCTGCATGTATAATACCTGCACGTTTAACCCTTACTGTACAACCCGCAGAAGCACTGCGTTCAGAAAATTAACACAAAGGAGACTTGCATGAAAAAAAATATTACTATAGTTCTTGTATTACTATTTACAGTTCTGCTAAGCGCACAGAATCTCTCTGTCAGCAGCATACTTGAAAAATATGAAAACAACATGAAACATACAACTAGTATAATAAAAGCACAGATTAACACAACCGATTCCTTCGGTACTACAAAGCAAACTTTTGAAATCTACTCGAGGAATAACGGAGACACCCTCATAGTTATTATAGACGGACCAGACAAGGGACAAAAAATTCTTCGGCTTGAAAACTCCCTCTTCCTTTTCTATCCTGCAGCAGAAGAAGTTGTAAGGCTCACAGGCAGCGCACTAAAAGATTCAATTGCCGGAACAGATTTTTCTTATGAAGATTTATCAGGAGATAAGACAATTTCACAAAACTATACAACTACCTTAAAAGGTATAGAGACTATTGAGGGAAACGAATGTTATGTAATTGAACTTACTGCAAAGAAAAAAACTCTATCCTATCAGAAACAAACACTTTACATTCATAAAGAAAATTTTACAGCAGTAAAAACAATTGTATACAGTGCAAGCGGTAAACCTTTACGAGAAATTATATCTTCAAATGTTCAAAACATTTCAGGTATATTTATTGCATACAATACAACTGTAATAGATCTTCTAAAGAGGAACAGTAAAACCGAAATGCAAATACAAAATATTAAATTGAATGAAGATATACCACCGCAATATTTTTCCAGAGAGGGCTTAACATGGTAGTGAAGAGACTTTCCATAGTTGTTCTTTTTATTCTTTTTCCAGTATTGCCGTTTTTCTCCCAAACAGAAATTCACGGCAGCGTAGGTTTCAATACAGGATTTTTACATACCGAAGGACAACTGCAAACCGATGCATTATTTTCAGGATCTGCTGTCTCTTTACGAGTTGAACATTCAACTGCAGCTGTAAAAGCAGTTATAGAAGGATCAAGCATACTCTCGGCATCTCCGTTTCTGCCTTCCCCTTTTTTGCATAAGTTCTCTATTGACAAAGCCTATTTTAAAACAAGAATTCCTTTTATACATGATTCATTTATGCGTCTGTCAATTGGTAAAATGCCCATCTCTTGGGGTTACGGATTAATCTATAATTCCGGCGACATTCTATATTCTGGAAATTCTCAATCTGCTCCTCTCGATTCCGCGCTCTCCGATTTGAACAAGATTCGTTCATTTACAGATTGGGCGTTTCATATATATCTTCCATTTTCAGATTTAATTATCGCAGAAGCTGCTTTTCTTCCGCAGCTTGAGCAAAATTTTGTTTCCGAAAATAGTACACGAAGTGCTCTAAGAGTTCAAATTTTCCCGTATGCACGCTTTTTGGAATGTGCAGAAATTGGTTCAAGTATTCAAAATGATAATACTTTTAAAAAAATTGATAATCTTAAACTATATGCAGGATTAGACGGTACCCTATTTATTGATTACAATCTTTGTTCTTCTATTGAATTTTCACCATCAGAAAACATACCGCTTATGTTTAATAAAGATGCATGGTCTCTATCTGGTTCTTTATACTATTCATTTTCAAAATTCAATATACGAA
This sequence comes from uncultured Treponema sp., assembly GCA_964560975.1. Taxonomy (GTDB): domain Bacteria; phylum Spirochaetota; class Spirochaetia; order Treponematales; family Treponemataceae; genus JAAZLA01. The sequence goes on along the minus strand of CAZLNE010000014.1, from coordinate 17,480 downwards.
CCGAAGCTCTGTATCATCCAATGAAGAACGCAGCAGATATTTTTTCAATGCTGAGTTTTTCTATATTTACTAACCTATCCGCTCAGGCTCTCTACACCTTCTCTTATAAAGAAGAATCAATCACAGGTAATACTATTTCCCATCTTGCAGGAGCTGGGTTACAATGGAATCCGGTTAAAGGTTTTACACTTTCACTAACAGGCAGCACCAATATAAAAAAAACTGATACCATAACCGATGTGTACACATCGGTTATGGTATCAGGCATATATAACTTTTAAAATCAATCTTACTTTTTATAGGTAAACCAGAGCCGTGTTCGTTATTGTCCTACTCTAAGATAGTTTACAAAGGCTTTCGAGTAATTTTCTAAAATACTCTTTTCAAGAGTACGTATAGCGCGCTGTTGTGCTTCGGAAACACTTGTATGTCCTTCTCTCTTATTTTCTGAATAAGGAAGAAGAATTTTTCCTGAAGCAGCTTCCTTTAGATCAGCATTAAAAACATAACGAACATATTTATTTCTTTCCGAGGGGACATCCATAAACTCGACGTCTGCATCAATAATATAGGAAGCGGTACTTCCTTCTTCTGCAAGTTTAGCCATAAAACCATATTTTGAAAGCATGAGCATAATCGCACTTGAAATTCGGCTGTCATCTGTACCTTGTACAGATACATCTATAGAAATTGTCATAGCAATTTCGTATGCAGCTTTCTTTACATTTTCTACGTTCCCGTAAGATAATTGTTTTGCACGATACTCCGAAGGCTGTACAGCATTGAGAATATCCATATATTGATTATTCTCTTCTGCAGCACGAACCGCTGTCTGTACAGCTGCAAATGCATCAAAGGAACCCTTACGCTCACGTGCGAATAAAAGACTCTGCGCAGCTAAACTTTCGTTTTCACTAATTTTTTTCATATAATACTGGGCGGCTTCGGCCTTATTCAAATATGCCAAAGCATACACATATCCGTCATCACCCCACCAAAACTCATGAATTTTTACACCAACTAATGCATCTACAACAGAGTAAATTTCTATAATCTCATCCAGTGTTGAAGAAGAGGAAGTAAATCCAGATGTTGAAACTGCATCTTTCTCAGTGGTTACAATTTTTGATGAAACATTCTGATTAATAACCTTCCCTATCGAAGCAATAGCCGAGTTTTCTGCGTCAGCAGTATTTTTTCCCATTCCAACAGCAGATAAATATTGAGATGGAGGAAAAAGCCTCTGTGGAGATTTAACCCATTCCGGCTGTTTTCCTTGTACTGTATCCGGCAATGAGAACACAACAGAAGGCTCATCAAACGAAGAAATGGAGGAATAGTCATCAACGGGGTTACTAGAATTAGACCCTGATACAGCAGCATCATTTTCTGAAGCAGAACTCGAAGGTAAGGAATCCGGAATATCTTCGTCTCCAACACCGTCCCCTGTTTCATTCATAAAAGCGCGGTTTGCCGCATCACGTGCTTTTTGAGCACTTTGAGCATTTTTAGTATTTTGTGTTCCATCATCCTGCGTATCCGGAGTTGAGGCACAAGAAACAAAGAAAAATACGAGTATGGCACATAATGCAGTTACTTTTAATTTAAACATACAGACTCCAAGAAATTCAAAGTATCCGGTCTAACATTTACACCGGGAAATTCTTCCGCCAAAATAGTACGATCCGAATAATCCAAGTACCGAACTGATACAAGATAGGTTCCTGGATCTAGAGTAATACCGCCGACAGAAGCCACGGCAGGAAAAAAGCGTGATGTTCTTATATCAGCTTGTTCCGTCACTTCATTAGACACCGCAGAAGCGATTTTTAGCACCGAAAAAAGCAAACCTATTTCTCCGCTGTATCTATCGGCCTGATCATCTAAAATAGCGGTAGTAGCAGATTTTGCCAGCGCACGTGCAGCTGCTTTCATATATATGAGTGCTTGTTTTTGCTTAAATGTATCAAGCGCAATATTTTCTATGCTTTCAAGTTTTTCAAGGCGGATATTGTGAGTTTCGCCTGTACTATAACTCAATATTTCAACATCGACGGCTTTAATGATTGAATTCCGTTTTTGCATTACAGGCATTGCCAGTTTAAAATACGTACTAATTGTATTAAGCCTTACAGTTTCTTCATATTTGGTAGGAGCCAAACCTGTAAATGATATTACATTAAGCCGTCCCTTTTCTCCAGGTACCGAAAGCTCCTCATTAATAGTAGAAGGAATTGGAAAATCATAAATAGATCTTTGCATACTAAATGCTGACTGAATATACTTGTAATCTATTTCCGCAGAATCAACCAATCCCTGAGAACGATACAGCAGCATACTTAAGTACCTTGCAAGGGCTGAGTTATGAAACTCAACAACACCTGAAAAATCATTTTCTTGTTCAAATCCTGTTTCTACTTGGCTTTGGGCCTGCTGAATAACACCTTGATACGATAATGATAATTCCTTTTGCTTATTATCGAAGCGGCGTATTTCAACAAAAGCACTTTCAATATTTCCCTGTGCAAGATAATTAATCGCCATAAACAAGTTAGTGTAGATATCTTCATATGGATCGCCTGCATAATCAATTACATTATCGTTCAACAAAAAAGATCCAACAGACTGCGATACACTTTTTGTATAGTATTCAAACATTAAGCGTTCAGCTTCCGACAACTGCGCCGAAGAGTATGTATAATCTCTATTGTAATGAGCAAGCAATCCTAAATCGAGAGACTTAAGTACTAAATCATTTTGTGTATACATTTCCTGCTGGTTTTTTTCAATGTACGATACGGCCTCAGAGAACTCTGATCCTGCAACATGATCTGACACAGGACTATCATACCTGGAAGTCGTTACACATGAAACACATACCAAACAGAGAACACTGTATATGAGGATTCGTGCTCGCTGACGCAGTATCATGTTACCACCTGCTGGAAGCTCTTGTAATGTATTTCTTTATCTCAGAATTTTCGCCAACCCATACCTTTCGGTTTTTTTCAATATCAACGAGTTCAGCGTTAACAAAATATGTTCTAACAAGATCACCGCCGCCGGCATCAACTATTGTCTTAACATATCCAATCAGCATAAAATCTGCAGCAGACTCATTTGCGAGAGCTTTTACGGTTTCCTCGCTTGACCATTCCTGCATTGCTTCCCGTTCGGATCGAATTTCCTCTCTTTCAGTTTTACTAGCGACAAAATCGACCTTACCGCTATTTACTAAAGCTACTTCAAATTTTTTTGCAAGTATTGAAGTATCAATATGTTCGTCACTTTGATTTTTAAAAGTTCCAATAATCACGACAGGAACACGTCTGTTTTCCTTAATAAAATTTATAATACTCGGCGCATTGACACATTCAGTTACCAGGGTTTCGGCAATAAGGCGAACATCAGTATCATTCCAATAACCGCTTAGATCTGTTTGAGTGCGGGAATCTATACGAGTTACAGTTCTTCCTGTGGAAGCTCTTGGATCTGGACCTGCACTGCTTGAACAGGCGCTGAGTAAACTAACAACAACTAAGGATGCAAGGGCAAAAACAATTTTTTTCATGGACATACCTCTCTTTTCAATTTTAATCGTACTGCAGCCAAACGGCCATGTATTACAATGTACCCGCCATAACAGAAGCAAGAACTTTTGCATCTCCTGTCATGTTAGATATTACACAATATTCGTTAGGCTGATGAGCCGTTTCTTCAAGCCTTGACCATACGGCCGCATTAAAACCTGCCTTTCGTAAATAGGCTCCTACGGTTCCGCCGCCGATTCCTATAGGACGAGCCTTATTACCGTATACACTCTCAACCGCTCTAGATAGTTCATATACAACATCAGCATCCTTTGGGGTGGCTGGAGATTCTACAGCCTGCTCTTCCTGTATGCTTATAGTGACTCCGTATTTATCTTCTATTCCGCCAACTCTTTTCTTTATCTCTTTACGAACCTCATCAAGAGTATAACATGGGAGGATTCTGCAGTCCATGTAAAAAACATCGTCGCCGGGAATTGTATTCACATTAGGAACATTTGCTTCCTTCTTTGTTGGCTCAAATGTAGATACGGGAGGCTCAAATAACTCGTCCTTCCTGGAAAAAACCTCGATCATGTTGTGCAGACTAAGCGCCAAATCACAGGCAGCTAAAAAAGCATTGTTACCCTCATCAGGTCTTGAACCATGAGTTTGCTTTCCTACAGTCCGTATCTTCATCCATAAAAGATTCTTTTCAGCAATCTCTATGGTTTCTCCATCAGCATCCCCGCCGTCAGGTATAATTATAAGATCATCCTTAGTAAAAAGAGTATGGTTTTGAAGCAGATATTGGATTCCATACTCTGATCCTGTTTCCTCATCTGCTGCAAATAAAAGTTTTACATCATACTCAGGTGTTATCCCAAGTTTAATAAAAGATAAGGCTGCAAAAATAGAAGAAACAAGACCCTGCTGATTATCTTCTACACCCCGCCCATAAATTTTTCCTTCTTTCTCTACCACTACCCATGGATCCGTATTCCACATTGATAATTCACCAACCGGAACAACATCGAGGTGGGACATAACCCAAGTTCTTCTGCCTTCTTTTGTACCCTTTACCGTTACAACGAGGTTTGGCCTTATGCCGCCCTCTGCAAGGGAATCAGGACAATCGAAGCGTTCCAAATTTGTAAAACCCTGGGCTCTAAGCCACTTTTCTAAGGCCTCACACTTAGCTAATTCTCCCTTACCGCCGCTTTTAGGATCAAGGGCTGGATAACTTGTCAACAAACACTGAAGTTCCACCATGGAAGCAGCGTTAGCATCAATAAAATTTGAAAGAGTAGTAAATTTATTCATTATGTTGTCCTCTAATATAACACCTCATACGAGGCAAAAAGTTACTTGTTTTGATTATAAACATTCCATGTTGTTCGAATTAAGGTTTCTGCATCTGAATATTTAGTTTCCCAATTAAGCAGTTTTTTTGCCTTATCAGAAACAGCATAAAGACACGCGGGGTCACCTTCGCGGCGCTCTACAGGAATGGCCGGAATAGGTTTTCCGGTAATCTTGCGTGCAGTATGTATCATTTCATATACTGATAATCCCATCCCGCTTCCTAAATTAAGTGTAAGGCTTTCTTTTTTCGATGTAATATAATCGAGAGCCTTAACATGAGCACAAGCTAAATCTGAAACATGCACATAATCTCGAATGCAGGTACCGTCGGGAGTGTTATAATCAGTTCCGAAAATCTTCATTTCTTTACGCATACCTGAAGCAGTTTCCATAATAATAGGTAATAGATTTGCAGGATTTTGCTCTAAGCCTGTTAAAACTCCATCAATATCATACCCTGCTGCATTAAAATACCGTAAAGACGCATACTTTAAACCGCGTAATGTATCATACCAGGCCATAAAACGTTCAATTTCAAGCTTTGTAAAACCATAATAGTTTTCCGGATTTTTAGGATGATCTTCATCGATCGGCAGATACTTTGGTTCCCCAAATATTGCAGCAGAAGAGGAAAAAACCATACGTAAACAATTATATTCACAAGCGGCATTTAAAATATTGAGAGTTCCTGTAATATTATTTTCTGAATATTTTTCAGGACTCACCATGGATTCGCCGGCTGCCTTAAACGCAGCTAAATGTATAAAGGCATCAAAACCCCGGGAAAAAGCTTTATCAAGATCTTGTTTACAAAGAATATTTCCGGCAATAAAGTCATTTTCTGTAAAAAGATTTTGTAATAAGCCGGATGAAAGATTATCAAAAACAGTGACAGTGTGACCATGTTTCATTAATTCTTTTACAACATGGCTGCCTATATACCCGGCCCCGCCAATTACCAATACTTTCATACACACTCCTCCCGTATTATACTATATACATGTAAATAATTTATAACAGCACCTCACGATTCCATTTGCGATAGCAGCTCACTTATTTTTTCCCATTCCCCGGTGCTATTATGAATCGCAATTTCTATCTCTTGAATACAGCTTTGTACCTTACGGCATTTTTCGCCATCAGCATATACCTCGGGGCTGGCAAGCTCATTCACAAAAGTATTTTTTTTATCTTCAAGCTCACTTATTTCCTCTAAAAGCCTTTCTTCTTCTTTTTCCAGCCTTCTACGCTCGGCCTTGAACTTTTTATCATCTTCCCAGGATTTTTGATTAGTACTTATTTTACTTTCTACTAATTCAGTTTTTTTTACGTTCGTTAAGGAAGAATGTAGAGTTGAGGGTGCCATAAGATCGTTTTGTTCACTTTCAAGGCGCTCCAGGTAATACCTATAATCTCCCGGAAAAATTCTATGATGTCCGGCAGAAAGCTCCAAAACACGTGTTGCCAGACTTTCAATAAATCCTCTATCATGCGAAACAAAGAGAACCGTTCCGCCAAAACCTTTTAATGCATTTAACAGCACATCCTTTGAATGAAGATCCAAGTGGTTTGTCGGCTCATCTAAAATTAAAAGATTTACAGGTTTTAGAAGTATTCTTAAAAGGGCAAGCCTGCTTTTTTCACCGCCGGAAAGAACATCCAAAGATTTATGTACATCATCGCCCCGGAATAAAAAAGCGCCCAACATATCGCGCAGTTTTGGAATAAGCTCAAGAGGTGATTCGTTTTCAAGCATTTCGAGCATAGACATAGAGCCGGTTATTTTCTCTGCATTGTCCTGTGAAAAGTAGCCTATAGACACTCCGCTGCCGAGCTTAACCCCGCCCTCATACTTACTGTCTTCTCCTGCTATTATGCGTAGAAGTGTGGTTTTTCCTGCTCCGTTTCTTCCTGCAATAACAAGACGATCACCATTTTCTACAATGAGATCGAGGTCCTTAATAACAGTATTAGGAGCTGTTTCATTAAAATAGGTTTTAGAAACATGTTCTAAGCTAACTACAAGACGGCCTGAATGTGGAGCGGGAGGAAAGTTAAAGTGTATTTTCTTAAGTGTTTCAGGTATTTCAATCCGATCCATCTTATCCAGCATTTTTTGCCTTTCTTGAGCCTGAGCGGCCTTGGTCGCCTTTGCCCCAAAACGGCGGATAAAATCTTCGAGTTTTTTTATTTCTTCCTGCTGAATTTCATACCTTGAAATAAGGCTTTCAAGCTCAACTTCCCTCACCTTTTCGTAATGGGTAAAATTACCAGGATAGCGCCGCAAGGTACCGTCAAAAAGTTCGTATACCTCATTTATTGTCACATCAAGAAAATATCGGTCATGGCTTACCAGCAAAAATCCGCCGGTATACTCTTTTAAAAACTGTTCAAGCCAGTTTCTCGCTTCAATATCGAGATAATTAGTGGGCTCGTCAAGAAGAAGAATATCAGGGTTTTCAAGAAGAATTTTTGCAAGAGCAATTCTCATCTGCCAGCCGCCTGAAAACTCCTCGACGTTCCGGTCTAAATCTGAGCGGCTAAAACCAAGTCCTAGTAGAATTTGCTCAGATAAAGTTTCTCTTCTATACCATGATGAAGATTCGAGTAATTGCTGTATTTCATGATGTCTTTCAAGTAAAAGCTGATTTTTTAAAGGGTTTTTTGCAAGTTCATCGCCAATGACATCCATCTCTTTAATAAGATCATAACCAAAGGCAAAAGCTCTATCAGTTTCTTCTCGTAAGGTACAGCCCTTATGAACAATTCCTGCCTGGGGTAAATATCCGATGCGGGTATTTTTTTGAACAGCTCTGTCCCCTGAATCGCTTGGAATACTGCCTGCTAACACCTTCATGAGAGTGGTTTTACCCGATCCGTTGCTGCCTGCTAGTGCAGCCTTCGTTCCAGAGGCAAGATTAATTGACACTTCTTTTAATAAATCTCTGTCACCAAAGGCTAGCGACACCTTAGAAAATTGAACAAAGGCCATAGTTAACTACCTTGCAAAGAACATTACAAGAGGATTTGCACTTTGCCCTGCTGCTGTTTTATTTGTAATGAGTGATAATGGAATATATTCAAGCCGCAGACCGGTCTCTTCAAGTTTATATAAAAAGCATATCTGTTCATTGCGGCTTTCAAAGGTTAAAGCGATTATTCCATCATAGACAAAGCTTAATTCTTTGCTTAAAAAGTATGGATGTTCAACCCTTCCTCTGCTCCCCGCTCCTGAAGGTATAATCGATGGAGAGAGTAGACTGTAGCCTGTCCAAATAAAGGAATTACCTTCCATAAGCTGAATAACACCATAATTTGAACTTGAGTAACTTGGACCGGATGCAAGCAGTGAGTCAAACAAAACCTGTCGTCTTGCTTTTTCTGCTGCTATGACATCTTCAATATTTTCTTTAAGGGGTACAAATGAATACGAATAGGGCTTACCAGAACTATCCTTGTATTGAACAAGTATTGAAGCGGATCCTTTAATCGTCAAGGTAAGGGGAGTATTAATAAATTCATATACATAGGTATCAGTTTTTTGAACACCCTCATAAGCATATGATAAAGAAAGTGACGGAAGTACTAACTCTAAAATGTTTGATGAAAGGTTTGGAATAAAACCATACGAAGGATTCATACTGTCAATATCGATTGTCGCATTGCGAATCATTGTCTGATACGATTCAGGATACCATCGTGTTTTAAGAACTGAGTCAAGCAGTTCATCAACTGTTTCCTCAACGGCAGCTGTCGACAATCCGTCATTTTCATTAAAAAGATTCAAATTATATGAAAACCGCCAGCCTTCGGTACCATCCTGCATAACAACATAAAGCCAGTCGCCCTCAAAATTTGGAACTGGCGCACCCTTCCCCTTATATAGGATCTTAATTATTTCATCCTGCTTAAGTTTATATACCTGCCGGCCTGTATTTGAAGGTTCATTACGTACAAGTAAACCGTCTTCTTTTACCGAAGCATATACACCCTTGTAGTCTTCAAACCGCAGAGCCATTTTTCGAGCTTCTTTTTTTGAACCGGGTTCTGTGATCTGCCACTGAGGAATTTCTATCTTTCGATCGGTTCCAGGAACACCAATTACATATACTTGATTTATATTTGATTTAATATACACAGGAACAATATCTCCATCATACAGATGTTCCTCCGGTATTGACCAGAGTACTACTCCATACCCCATGAGATTAGAACAAGAAGTTAATAATAGAAACAAAAGAAAGACGCAAAAAAAAGTAAGTCCCTTAATAGCTTTCATACCCTAAAGCATACCACATTTTTTACTATTGGAGCAATAGTTTTCTATTTATGAGTAAGCTTATAACCCAAAAACACAAGAAAAATCTAAAACAATGCAGATTTATAAGATCGGTATCTAAAATACTGCTTATAAGCATACCGGAAAGAAGACCAACCTTAAACTGCTTTGTATAGGAACGGACATTATCAACAAACGCTAATGAAAACTCCGGGCTTTCCAGAAATTTACTAATCTGTTCCGGGAGCACTGTATTTTTGAGCTTATTTTTCGCAGCAGCCTCATCAAAAAGGTCTGATATGAGCTGAAGAGCTAAAGATGAGTCAGTAATATAGCGCGAATATGGTTTATAAAACAGAGAACTCATACCCATTATTTCTGCTAAAGAAAGCAGGATTTCATGATTCACCATATCAATATTGATATTTCTCGAAAGAAGATCCTGCAGTATAGAAAGAGACGAAGGATTTTTGTACAAGGTCATTGCACGTATACCGGAAAGAAGTATATGAGGATTATCGGTTGTCCTAAGAACATCTCCTGAATGAATTTGACCTCTTTCATCGTTCATCTTTGCAAGCGCAATTATTGATTCTCCTACAAGCTGATAATCTTGCGACGTCAATGCCTTATATAAAGGTTTTCGGGCTTCAGCAACTTTATGCTTTCCTAAAATGAACGCTGCCTTGGAAGCAGTAGTGAACTCGCCCCTTTCAAGTTCTAAAATTAGAGCGTTTATTGACTGAACATCGAGGCGGGGAACAGTTTCAAGACTGCTTAAAGCTTCGTATCGTACAGAATAGCTTGGGGATGAAAGCAGCTCAACAATATCTGAAAGAGCAACTGTGCTGCTCGTATGTTTTAACTCAGAAAGAAGTTTCTGCTGATTATCTAAATCGCCGCTTTTATCAAGTTTAAAAAGTAGACCAAGAGCCTTTATGTCGCGTATAGAAAAAAACAAGGGCAGAGTTTTCCGCAACGAATAGCTTCCCATCGTTTTTAATTTCAGCTGATACACTATAGAAGTAAAAATTAAAATAATTTGTGAAGAGAAATATAATCTGAACGATGTTACTGAAGTTAAATGCAGTTCGTTGAAAAACTCAAGAATAACACCGCCGAATAAAGAACCTGCAGCTCCTGTTGCTCCCAGGATAAAAAAATACACAATGCTTAAATCCATAACAGCACTTGAGGGAACAATACCAAAAAAATATATTTGAGCAGCATTTTCTTCACCAGAAAACCCGAAATTAGTAATGAATCCCAAAAAACATAAAAAGAGTACCGTAAAAAAAAGAAAACCAAACGAAGGTGCAATAAGGGCGGGAATGAGACTTATAACAGTAATGCCGGAAAATATTAGATACATCGGTTTTGCACCGACCCTGTCAATAAAAAGCCTTGTTACCAAACCCATTACAAGAGCACCAAAGGTAGAAAAAAAAGAAATTAAACTGATAATACTGTCAGATTGCTCATACACCTGTCTGCAGTACACAATAATAAAGGGACGCGTCATTCCTACGCCAAAACCTATCAAGCAGAACGCAAGCAGAAAAGTGCGAAAATTTTTATCGGCAACGGCAATACCAAAATTCTTTGTAAAATTACTCCCGGAGGTATCAACAGAGGCCTTTGACTTCGGCATTTTATAAAGAATTACTGATGCAATAAAGCCGGCAATAGTACCTACAATTATTGCACCGCTGAATACGTATAAAGAAGGAATAAAACCAAGAGCCGCTGTAAGCAATAAACCGGCAATCAATCCGGCACCATTATTTATCAATGATAAGCGGACTAAATAGCTGCCTCGGTCGCGTCCTGGAGCAAGTTCCGATAAAACCGGATTATTTGCTACAAGACCTATACCACGGAAAAAATTAAACAAAAGCGTACTGAGTATAATAAGGAAAATCCCTGCTCGAGGAAGATGTAAGCGGACTAACATTGGTATAGGAAGCATTAATACAAGAGAAATATTCCGCCAGAGCCATGAGTTAGCATACACTTTCATAAAATGGTTTTTTTTTGCTAAAAACCTGCCGACAGGAATTGCAAAATAAGACAGGAAACCAAAAGCACTTATTAAACCGATAATAACGGAATTTGCTTCGAGATACATGGCATACAAAACAAGAACGTTGCCTGTAACAAGGGCAAAAGAAAATGAGTTGCATGCATTAAAAAAATTATATAGCCTTCTTCCGCTGCTAATCTGATACTTGGTTAAACTGCTCACGATTGTAAACTACCACAGAAAGTCTCAAGCGTCTACAAGATAGTACGTATACTGTCTATAAGCCGGTTTCTATCACTATAAGAACCATACAATCCGATAAAAAAAACCGAGAATTGATCGTATGTCCAATTCTCGGTTTACTCATTACATCAGTATTTCTAGAGGGCTTTACTATACATCTAGAACTTTAAACCAAATGAAACTGTCGGATATATTGTAAAACTATTATCGCTGGCGCCAAAGCCTTTATCATGCTCCCAATAACTAAAAGCTCTCTTATTCCAGGACTCTATCATGATATCGTTAGAAAGGGACACAAACGCTATCAAGTGATCAAACATCCCTAAATTCAGCGTGAGGCGAAGACTCGGAATTTGATCTTCCCATTTATCTGTTGCTGTTATTGAATCAGGACCATACGTCACCGGGTGAATAGTTTTATACAAAGCTTCTATATCTATATTAATTTTTTCATCAGCACCGAGCCTCACACCAATACCGGCACCGGTAATATAATAATTCTTATCAGTTACTAACGGGAACCCGGCCATAAAGGTTGTAAAAAAACTGCTGGTACCACCCTGATACTGGAACATAAGATTATTACCTCTTTCCCAATATACTCCTGGAGACATAATGCCGTCCTTAATAAAGTTAAGAACACCAATTGCTGCACCGCTATTTTTCTTTGCAATATTTATAACACCAATTTGAACGCCGTCAATTTCATCTGCAATATTTAAGAAGCCTGATATTTGCGCTCCCTTTGTTTTTCCGCTTGCCACATTAAGAAAGCCTGTCGCTTGTACGCCCTTTACAGTGGTAGCAATATTTGCAAAGCTGGAGGCCTGTACCCCATACACTTCCTTGGAAATATTCATAAAACTTGCAGCTTGAACACCGCGCAGTACGCCTGTTATATTCATAAAACCAGAGGCTTGAATACCACTTACACTTTCTGAAGAAATTCCCATGAAACCGGCAGCTTGAGCACCGAAAATGTTCTTATTGTTTGCCATAAAAAGACTGATTGATACATGTACGTTCTCTGGAATAGGCATAGGAAGCCCAACTCCTGGAAATAAACCAAAGGAAAACAAACTCCACTTCAATTCTGAATTTTCTTTTGAAGGAACAGGTGAAGAATATCGTGGGGAATCCTCTATATAAGTTTCATCGGAGCTATAATCATAGGTAATTCCGGCAGCGTTTCTGACAGTAGTATCTGCAGTGTTTACCCTTTCTGCAGATGCAGCTGCAGCTGGAACCGACTTACCCTGAATTCTTCGTATTTCAGCTAAGGCCTGCCGGCGTATTGCTTCAAGTTCATCCTCTACAGGCTTTGCTGTTTCTAGTGTTTTTGGATCCTGTATTAAACTAGGGCTTTTCTCTATCTGCTTCAATTCAGGTTCTGTTTCTACCTGGGTGACTTCCGGTTCTGCTGTGGTAATATCCAGCTGATTTTCAGCTGTACCGCCGCGAGCACGTCCTGATATTGTCTGTACCGGCATAAAGTCAACTCCCGACAGTACATACTGCTGCCCGGCTTTTAAGGAAACCGTTGACTGCTGAGTCACTGTACCAATAATGAGCGTCACAGAATAATAGCCTTCGCTTAGCGCTAGAGCAACCTTATTGCCCTTAATCTTATTAACCTCTGACACTAAAATACCATCAAAGGTTCGTATAAAATACTTACCCTCTGATTCTGCAGGAATTACCAGCACAGATTCAGCTTCGGTAATATCAGTTAAGACAAGGTCTCCAGATCCGACAAGAGTAATATTGTAGGAAGGATGCTGAGGACCAATGGTACTTCGTTCTGTTTGTGAAAGGGTTTCGTTAAAGGCATAGTGATACAGCTCGTTTAATGAAACCTTACTATCGCCTGAAGCATCTGCTGCACCGCGAAGTCCTGTTACCATTGCGTGAGTGAAAAAAGAAGCCTGAATAGTATCGGATTCCTGCGAAGCCTCAGTGTCTGAACTCGATGAAAGGTATGCATGGCCCTGCACTACTGTCGAATCATCAATAAGGAATGATTTTTGCCGCTGACCGCCCTTAGCACGTATAAAATTTCCTGAAAAACAAGAATCGAGCATTACTACATGAACATCGCTCGGTACGTTCGAAATTGCAGCCTTGAGTGTCGAATAATCATATGATTCTGTTCCAAGGAGCAATGCATTCTCATCAGAATGTCCTGAATAATAGAAAATAAACTCGGTTCTCTTTGAAAGGTTTTTATTTGCTTCTATCTTCTTTGAAAGAGAAGATAAGGTTTTATCAATATCTGCCTTAGGCGGATCGATTAGGATAGTGCTATTTTCAGGCTTAACACCGCCAATATCCATCATAGTATTTGCAAGTCTTTTTGCATCTGTACCAGCATAGCGCAACACTTCGCGTGAGGGACCGCCATTATTTGATGCGACATACACAGCGTATCGTTCTACGGGAAGCTTTTCTTGTGCGTTAACCTGAGAAATAAAGGCTCCAGTTAATAATGCTATAACTGCAATAAGTTTAAATATCTGCTTTATATAAAAGTTCTGCTCGCTTGTCTTGTTCATAGTGTTCACCTTATTTTAGAAGTAAAATATCCTGAATAGATATGCCTTTAGGCAGGTATTCAGAAAAATCTTTATTTGATACAGCTCCAGCAGTTTTTGCAGCATTCAATACAGAAGAAAGGTCTGCTGTCTTAAAAGCTGATGCGCTTGTAACCAGGAAAAAGCGCTCAAAACCAGGTGCATCGTCCAGCTTATAAGAGAAATCCAAGGGTACTTCGCCCTTAGCATTTAATAACCCCGCTTCCTTTCCCTTATCTGGGAAATGCTGAGTTAAAACACCATTACCATCCACAGAAAAAATAAAACCGTATGTAGATCCGGCTGCAATGTAACTTACTTGAAGAACATCACCGGAATTTACATGAGATAGGGTTTTAAGACGAACAGCCTTTTGTCCATCTTGCCTGTATACAAAGAGCTTCGAACCATTACCCTTAACACGCTCTGTTGCATTTTCTAAATTATAAGGGTTCGAGAAAGACTCTTCTGTAGAGCCGGAAAAAAGACCGGCTCGGGAAAGCCCAAGAGGAATAAGAAGCGCAAAACACAATACAGCCGCTGCTGCCATGAGGTATTGAACAGTAAAAAAAGTTCGTGCCTTACGAGGTTTTTCCTCATCTTGTGTCATTTTTGATAACACTGCAAATTTCATATCCATCACAGGATACTCATTTAAAATTTGTTCGTTTGACTTTTTTATATTTTCAATCAATTCCTGCTCATTCTGCAACATTGTTTGACCTTCCGGAATCTCTCCCAGAAGAATCTGTTCCAGCAGTAAATCGTTTCTACTCATATTATTCTCCTGCGCAAATTAATGCTTTTTTACGTAAAACAGATAATCTTTTACGAACACCCGACACAGACATATTCATTTGAAAGGCTGTCTCCTCGAGTGTAAACCCGTCAACATAGTGCATAATGGCCATATCGCGGGTATCTTCCTTTGCATCCGTGAAAAGATAATCTAAAAACAGTGCATTATCAGTTACCTCTTCATGACGGGCTCTTACATTGTCAGCAATTTCATTAAGTACATTATCAATTTGCGGAGCCCAACGGATAGAATCAGAGCGGATCTTATTCAGACAAACACGGGTAGCAACCGTATAAAAAAGGCTTGAGCATACATTAGTGATCGTTTCTTTACGTTCCAGGATACGTACAAAAACATCCTGCATGCAATCCAGGGCTTTTTCTTCATCTTTTAGTAAAAACCGGCATCGCCGCAGTACCATAGGTCCAAATTTCGCATAGAGAGCGCCAAAATTGTCGATGCTAAGCTGTTCATCTGTTTTCATAGCCTATTCTATCCTTGTCATAAGATATAACACTGCAAAAGCAAAAAGCTGTTACCTAATCTTAGAAAAAGCAATTGCACAGTGAGAATAATTTCTATATAGTATACTACAATGACTACAATAACCAAGTATATACCAGTTATTACACTTATAATTTTACTCATCCAGTACCTTTCACTACTATGGCGTGACAGGTCGCTCGAACAAAAAATTGGAATGGAACTCCTTTCTCTTCATAAAAAACCAAATAAGTTTTTTTATGTTGCGGCATCCTTACTTCCAATAATTGTGTTAATACAGTTTTTTAGAGAATTAAGCCCAATGCTTTCACTCGTGATAAGCGGATCAGCTGTCTTGGCCCTTGAAGTTCTCATACGGGAAAAAATACTCACCAAACACAGCGGCGTGTATGAACATGCTCTCATCGTAGACGGAAGGCTTTTATGGAAGGCCGATATTATTGCCCTGCCAACCCTGTCGTATGAAAAAGATACTGACGAGCAAAACAATGCAGATATTTATGCCGAAGACGCAAAAGAAATTAAAGAAAAATCGCTTAAAATTGTTACAAAAAACAGCGGCATCATCTATGTAGGTTTTTCATCAAAAGAAGAGCGGGAAAAAGCAGTCTCTTTTATACATTCATGGGTAATATAGCCGGACTGTTATACGAAGTTTTTATCTATAAAAGTCTCTTTTCGCCTGCTAATGACCTAAGATGCGTACCATCTTGGCTCACTTCCAAAGTACCGCAATAGACGCCCTGATCATCGCGGACTGCAAAATATTCAATGTGTATAAATTTATTATTAATTGTAAGATAAAATTCAGCTCTGTCCCTCGATCCATCCTTAAAAGAACTGATAATCTCCTTTACTTTATTAACACTCTTAGGCGGATGACAATTTTCTACATGACGCCCTATAACAGAGGGAGAGCGGGGAAAAATTCGGTGAGAAGGATCTGAATAAAACTGTACACGATCATCGGGCCCAATAAACGAAAAATCCAAAGGTAATAAATTTAGTATGTTTTCAAGATTTTTTGGGGACAGAGCTCCTGTTTTAAACGAAATTAAGTCAGTATTTACCTTTGTAGTAAAATCTTCAGGTAATGAATCAGACTTTATATGAGAAAGATACCGGTACGCCGCAGGATACAGGATAACGCGCTCACGGTACACCAAAGAACTAGATGTTATATAAAATTCCCCAAGATATTTCCAAAATAAAGGCGTTATATTATTTGCAGTAATGCACAATCTTGTTTCCTCGTATAGTTTTTTATACAAGGCTGCGGCATCATCTTGAATGGCCCACATTAAGGATGTACAGCGATGGCGGGGAGAAACCTTTTCAAACATAGAGAAAAGCCCGTTTTGCAAATCGATATAATGATTCTCAATAAGATCAAATTTCTCGAGTTCAATCTTCAAGTCGGATAACGATCTAGACCTGTCCGATATTCCCTTGGAAAGCTGCTGAATATGAGCTAAATATAAAGAGATATTCTCGTTACTCTTAACATAGGCGTATAGAGACGTACCGGACTCATAAGAAGGTAATATCTGTTTATCGAGGGATTCGGCGCACGAACGGATAAGGCGCGAAACAGGAATTTTATACGAATTAATATCAGCTGCATTTTCAAGTACATAATCAATTGCATCGTTAACCATGAAGGCATCTGCCTTTTCCAGAACAGCCTTATACTTTTCAAGATTCTCAGAAGAGCGCTCGCCATCGGCCAACGACTGCAAATACTGGGCCAAAAGCGCAGTATCGGCATCTAAATTTTGTAATGGTTCCATAACAGCTCCTTATCATTCTCATACTGCATAGCCTTTCAGACAGTTTTATTAAAACAGTTCTTTTACAATAGATCCATACCCCTCGTTTTCCATACCAGATCTTGGAATAAACCGTAAAGAAGCGGAGTTAATGCAGTAGCGCTTACGGGTCGGTTTTGGTCCATCGTCAAAAACGTGACCCAAATGGGCACCCGAGGATTTTGAACGAACCTCCACACGCTTCATACCAAAGGAAGTATCCTCTACAAGAATGAGATTTTCATCATCAATCGGTTTAAAAAAACTCGGCCAGCCGGTACCCGAATCGAACTTCGCACTCGATGCAAAAAGAGGCGTTCCGTCAATTTTGTCTACATAAATTCCCTCTTCATGGTTAT
>CAZLNE010000013.1:1590-29358 GCA_964560975.1 uncultured Treponema sp. | reverse complement strand
TTTGAAGTTGACTTTGTATACGCACTTTCGCAATGAAATGAGAAAGTGCACTATATTTGCGAGTTTACGTAAGTAAACTCGTCGATGAGCAGAGAGGCTGTATCTTAGCCGAGCTGCTCATCATTCCTCCAATACAAAGTCAACGAAAAAGTTTCAATCTTTTCTACTTACTAAAATTTTCCGCCGCCTAAACGGGCACTTACGTTAAAGGTAATAGTTTGCGGACCTCCAAGCTTTTCTTTTGTTCCAAAGGTAAACGATGGCCCTGCACTTATGGATAAACCGTCGAAACAATTTATACCAAGTGTTGCACTTGCCATTCCGGTAACATCTTTAAGATCCATCATACCAAAACCTGAAAAGCTGAGCTTTTTAGAAATAAATTCACTTCGTGAAAAAGAAAGTGCTGCAGTATGAGTCTCATCATACAAATACTGTGCAGCTAAATTTACCTTAGGCAGCTTCCAATAATAACTAGCCCCAATAGTAGCCTTATATACGCTCTTCATGTCCTTAAAAGCAACATCGTTATCTTCAATCTTATCTTTAGATCGCGTTAACCAATCATCTTCACTTCCCCATGCAAATACGCCTTCTGCAAATAAGCCGACCTTTCCGGCTATTGATCCGGTAAGGGTTGCGGCAAGGTGAGGAGGTCTATTGTATTTATACCAGGCACCAAAGCCGAGCTCATAAGAACCAAGCACAAACTCAGCTTTAACAGCAGCAGCAGTATCTATAGCTTTAAATGTCGTAGTATCCGGCAATACATAAGCCCAAATATTTGTCTGCGTTCCGGGAATAATTATTTGTGTCCGTAAAGAAATAGGTCCCTCTCTCTGCTCATCGGGATTTTCAGGATCTATCTTACCTAAGTTGATAATATCTGCAGGGCTAAAAAAGTAGCCGACACCCCATTTTACCGTGTGCTTACCGAAACGGAAAAACACCCTGTCCAAGTATTCAAAATCGGAGAATAGTTCAGTAACTTTAAAAGATGGAACGAGCACAGAAGGCGCGCCAAGCATAAAAGCACCTAAGGGTATTTCTGTTTCAAACGGATAACTTACAGTAAACTTTCCATATAAACGCATGGTGTCTTTTGGACGTGCATCAAAAAATAAATCTACACCAAGAGTTGGAATAAGATAGGTGTTTTTTAATGAATCTGCAAAATATTTTTCATTAACAACTTCCTTATTATACGGATCCATAAAAAGCGCAGTTACCTTGATATTTGAACTGAGTGTACCACCGAAACGTACAGAACCTGCATTAAAAATAACACCGGAAGCAGAGACAGAGCTTGTCCCTGCGTTTATATTATTTGCGCTATCATCGGAAAATAAATCATCATCAGAGAAAAGCTCATCATCGCCGCTGCTTGTAAACATATCATCATCTGTTTGGGCAAAGATGGAAACACAAAGAACACATATCAGTACTAAAAAAAATATTAATTTAAAACGCTTCATATACTTCCTTAATTCAGGCTTTCCAAGTACGCCTTAGTAAAAACTTTATCGGGAATTGCACTAGCAGAAATTTCAGATACTATCTGCTGTGTTTGCTCTCCCTTATTTAATTCATCACGGATAATCGTCTGAGTAGGTACAAACTTATTACCCATCTTCGTGTATTTAGGCATGAGAATTGTTCTCATTAAGCGGCCGTTAGCACTGTAGTTTTCCTGTTTTAATAAGACTGACACATCTTTACGTACATAGTAAATATCTTTTGCATATGCAGGATTTGAAGTTTTTGCTTCAAGTGTGATAATCCATACATCGAAGGAACCAAGCTTTCCGCTTTCAATAGCAGTTGCATTGTAATCTTCTCTATAAGAATATTCTTTTGCAATATCAGAAGTTTTTGCATCAGATTCTCCTACAGCATCTTTTAATGATGAATGAGAAAATTTTCTTCCAATAGGATCGTAGAACCACATGTTGTCGCCATCACGTAAATATCCGGAACCCTTATCTGCCTCAGGTAAGAGCTGGACAATAGTAAATTGTTTCTTTGAATCCCTCTGAAATAATTTAAACTGCATTTGGTCTGCTGGAGTATTCGGTTTTTCAACAATCAAAGTAACTGTTGCGGAATAGTCTTGATCGCTGTAATCGTAGGCAGCTTCCAGTTTATCAAGTATGTCATAAGGATCAGGTTTCGTTTGTGCTGTAAGCCCAGTCAACAGTACCAGAACGATACTAAGTATTGTAATAATCTTCTTCATATAATCTCCATTTAATTTATTTTGTAGTGCGTAAAGCATCTGCAGGATTCAGTTTTGCTGCACTTTGTGCAGAACCGGATACAGCAAGCATAGTTAAAAGTATTATTACTACGAGCTTAAGCAGGACAGAACCAGGAGAAAGAATATAGGTCCAGTGTCCATTTTGTAAAAACATTGTCAGTCTTTCATCTGTAAACGTGAACAAAGAAAGAATACTCATACCGACAATCGCGGCAGCAAATCCTGCAAGTGCTCCAAAAACAGAAAGCAAAACGGATTCCCACATAAAGATTGATCGTGCATCTTTTTTCTTCATACCAATTGCTCTCATGGTACCAATTTCTTTTATTCGCTCGTAAATAACCATCTTATAGGTATTGGAAATACCAATCATTACAACTAGAAATAATCCAATAAGAATTCCAAGGCTTACATTCTGAATTGTTGATAGCACCTGCTTTATTTGAGGAACTTCATCGTTAAAGGTCTGCACTAAATATTTGGTACCCTCCCATTCTGTATCTTCCAGCTGCTTGTTAAATGCCTTTATTGGATTTGACGGGTTATCTCTAAGAGCTTCTAATCTGTTTGTTACAGGTGCTCTTTTTGCTATTAAGCTTTCAATAATTTGGGCTGCTTTATCTTGATCTGCCTGATTATTCAGCATAATACTATACAGATAAAATTCATCCGGTGCTAATTCGCACAATTCATTTAAATACGGCAGATGACAATACGCTGCAATAGAACCTATAAGACTTACATCCTTACTAACAGCTGCTAAGGTAAATTCTCCAAATGTAGCCTGACCGGAAATTGTATTACATTGAACCAATAAAGAGTCCCCTACTTCCATATTTAAATCTTTTACAACAGATTCACTTAGAATTATTCCCTGAGGATTTTTCAGATTCTCCCATGAACCGTCTGTAAGGGTCATTACTTTTTCAAAGTAGGTTTCTTTTTCAAAGTCGCATCCAAAAATATTTGTCTGTGTTTTTTTACCCTCAAATATCAGTGTACCGGAAGTAATTGTTCTTTTACTATCAAACTGATATTGAATTCCCGACTCTGCAAGTACTTCTCGAAGCATTGCATCATCTCTAGTAACATTAACCAGCTTCTCCCCGTTTTTTTCAACACCGCCTATAAGAACATTGCCTCCAAAAAGAAAGGCAAATTGTTCAGAAAAATTACGGATTGAACCTGCGGACAAAGCATCTACTATAGTTACTACAAAAAATCCGAAAGCTACAGCACCGCCGAGTAAAAAACTCCGCTTTTTTTGCCGTGATAAATTCCGGAATGCTAATCCAGTTGTATTCATATATATCTCCCTATTACTTTTGTTTTATCCAGCAGATGCTAAGACTGCTGATTCATTGCCTTAAGCGGAGTAATCTTAAGAGCAACACTTACCGGGTAAAGATTTGCAGCCGCACTTCCAATAAGTATGACAATCACTGTTGTTAAAACAGACGATAATGTAGGTGTTATAGAAACACTTCCGCCGCCTAATAATAATTTTGCCACTGTGTTTGAAACTGAAAATCCTATTGCATTAACAATAGCCGCTGCAATTAATGCAAGAATCGTCCCTGCGATGGAAGCTATGAATGTAATACTAATAGATTCAGTAAAAAATAATTTTCGAATAAAATCGCGTTTTGCTCCCAAGGCTCTCATTGTGCCTATTTCACCAGTTCTTTCCATAACCGAAACAATAAGTGTATTCATAATAACAATAAAAACAACAACAGCAAGAAGCACTATAAGAATTGTAAAAATGACACTCAATAAGTCGGCAGTAGAAGCAAACTCGTAAGAAGCTTCTCTCCAATCAATAGCTTTTATATTTAAACCTTTTTCTACAAACAACTGATTAAGATTTGAAATGAATAAAGGAGCCGAAGCAGGGTTGTCTAATTTCAAAACAACATAATGCCATGCACCATCATCGGTCATGTTAAGTTTGTCTCGTAAACTGGTATCACCTAAAAGAGAGTCGAGAGTTTCTTCCGATAAGCCATCTTCAAACACGACAGAATCAGAAAAATCAAACAGATCATCACTTCCAAAAAGATCATCCTCAGAAAGCGCACCTAACGAAGTGTCTACAGTTTCCGGAAGCTCGCGGGCATACACTGAACCATAGGTCAAATCTGATAAAGCACGGGCAGTGTTTTGGTCCATGTAACACAGTTCAATTATTGCAGTATTTGGATCCGGCTGCTCATAAAAACCGCTTACAGTTACTTCTCTTAGTGTTTGAGAACCTGCAACTGAAAAAGCATTTACAAGAAGCTTATCACCAACAGCAAGTGAAAGTTTGTAATATTTTTCAAATTTATCCTTTAGACGAATATCAACAAGTATTGATGGTTCAGTTCTAGAAGGATAATCACCTTCGAGAATTTTCATCTTAGAAAACATTGAAAAATACGAATTCGGCTCCCCTGCAAAATAGTAAAAGTAGGGATAATTTGCAGACTGATCTTCTGCCGGTTCAAAGTCTTCCGGTACCGCTTCAGAACTTAACATTCCCAAACCAGAAATAACTGTTGTTCTTTGAGCAATACCGTCTACTTCGTCAAGCAGACGCAGAACTTCCTGTGTATCTGGAATTGCCGGTGTTTTAGGCAAAGAGCCCACACTTACCGTAGTTGAAACACCAAAAAGAGATACCTTTCCTTTTTCCGGGGGAGGTCCGTGTATAACTACATCGCCGGAATAGTTAGCTCTAAAATCTTTTTCCAAACCTCTTCTTGTAGATTCCAAGAAGCCGTTTCCAAGAATTATAAGCATAACACCAAAGCAGACAAGAAAACCAAGAATGATGGTTTTAGACTTGTGTTCCCACAAGTTGCCTAATGCTATACGGATAACGGAGTTCATCTTAGACCCCCGAACCATTAGCTGTTTTGCGGTTTTCTACAATCTCACCGTCAAGGAGCCTTATAACATGATCTGCCATAGCGGTAATTTTCGAATCGTGCGTAGAAAAAATAAAGGTCGTTTGAAATTCTCTGTTAATTTCCTTCATAAGATTGAGAATCTGATCTCCTGTTTTAGAGTCAAGATTTGCCGTGGGTTCATCTGCAAGAATAAGAGGAGCCTTAGTAACTAATGCACGCGCAATAGCAACACGCTGGCGCTGACCTCCGGAGAGTTCGTTTGACTTATGATGTTTCCAAGATGTTAGTCCCACTTTTTCTATAAGATAGGAAATCCACTCATCCTTCTCAGACTTCTTCATCTTTGTCTTTCCAAGAAGCAAGGGAAATTCAATATTTTCATACACATTTAGAACGGGAATCAAGTTAAAGTTTTGGAAAATAAACCCTAAATGTGTTTGTCTCAGTTCAGTTATACGATTATCAATTTTAACAGATATTTTTTCGTTTTGCTTCCTCTTCTTTTCATTGGTAATATCTGCTGAAAATTTACCTTCATATACATCAATACCGTCAATTTCAACGATTCCTGATGTTGGGGTGTCGATCAATCCAATCATATTAAGAATGGTCGATTTTCCTGATCCTGAAGGACCTGCAATCGAAACAAAATCTCCCTTTTCAATTTCAAATGAAGCACTTTTAACGGCTTCTACTTCTACCTTGCCTAATGGATATACCTTCCGTACATTCGACATTTTTATGATAGCCATACTTCCTCCTAGAACTATATTTACATACTAAAGAACTCATATCAAATTTCAGTGTATTATCGGTATAATACACTGATACAGATTTTGTGTCAATATTTTTTTATTTATTACATTATTAAATCTTACTTTCCTTTTTGTGTCTTTTTTCTTTCTTTTACACATTCAGTAAGTAAAAACTCAATCTGGCCGTTGATTGAACGAAAATCATCTTCCGCCCATGAAGCTAGTTCTTTCCAAAGAGAAGAAGATACTCGGAGAAGAATCTGTTTTTTTTCGTCTAGTTTTTCCTTTTCTTCCATCTATCTTCCTCTAATCAATGCGGTCTATTAGTATAATGAACCGGCATTAACAATCGGCTGAGTTTCTTTATTTGCACACAAAACAACCATGAGATTGCTGACCATTGCAGCCTTTCTCTCTTCATCGAGATTAACAATATTTTTCTCGCTCAATTTTTCCAATGCCATCTCAACCATACCTACGGCACTGTCTACAATATATTTGCGTGCTGCAACAACTGCAACAGCCTGCTGCCTTTGAAGCATAACAGGAGCAATTTCAGGAGCATATGACAAGTGTGTAATACGGGCTTCTAAAATATCCAGACCGGCAATTTCTACCTTTTGCTTAATTTCCTCTTTCAGCCTGTCAGCAACTTCCAAACTGCTTCCCCTGAGAGACTTTTCACCATCTTCATCAGAGGAGTCATACGGATACAGCCGTACTATATTGCGCAGCGCAGAATCGCATTGAATAGAAAGGAATTCAACAAAGTTATCAACATTAAATAGAGCCTTTGCGGTATTTGTGACCTTCCACACGACAATAATACCAATTACAATCGGGTTACCTAATGCATCGTTAACCTTCTGCTTATCATTATTTAAAGTCATTGCTTTAAGCGAAATCTTCTTTTTTGCAGAGAAGGCCTGAGATGAGGTAGCTTTTGCACTATTCTTTCCATCATCACTTATAGAACCTGTTGAAGCGCCTGTATGAAGAGGATACACAGCCTGAGCAAGAGGATTAACAAAAAACATTCCGGCTCCTTTGAGTGTCCCATAATATGAACCAAATAAGGTTAACACCAAGGCTTCGTTCGGACGCAAAACCTTCAATCCGGCCTGAATAAAGGGAACAACTGTACTTGTAATACAAATCGCTGCTGCAAGCATAATTCCAGAAAACACTGAATCATTCTCATTCTCAAGCCTTATACCAAAATAAATCATTCCAACAACACAAAGCGTTATAAGAACCATATTAACGCATAACATTACCATCCCGTTTAAACTGGGAGCTTTTTTCTCAAGTATTGCAGAATCGTCTTTCATATCTCCTCCATGCAAAGTGATATCAATTTGATATCACATCGATACTACCGTCTATTTACAAAACTGTCAATAGTTTTGATTGCAAAGTAAAAAAGTCCATGCTATACTAATTTGTGGAAGGGTTAGAAACATCTCAAGGAATACCAATTGCCTAATACCACTTTTAAAAAAAGCAAGAGGCGTTATATTTATGTTACTACTGCGATTCTCTTCATTGTAACGGTTGCCTCAATTTTCTTATGTATTTCATATATTAGAGAGCTTCAGTCTCTCATATCCTTAAACACTCTGCAAGTTCAGAAAAGTTCTTCTTTTTTAGAAATCTCCATCGTAACCGCTATTCTCATCGTGCTAATGCTTTTATCTTTTTTAACGTATTTTTCGGTTTCTCAAATTTCCTATAAAAATAAGCTCCAAACACTAGCCTATATAGACCCTATTACAAAGGGATGGAACAGCAACTGGTTTAAAACTCAAATTACTTTCATACTTAAAGGAAACGAAAGCCAAAAATTTGTACTTATTTTGCTGGATATTGATAAATTTAAAGTGTTGAACGATGCATTCGGTCATACAAAGGGAAATGAACTTCTCGCATACATTTACCAATGCATAAAAAGTCAGCAATTAGAAAAGGAACTATTTTGCCGTCTTGAGTCAGATTGTTTTTTAATGCTGATGAAATGGAATTCAAACCATGAAATACAAGAAAGATTAGAAAAACTATCCATACAAATAAATAATTTTTCGGTTGCGCTGGAGCAAAAATATTTCATTTCCATGTCATGCGGTATTTCCCAAATTGATAATGCCGAAGAAGATCTTTTTATATTCATTGACCGGTGTGAAGTTGCACTTCGCTATAGCACAAAAACAATTGGAAGAACCCGTTTTTTACGATCAGCCTTTTATAATGAATTTGACAAGACAAGACTTCTGGAAGAAAAAAAAATAGAAAACAAAATGGTTAAGGCTCTTGAGTCTGGACAATTTGAAGTGTATTTACAGCCAAAGTTTGATATTGAAAGCAACAAGGCCGCAGGGGCAGAAGCGCTTGTTCGCTGGCAGGATCCGGAACGAGGCCTCATTATGCCGAATGACTTTATATCACTTTTTGAAAAAAACGGCTTTATTTTAAAACTGGATCTCTTTGTATTCGAAAAGGTTTGCAGGATACTGCGTTCATGGATCGATGCAGGAGCAGAGCCAGTGCCAATATCTGTCAATCTTTCCCGTACATACCTCGATTCTCTCGCCTTCCTCGACAATTTGGAGTGTATACGCTCACAATACAATGTTCCCTCGCAGTACATTGAGCTCGAACTGACAGAATCTATCGTATATGAAAATATGGGGCTTTTGCTTACCATCATTAATAAGGTGCATGCTTTAGGTTATACGTGCTCTATTGACGATTTCGGCTCCGGTTATTCATCGCTTAACCTGCTTAGAAATGTTCCTGTAGATACCCTAAAACTGGACCGCGGCTTTTTCATGGAAACAGAAGAATCGCAAGAAAGAGGCAATGCTGTCATAACATCAGTCATAGACCTCGCACGTAAGCTTAATATGAAAACGGTTTCAGAAGGTGTAGAGAATGTAGTACAAGTGAATTTTCTAAGAAATGCTCAATGTGATTTGGTTCAAGGCTATGTTTTTTCAAAACCGGTACCTATCTCGGAATTTGAAAAAGAAGTATTCGGCTTAGTGCTATCTGAAAAAAGAATTCTCCCAAATATTGACCCCAGCATGACAGAAGGTGTGTTTCTTATGCATGATGCAACAGATTTTGAGCAAAGCTTACCCCTGGCTTAATCTGTAAGGACTAAAGGTCTTTTTCCCAAACAAACCTTCCCCTATTTCAAAAAAATCAACACAATAACGCTCTGTAAGCCCTGGAAAAGTTATAACAGCGAGACTTGCCGGCATGCCGCCCCGCGGTCTTGAACAACTGCCAGGGTTAAGCACAAGGCTTATATCGCTTTCTTCCCAATAAGGTCTGTGTGTGTGTCCAAATAAAACAATATCCGCATCGAGGGTAGAAGCTGTATCTAATAGAGTTTCTGTACCAATATCAACTCCGTGACGGTTCCCATGTACAGCTAAGACGGTTCTGCCTGCCGCGGTGAAAGCAATCCTGTGAGGAGCAGCTACAATATGGCGTACTGCCTGCATCTCAGTTTCTATCTCATAAAAATAACGCTCAGAGTCCCCATTGCCCTTTACTAAAGCAATAACAGGCGGGAGCAAATTCTGCAGACCTTCATCTTCATGTGCTTCTTCTAAGTACTGCACTAGATCACATATACCATCGCCGCAAAAAACCATAGCATCTGCATCGGGACCAAATTCTTCAATGATGTCGGAGAAAACGTCATAGTCACCGTGACTGTCAGAAACAATTAGAATTCTTGCCTGTTTTTTTGTCTCAAGTTTTTTTACAGCTTCCTGAGATCCAATGAGAGACGATGGCTGCTGAACTAAATCATTCATACCTATCCTTCCGTATTAATTTCCAAGTATAATTGATAACCCGTCTACAAAAGGCTCATCCAGGGGATCCTTTTCTATTACAGATATTAAAAAATGATTTCTGGAACGTAATGCTGTTTCCGGATCTATACTTAAATCTATAGACCATGATTTATCAAGCATAGATTTCAAATATTTCTGTATCTGTGCCGATGAAGCAGATTGCGGTAAATCCGAAGCTTTCTTTATGATTGCAACTAAGATTTCGGGAATTAATTCAAGATGCTGCAAGCCTGCTTCCTCTCCCATTCCCTGAACGCCTCCAAAAGGCGCAAAATCTATAACTACATGAGAGCCAGCCTCTGTGCCAAGAATGTCATCCTGCGAAAATAATGAAAATACCGGATACGAATAGGCTGTATCTACTGCTGCCCTATCCTGTATAACAGCTAAGGCACGGTGAGCTCCTTCTGGAGCACCAAGAAGAATTAGAGCCTTAATATTTTTGCCCGCCAACATATCAGGCAATGATGAAATACGGCCGGAAAGCCCTTGAGAACTAAAATCACGGGGAAATGCAAGGGGAAGAATAAGCCCATCGTCCTTGTCAAGACCAAAATTTGTTTCCAATTGCGTTACTGTATTTTCATAGAAAGGAGAATCTGTATAACCATATCCAAAAACTATAGCTATTCTATTATCAGTCTTTTGCCAGGACTCAACAACAGGTTCTACTTGATTAAGAGGTTCAATAATTTGCTCAACAGGGACTGCTTCGTGTTTTTGACCACAAGCATATAAGGCCGCACAGAAAATCAGTAATATAAGAGTTTTTATAGTCTTCACAGTAGCATAATACTAGCATAATTAGCAGCCTTATGCCAATAAGTCTCTACCTTGCACTTTTAGGGATGTTCTGGTATTGTCTCACCATGAACATACTATCATCCCTTTTCCAGCTTGTGGGAAGCTTAGCCTTTCTACTTTACGGCATGAAACTTATGAGCGACGGAATTCAAAAAAGTGCAGGGAAAACCCTACACAAAGCTCTAGGTCTTATGACGAGCAACCGCTTCCTAGCTCTTTTTACTGGTCTTTTCATTACTACAATTATTCAGTCTTCAAGTGCAACTACTGTTATGGCTGTATCCTTTGTTAACGCAGGTCTATTAACATTAAGCCAGTCAATTGGCGTAATTTTTGGAGCTAATATTGGAACCACCATAACCGCATGGATTGTATCTATATTTGGTTTTAAATTTAACATAATTCTTTTTGCAGTACCTGTATTCGGTATAGGATATATTCTTTTATCCTTTAAAAAACTTAACAAAGAAGGCATCGGCGAAGCTCTCATGGGTTTTGCCCTTCTATTTATTGGTATTTCCTGGCTTGGTGATGTTATGACCCTTGATGCTGACCAAGTTAAATTTTTGCAGTATTTCACCGGTCACGGCTACTTGAGCATCTTTGCAGGTGTATTAGCAGGTTTGATCATTACCATGCTCGTCCACTCTTCTTCTGCCGCTACTGCCATTATTTTGACCATGTCATATAACAAACTTCTTCCGTGGGAATTTGCGGCTGCCATGGTTTTAGGGAGCAACATAGGTACAACAATAGATGCAGTTTTAGCTTCTATAGGTACAAAGGTAAATGCAAGACGTGCAGCACTAATTCACGTTCTTTTTAATGTTATTGGTTCGGTAATTGCAATAATCTTTTTTAACCCCTTCCTTTATATAATTGATTTCTTAGTTCCAGGTCCTGTAGAAAACTCTATTACAACCCATATAGCTATGCTTCATACCGTTTTTAACGTTATTAACAGTATTCTTTTCTTACCCTTTGTAAACCAGCTTGCATTGTTGTCGGAAAAAATTATAACCCCAAAAAAAGGCGAAACTCCAGATACCTATCACTTAGATTTTATTCCGCCTGGTATGAAGGAAAATTACGAAGCCTATATTATCCGTGCAGAAAAAGAAATATCAGATATGACAGGTTTTGTTATTCAGATGTTCACAACAATTCAAGAAGGATTCACAGATCGTACGGCTACATATATAGCAGATAATATAGAAACTCTTTATAAGCAGGAAGATTATGCAGATCAAATGCAGGAACAGCTTTCTAAATTTCTTGTAAACTGTTCTCAGCTCCCGATTAATGATAAAACAAAAAACAATGTTTCTATGATGCTCCGTATTGTAGATGATCTTGAAAGTATTACGGATGAATGTTTCAGCATAGGTCTTCTTCTTAAACGAAGTATTGAAAAAGATATGTCATTCTCTCAGGATGATATGGAAAGATTAGAACCCTATGCTGAGCTTGTACAGCAGTTTCTAGAATTTATTAAGAAAAACATCAACAAGCATTTATCATCTGAACAGCTTCAGGTTGCACAAACACTTGAAGATCAAATTGATGATTTCCGAAAAAATCTTAAAAAGATTGCCAGAAAGAGACTTGAAGAAGGAGCAAATGTGCGTGCAGAGCTTCTCTACATAGATCTAGTGCGCAACGTAGAAAAAATTGGAGATCATGCGTTTAGTATTTCTGAAGCATTGGCGCAAACCAAGTAATTTGTAAAAAGCATATAGTACGAATATTTTAAAATAAAAAAAGGCTGTCCTTACATCAGGATAGCCTTTTTTTAATGACCTACATCAAAGGATTCTGAGCCATGGTAAATCCATAGCGGCCATGCCCCGGAAAGACCTTAACGTCAGAGGGAAGATCCGACAAGCGTTTTAAGCTCTGCATGATTTTATGTTCGTCTCCACCGCTTAAATCTGTTCTTCCCCAGCCCATGTAAAATAAAGTGTCGCCGCTTATTAATAACTTTTGCCGTTTATTATAAAGACATATAGAACCGGGTGAATGTCCCGGTGTATGATAAATAACCCAATCGGTTTCTAAAACATACCCTTCTTTTAGTATTACATCTGCACCAGGTAAATCTTTTGATCCCGCTTTATCTGCAAAAACTGAATAGAGGTCGTCCAAACCGCCTTCATGCATCATGTTTTGATGAAGAGAAAGTGAATTCGCGCCTAAAGCCCATGAGTCAGCCTCATGAATGCAAATCTGTATTTCCGGATATTCTGTCTTAAGAGGAACAAGGGTCTCCATATGATCATAATGGCCATGTGTAAAAATTGCGAAAGAAGGAACACAACCCTCTGTTACATTTTTTTTTATTGCACTAAGCTGCGCAGAAGGATCTACAATAAAACAACGATTACCAGCAATCGGGACAATATACGTATTTGTTCCTAATAGTCCGCCTGGCAAACAGATTATGTCCATCAATTATTTTATACTTCTTCCTGCAAAGATTCTTCTTGCTGCGTCTCATAAGAGTCAGCAGCAAAGGCTGTATCAACAGAAGTACCTTCCGTGCTTTCATCCTTTTTCCGGGAAAAACTCACCGTAAGTTTTCTGCCCCTGTACTCGTAGCCGTTTAGTGCATCAATAACCTTTTGGGCATCTTCCGAAAAAACCTGAACAAAGGAGTAGTTGTCGAGTACTCGTATGTCGCCTATTCTTTCACGGTCTAATTCAACAACCTGTGTTATAAGTGAAAGTAAATCACGATGAAAGACTCTGCGGTTGCGGCCAATACTAATAAAAATAGTTTCTGCAAGTGCTTCATCAATTGTATTTCGTCTAATCTTTTGCGCAGCATCGCCATCTTTTTCTTGATTGCGGTTTAATGAACGGGTAGTCCGTTCACTCGTTTTTTGATTACGATTCTCGCCAGCTCTAGGTTTTTTAATACCGTTAGAAGGCTTTCCCGAGAAACCGGTCATAGACTTCAGCATAAAAGCTGCTACATAGGAACGTAAAGAAAGAGGTACATTTTTTTTGAAAACTTTCTTTAGTTCGTTTAATTCAACTGGATCTTCCTGGGTTCTAACTTTTTCAACCGCATCGTGTAAAAAAGATGCTACCTTATCCAAATCGATGGATTCACGTGTTTTAAATGCCACAGCCTTAGCTCCTAAAATATATATTACTGATAATTACTTATCAGTTTATATCCAGTAAATCAAGTATAAAACCGGTTCCTGATTGAGAAAACCCGTTCTGCAATAGAACAGGAATAAACTGATCCGGCATTATAAGACTGGATATTATTACCCATCTGGCACCGCGCTCTAAAAGAGAAGTCAGGCATGTTGATAATAGCTGCCGTCCTAAACTAAGGCCCCGGTATTTTTTTGTTACATATAAAGACCTTATAAGAACTGTCTTCATAGATCCCGGTATAACCGGACAAATTTTTACGTACCCTGCAAATTCACCGCTTACTGTTTCTGTAGCAATTGAGAAGGATTGGTTATCTTCGGTCTCGTATGTGCTGGTATCCCATAAATATGAAAGAGCAGTTCCCAAATCTCCAGGCCATTTTTCCTGAATTTCAGAAGCAAAATCCTCTTCACATAATTGTATCATACTTTGGTCTTCTTGTGTTTCACAAAGTCGAAATGTAAAGTCATCCTGCAATACAGAATCGTATTCTTCAATGTCTTCACTAAATTTTTCCAATCCCCATGACTCACGAAGGACGTTATACCAGCGAATAATGAGATGCTTCATCTCTGCATCTTTAAAAGAATACCACACGCGCTCTACTTCCGGGTAGGATTTAATAGTATTTTTAAAATTTCTAAAAACGCCCTTTCTAGATAACAGAACAGAACGCAGCTCTTCGCGGGCTAGAGGATTGTGAAGAACGGAAACAAACCGCTCCATCATTTTAAAGCCCGAAATGGAGTTCCATACGGGCAATTCATAATAGTTGGAAAGCTGTTCAGAAGGTATGGCATCTTTTTTACATAAAAGACAATTATCCGGATCCAAAACATACTTTCCGTTTTGGTCCTCCATTGAGAAAATTATCTGACTTATTAATTCATCTGATAACTCAAACTCCATAGCAGTATCTTAACTCAGATCTTTGCGTGAACCGGCAATTTTTCCTATTAACCCGTATTTTTGGGCTTCTTCTGCATTCATCCAATAGTCGCGGTCAGTGTCTTTTTGAACCTGCTCCAAATCTACACCTGTTTCATGTGAAATGAGTGTATTTATCTTTACGCGTACTTTTTCAATTTCTGCAGCATGAATTTCAATATCTGTTGCAACACCCTTAATTCCGCTTAAAGGCTGGTGAATAAGATAGTGGCTGTTTGGAAGTGCAATTCTCCGCTCTTTAGGTGATGCTAAAAGAATGAGTGCTCCTGCACTGGCAACAAGTCCCATTCCAATGGTATATACCGGTGCATCAATAAAACGGATCATATCAAAAATTGCATACCCTGCATCGACGTCGCCGCCGGGAGAATCAATAAACACTCTAATAGGCTCACTTGAGTCTGCTTCAAGGATAAGCAGTTGTCTAATTATTTTTTCTGCGAGAGCCTTATTTACCTCTCCAGTTAATAGAATTTGCCGAGTCTTTAAAAATTTTGCTAGCAAGGCATCCGAAGGATTATCGACTTGGTCCGGCTTATCTTTTTGTTCTTCATCCGGCTCGTCTCCCTCATAACGGGAAAAAACAAGAGGTTTGTTCATAGTAGTGCTCCAAATTTATATTATTCTTACAATATACTTCAAAAAAAGTCATTCGTCCATAGCTTTTACTTCATTCCAAAAACGGTCCAAAGTTTCAAGGTCTGCGTTTTCTTTTGTTAGACCATTCTCCGCCATTTTTTTTTCCACATAGCCGAATCTTGTACGGAATTTCTTATTTGCCCTCTCAAGTGCAATCTCAGGGTCTACACCAAGGTGTCGAACATAATTAACGAGGGCAAAAAATGCGTCTCCTGCCTCTTGTTCAACCTCATCCTTACTGCCTTTTTTTACAGCATCCTCCAATTCCTGCAGTTCTTCAAAGACCTTTTCTTTAACCGGCTCAGGGTTATCCCAATCGAAGCCTTTTTTTGCAGCTTTTTTCTGCATCTTGTAGGCCTTCATAAGAGGCGGCAGGCCGGCCGCAACCTCATCAAGAACGCTTTCTCCAGAACGACCTTCGATTCCTCTTTTTATGGCATCCCACTGTGTTAAGACTTCTTCCGCAGTCTGAGCCTTTTTGCCGTTTTCATGGACCTTTCCCTCAGATTCAGGAAATACATGGGGATGTCTTCTAATAATCTTATCGTTAATATCAGTAAGAACATCGGCCAGGGTAAACGTTCCCGCCTGTTCATACATAAACGAAATCATTGATGTGTTAAGAAAAACATCTCCAAGTTCTTCTTTAACATGCTCGTCATCCTGTACGCTAATTGCATCTACTGCTTCAAAACATTCCTCAATAAGGTCAGATCTCATTGTAAGCGGCGTCTGCTTAATATCCCACGGGCAACCGCCGGGAGAGCGCAGCCTAATAATAGTACTATATAATTTTTTAAACGCCGCAGACGATTCTTCGAGCGTTTCAAAGTATTGTGATTCATCAAAAATTGGTTCTGTTTTTGTTTCCATTAATAAAATATACTGCATAAACTCATAGCCTGTACATTACTTTTAATAGAAATATTAAAAGTTCTCATAGAGCGAGGTCTTGATACAGCTTCTTTTGCATGATAAAGTTATACCATGAATATTATACAAGCCGTCTTATTAGGCGCACTTCAGGGTGTTGCAGAATTTCTACCTATTTCCAGCTCGGGCCATTTAACCCTCATTCAGCATTTGTTTGGTTTAGAAGATATTCCTCTTCTTTTTGATGTAAGTCTTCATGTGGCAACCCTTCTTGCGGTTATTCTTGTTTTTAGAAAACTTATACTAGACCTCCTTTATACAGCCTTCCGCTGGGCTGCACGAAAAAGTACAGATGATGATAAACCGAAACTAAAGATGATTCTTGCACTCATCGCAGCAACTGCAGTAACCGGAGTATTAGGCTTACTTCTCAAAGAAATTATTCCAGAACTCCCGATTCAGGTTATTTTTATAGGATTCATCATTACAGCAATACTGCTTATTATCAGCTCAAGAATTGCCAAAAAGAATGAGCAGAAAGAAGCAAAAAATATCAGTCTTGTGCAGGGTTTATGTATAGGAGCAGCTCAGGGAATCGGCGTACTTCCCGGTATTTCCAGAAGCGGTATTACCATTTCTGCAGCTCTTGCATCCGGTATAGATAGAAAAACAGCCGGCGACTTTTCCTTTCTTCTTTCAATTCCAGCAATTCTTGCAGCATTTATACTGGAGATCGACGACTTAGGCAGCATGACAGAGGCAATTTCAATTCCTGCCTTAGCTCTCGGCTGCCTTGCTGCCTTTGTCATTGGAATTATCGCCTTAAAATTTCTTTTACGTCTTATACGAAAGGGAAAGCTTGAATGGTTTGCATACTATCTCATCCCTCTCGCGGTAATTTGCTTAATTTTTGTACGGTAACTTATGAAAGATATTAAAATAATTGCGATCGATCTCGACGACACTCTTCTTAAAGAAGATCTCAGTATCTCTGACTATACGGTGAGCGTACTCCAAAAAGCTGCGCAAAAAGGCATTTATATTGTTATTGCATCCGGCCGGACCGATAATGCCATTCTGCCCTATGTGAGACGCCTTGAGATTGCAGGGACACAAGAGGGCCGCTATATTATTTCTCAAAACGGCGCAGTCATCGTTGACCTCCATGCCAGACTTCCCATATATGAGCGTTTCGTTTCTCCTTCGGTTCTCACCTATGCTAATGCTGAGGCTGGAAAAATCGGATTGTATCCGGAAGTGTATAATGCAAGCACCATCTTCGTGGAACGAATGAATAAATGGACAGAAATCGATGTAAAATTAAGCGGTCTTAAGGTTCAAATAATTCCAGAATTTGAACAGTACCTGCAAAAGGGCCACCCTAAGATGATTATTCCAGGAGAACCGGAAGTCATTAATGCATTAAAAGACAGACTTACTCCAATTATTGGTGATAATTGTGTCATGTTTACCAGTAAGCCGTATTTTTTGGAAATAATGCCTATTGCAAGCGGAAAGGGAGAGGCTCTGAAACATCTTTGCGAAGTTCTTTCCATTCCAAGAGAATTAGTGATGGCCTTCGGCGACAGCTGGAATGATGAATCGATGATGGAGTATGCATACCACAGTGTCTGCATGATAAACGGTCTCGATGAAATGAAAAAGAAAGCACGGCATGTAACAGAATTTTCCCATAACGAGGATGGTCTTGCCCGTTTTATAGAAAAGCACGTACTGTAAAGCATCTTTAGAGACTGTTTTTTTTTAAAATATACGCTATACTACGGCTATGCCGACTATACCATTAAATACAGATTCCTCACCCGAGGCAGTCGTTGAACTCCTTTTCAAACTTAAAATTAAAGACGTTATGACAAAGGAAGTTGTAACTGCTTCCCCTGATGCTACTATGCGTGAAATTCAGCGCAAAATGAAAGAGAAATATATTACCGGTGTTCCAATAACTGAAAACAATACCCTTATTGGAATTGTCTCTATGGACGACATAGTCAATGCCTTTGATAGAAACTGGATTGACGACGCATGTGAACTGCACATGACACGAAACATCATCGTTCTCCAGGAAAACATGCCCTTGTCGTTTGCGGTGTCCTATTTCAACAAGTACAAATTCGGCCGTTTTCCTGTTCTTAATACTGATAATGAATTGGCAGGAATTGTCACCACTTCTGATGTTATTGCAGCTCTCCTTGTAGCAATGAATAAAGAAGTTGAACGCTTGGAAATTGAAAATCTAAATGCTCAGAACCTCTTCTCAGAAGACGGTAAAGGGAAGGAAAGGTCAAGCCTACTGCAAAAAGCCAAAGGTTTACAAAATTTACCAAACCGGGTAATTGAGTTTAAAACTGAACCCTTCAATTTTGAAACCGCAGGACAGGCTTCCACCGATGTTAAAAAAATTCTCAAAACTATGGGAATAGAGCCGGCATTAAGCCGGAGAATTGGTATTGCAAGTTATGAGCTGGAAATAAACCAAGTAGTCCACTCACACGGCGGCATAATGAGATACTATATCACTCCGGAAAAACTCACCATCGAAGCGATCGATACAGGCCCGGGCATACCGGATCTTGAAAAAGCTCTAACCGAAGGTTTTTCAACTGCAACAGAAAGAGTACGAGCCTTGGGCTTTGGAGCCGGAATGGGCTTACCAAATACAAAGAGAGTTTCCGATGATTTTATGATAAAATCTACACAAGGCGTTGGAACAACAGTTCGTGCTTCATTCACTCTACCGTCAACAGATCACTCGGAGAAACTATGAAACTAAGCAGAATAGTAGAATTGCTTGACTTAAAACTAGTACAAGATCAATACACAGATAAAGAAATAATGTGTGCCTACACGTCAGACCTTTTAAGCGATGTTATGGGAAACGGCCCGGAAGAAGCAGTTCTTATAACCATTCAGGCACATAAAAACACGGTTGCGGTAGCAGTACTCAAAGATTCACCTGCAATCATAATTTGCAATAACCGCCCCATACCAGGCGACATGATAATGTCAGCAAAGGATGAAGGTATAGCAATTTTAGTGAGTGAAGAAAACCAATTTACCGTTTCCGGCAGGCTTTATTCCCTATTGGAACAGAAACGACCGTAGGTTACACAATGATTATCAAGGCAGATCTGCACATACATTCATGTTTGTCGCCCTGCGGAGATCTTTCAATGTCTCCATCTGTAATTGTACAGTATCTAAAAGAAAAGGGCATAAAGCTTGCAGCCCTTACCGACCACAACAGCTCCCTGAATAATCCGCCCTTTGCAAAGCTCTGTAAACAAAACGGTATTCTATGCCTCTACGGCATGGAAGCGCAAACAGCAGAAGAAATTCATGCATTGTGTCTTTTTTCAACGATAGAAAAAGCGCTTGATTTTGGAATCTTTATCTATGATCTTTTACCGAATTTCTTAAACGTACCGGAAAAAACGGGCGATCAAGTCTTTGTTGATGAAGATGAAAACATACTTGGCGAAGTACAAAAATATTTAATAACCTCAGCTTCTATGTCCATAGATGATATGGCTAAAGAGGTTCATCAACGAAACGGTCTTTTCATACCTGCCCATGT
This sequence comes from uncultured Treponema sp., assembly GCA_964560975.1. Taxonomy (GTDB): domain Bacteria; phylum Spirochaetota; class Spirochaetia; order Treponematales; family Treponemataceae; genus JAAZLA01. The sequence goes on along the minus strand of CAZLNE010000013.1, from coordinate 9,556 downwards.
TGACCGTCCTTCATTTTCACTTTCGAGCCAATTCGGCAGTGTAACAGAAGGCGACTGGGATGCCGTTGAAGTTGTAAGACTGGATCCCTCTTCTCCTATTGATACAATGCACTACCCTGTACTTTTTTCGTCCGATGCCCATTTTACCGAACACATTGGAAGAAGATATACAGAGCTCGAAGTTGATGAAAAAAATATCTGTTCACCATCAGGAGAAGTCAATCTTGATGAACTAAAACGATCCTTTCAAAAAAGAAAACTGAACTAAAACCGTAAACACTTATATATCTTAAGTAATTAGTGCATGATAAGCGAAACTACATCATGAGAAGACATACCGTAGTATAAATATCCGTAAAAGGCAGCCGCCGAGAGAATTTTACGGCCATAATCACGCGTTTCATTATACGGTACTGTTTCCAAAAACAAGTCTATCGGCAAATCGGAATCATTGCGTATCCAGGTTCTTACACGGGTAATACCGGCATTATACGCAAACAACGAATGCATAATAGAACCATCAAGACGCCCAATTAATTCCTTAAGATAATACGCGCCGAACCCTATATTCGTTTCAGCATCATATAAATCATATTCAGTCATTCTTAATTTTCGCGCAATATCACCTGCAGTGAGTGTCATAAGCTGGCTTAAACCGATTGCCCCTGCGGACGATACTACATTTTTGTCAAAAAGGCTTTCTGAACGAACAAGCGCATACATAAGATATTCGCTTAGATCATATTTCTCACATGCTGCAGTTACTTCATCTTCATAAAATCTTGGATACATGTGTTTCAAAACATCAGTTGTAAGCGGAGTGTCAACAGATTTGACAGCGCTCAACATCAATCGTATTGAAAGCGGATACAAAGACGGATCCTTGTCACCGGAAGCAGTCATTAATGACGCTATTTTTGATGCAGTCTCCAATGGAATAGTATCTGTATGCTGTAGAAAAAAATCATACGACTCTCTAAATAATCCGTGTTCTGCAGTTAACAAAAGAAACTGTTCCGCATCAGCATCCGGTGTAAAACTTTCAGTTTGTTTTCTATAAAAAAAACTGTCTTCTGTATCTTCTATGGGAATATTAAGCTTCTCTGCAGCAAGTACGCGGTAATACATTGAAACGTGGTTTCCATAAAAAGCGTTTTCGTAAAGACTCTGCACCAAAGTCTCTTTCGAATCGGATGTATCGAGCAAAATATCAATTGAATCATAAGAAATTAAATCGAGTTCTATAAGACGAGCGCTGATATAAGCGCACTTTGCTTGCGATTCAGGGTCTGCATTATCTGCAAGAATTGTATAAAACTGATAATACTCTTTCCATCTTTTTTCGCTCAGCAGCCTGACAGAGATTTTTTCTACCAGGTCTGCATAATACGAAGAATCATACCATGAAGCTATAGTCTCTCGAATTGAGTTTATTGTTTGTGTTAAAGAAACCTTCTCTAATAGATTCAAATAATACCAAAGGGCGTTGTCATAATCTTCACCTGAAGCACCAGAAAAAGACTGCTCATACATTGATAATGCTTTTTGAACCTGGGAGGCGCGCTCATATAAACGGCCTGCGTAAAAAAATGCAATAAAGGGAACATGTGTCCCTGCCTGAATTCCTTGAGTCCTCCCTACATGTTCAAAAAATTGTGCACCTGCTTCATAATCTCTTGAAGCATACAAATAGGCCTTGCCAATATCAGAAAGGACGAGCCTGCTATACATTACCGCATCATTAAATTCCCGAGAATGGTTAATAAGGGTTTGTGCACTGTATAAAGCTGGGCCATAATTTCTTTCTTGTACATATATTCGTAAACTGCAAAGAGATTGAACATACGAAGGCAAAAATAAAAAAAGAGGACTTTGTATAAAAGCTTCATGATTTTTATCTATAGGATACTTACTAAACCAGAAAATAACTTTTTCAATGAAGGCCTTATCTTCTATTTCTGCTGAACTTTTTATCTCAAGATAACGCAGAAATGAATCATCAGACGAAAATGCTGCTGTGGTTTTTTCTGCTATTTTATAAACTTCATCAAACTTTTTATTATTAAATAGAAGTTCTGCATAACGGGTTAAGACCTTTCCGCTCCAGGAAAAATCTGCCGCCAATTTTTGCGCACGCTGTATAACTAAACCATCTGTATTAAAAGACAAGGACTGTAATGCAGCGGCCTCTGCAATATACTTATTTTTTGAAGAAATAATTTGTTTGTAATTTGAAAGCTTTTCTGCCTCAGATAATTCACCTGATAGTAATGTTGTAAAATAAAGAGAGTGTAAATCCTCTTTTTGCGCGCACGCAGAGCACAAAAAACAACACAATACTAGAATCGTGAGGGAACTATTTTTTTTAAAGTCTTTTATCATGAGCTTATTTTGACGGTATTGTTATCCATGTGCCGGATATTATAACGTCTGGATTCTTTATTCCGTTAAACTTAGCTATTTTTGGATACAGCCAGGGGTTTTTGTAGTATGCATCTGCAATATCCCATAAGGTGTCGCCCCATTTTATTTTATAGGAGACACCCTTTTCCTGCACCGCTGGAGCAGCAGGAACTTCAGGTACTACCACATCAGTCTCAACTTTTACTATTTCATTTTCCTTAGCGGGCTCTTCAACTATGCTCTGAGTAAAAACCTCTTCAGGTTCAATTACCTCTTCAACTTCCTGAGGAATCACCTGTAATGGTTCCTCAACAACAGGCTCAGTTTTTAACGGCTCAGGTACTATCTGTTCAGTAACAGCAGTATCCTTTTGTGATGGTTTTGTAAAAAAATCTTTAATGCGTAAAGGGCCAATAAGGAGCATTATTACAAGAGCTGCGACAGAAATCACAGCACAAATAATACAAATAATTACGGGTATTAATGCTTTGCTCGAAGTTTTTTCTTGTACTTCCATAGAATCCTCTTCATATAAGTCTGAAAAACTAAATGATGGAGTCGGAATCGAATCATCAAATGACTCATCCTTAAATTCTTCTCCAAAATCAAATATCGATGAATCTTCCTCTTGTATTTGAATCTCTTCACTATTAGAGTCCGATACCTGAATATCTTTAAAATCAGGAAATTCCTCTTCTGAAAGACTTATATCGTGTTTTATAAAAGGCTCTGTATCCGTAAGAGCCTGGTCATAGAGCGCAGGCTCATCAAGAACACTATTTTGCCGGGGAACATCTTCCAGTACAGGAATATCTGAAAAATGATAATCTATACTGGCAGGAGCAGGAGGGGTGAGTTCGTCATCACTAGGAGTATTATGTAAAACGTCTTCGGAAAGTTCAGAAATATCAACGGGAATATCAACTGGGTCCGCAAACTCAAATCTGCTGCTGCTCTCATCAGAAAGTACAAAATCGGGAGTATCTGCAAGCCGGGAAGCTTCAAGGTTTAATAAAGATACTGTTAAAGAGCTTGATTCACCAGATTCCTTATCTTCGATTGAAGCTGATAAGGTATTATTCTCATCCAGATCTATTTTCAGTGAAATAGAAGGCTGCTGACTGGGCCTAGGAATAAGATGCTCAATTAAAAGCGTGTCGACATATTCAGCCTGTTCCATTGTCGCATCAGGAGACCGGTAAAGATCCAGCTGAACAGTCTGCTGGTCATCACGTACAGTAGTAAGTTCGAGAAACATTGATGCCGCTTGGCCTTCTTCTAAAATAGGATAGAAGGAACCATCAGCTAATTTGATGCCTATTGTTTGATTTTCCATACATTTCACCTTAGCCCATGTTAGTATGCAGTCATTGTTTTGTCAATGATAATAATTTCAACGAAAGAATTTAGTCCACTCTTTATTGACAGCACAAGGTTTGCAAGTCATAATATCATATTATGGAAATGTTTTATCCGATAATCATTGCTGTTTTTCTTATTCTTGTTTTTCTTCTGTTGTTAATGATTCTAACATCTTTTTCAAAAAAGGGAAAGAAACAAGAAAAACAAAAGGGCAGACAAGTAATTATACGTGAAGCTACAAAAAAACTTGAAGCAGACCCTCATAATCCTCAAGGACTTTTAAAACTTTCTGACTTATTTTATAGAGAAAATAACTGGGAAAAAGCATATCCCCTTTACCAAACCCTCGTAAATGTTGCAGGTGTTCATGCAGAAATAGATTTCTCCGACGCCGCTCTGCGGTTAGGAATTTGTGCCATTAAACTTGGGAAAAATCAGGAAGCACTAAAAACGCTGCTTTTAGCACGACAACAGCGGCCGGATAACTTTGAAGTAAACTTTTATCTTGGACAAGCTCTTTGCCTGAACAATGAGTTCGATAAAGCAACAGCAGCGTTAAAAAAGGCCATTGCCCTAAATCACGAAGTTGCAGAAACCTATCCATTTCTTGCACAGGCACTGTATAAAAGTAAAAAATACCGCGAAGCCCTTCCCTATTTAAAACGAACTCTCGACATAAATCCTGAAAACAAAGAGTATTTATTTTATATGGCAGATTCTCTTAATGAAACAGGAAACATAGAAAAAGCATTGAAAGTTTTTATGCATTTGCGTCCTGATCCGGTGTACGGAGTCAAATCATGTCTCTATGCAGGAACAATACACGCAAATAATAACCTCATAGATAAAGCAATAATGGACTTTGAAATAGGATTAAAACATCTTGACAGTCCAAAAGATATACAGGTTGATATTCGCTATCGGCTTGCTCAGTGTTACTTAAAAATATCAGATATTCCCAAGGGGTTAACCTTACTAAAAGATATTCAAGCTCTTAAACCAGGGTATAAAGATGTCAACAATCTTGTAAACCGGTACGAAGAACTCAATCAGAATGGAAATTTACGAACCTATCTTATAGGTGGAAACAGCGACTTTGTTTCACTTTGCAGGAAAATAGTCATGACCTTTTTTAAGAAGGCAAGAATAAAAATAACAGATATTAATGTGTCTTCTGAATTTACAGAGGTTATGACAGAAGTTGAAACTGATAAATGGGAAGATACCGTCCTCTTCCGTTTCTATAGAACAACCGGTTCTACCGGAGAGCTTTATGTTCGGGACTTCCATGGTAAAATTCGCGATGAAAAAGCTGGTAAAGGCATCTGTTTTACGGCAGGTATTTTTACTGATGAGGCCCGTAAATACATTGAAGGCAGACCAATAGACCTCATAGAAAAAGACCTGTTGTCAAAGATTCTGAAAGCCGTGGAAATGGAACCTAATTATCTTCAGTTGTAATTAAGTTTTTTTAACTATAACTAAGTATCTGTGTGTGTCTTCAAGAAACGGAACCATTAAGGGTTCAGCCTTCCATTCAGGGCAAATATCTTTTATTCCAGACATTTCTTCTTCAATTTTTTCAAGTTTACCCTTATAGGCAGCAAGAAATCCGCCGAATTTAACCAGCCTAAGAATAGTCTTAGTCATTTTTTTGTCCAGCGGCCTAAAAGCCCTAAATACAGCAATATCAAATTGTTCAGCTCTTGCCCTCTCTGCCTCGGTATTATCTACTTGAACATTTTTTAAACCCAGAATAACACTGCAGTTTTCTAAAAAGGCGCACCTTTTACTCATGCGTTCTAAAAGCGTAAATTTATATTCAGGGAAACAAATAGCTAATGGAATACCGGGAAGACCGCCCCCTGAACCAATATCTGCAATGGAAAGAGATGAGACACTGTCAGTTTGTAAAGCAGCGGCAAGCAGACGCAGATTTTTCACGGGCGAGAGGGAATCAAGAATATGCCGAATAATAATATCTTCACGGGTGTCGGCACCAACTAAATCATACGCAGAGTTAAATAATTCCAGTTCGTGTACATATGTTTCTAACAAAGGTTTACAGCGCTCAATCTCGAGTGCTGTAAACCCCAATGTGTTAAGACCTTCTAATAAAATATCCATACTATACAGTTTCGTTTAAATCACTAATGACTGTCAATACTGATTACACTTCTACAGCCTGTACGTGATCAAAGTTTCGTTTAACCTTCTTTGTAGTTGTCATTTCAAGAGGCTCAAGGAGAATTGTTATCTTGCTGATGCGTGCATAGGGCTGCAGCTCTTTATTTACCTTATCTACTATTTCCTGTATTTCATTTTTCGCAGTATCTATTGAATCCTGTGCACCCCGAATTAAGCCAAGGCGTTTATATAAGTCATCGGACGGATACACAAGAGCTTCAATTCCTTCTGACTTTGTAGTTTTATCCATGATATAGCCTTTTACGGTAATCTGCTCAATATCAGTGTAAAGCTGAAAGGCGTTTTCTATTTCTTCCGGATATACGTTTTTTCCGCCCTCAGTTACAATCATATTTTTTGCTCTTCCTGCTAAATACAGATAGTGTTCTGCGTCGAGTCGTCCAAGGTCGCCTGTTTTAAACCAGCCGTCATCTGTAAATACAGACTTAGTTTCTTCGGGGAGGTTATAGTATCCCTGCATAACCATTGGTCCTTTTATGAGTACTTCGCCTATACCGTCTTCGTTGGGATTCAGAATCTTCATTTCCATATACGGATAAAAATTCTTTCCAACGCTTTCAATTTTAAAGTTTTCTATAGGATTCAGAGCAACTATGGGAGAGGTTTCTGTAAGTCCATAACCTTGAATAAAATCTATTCCTAATTCCTGATACACACGAAAAACGCTAGGGGCAAGTGGTCCGCCGCCGCAAATTGCAATGCGTAATGTACTTATGCTTGCTTTTTCCAAAACAGTCTTAAACATTTTTTTACCAGGATTTACTCTGAATATCTTTTTAATTAAATATGATATTCCCATAAGAGTTTTCATTAAGGCATATACAACAAAGCCTTTTTCCTTAATACCGCGAAGTATTCCTGCTAAAAGTTTGTTAAAAAGAAGAGGAACACCTAACAACATGGTTATTTTTCCTTCTTTTAATTCTTTGAGCATACGGGATACTGCCATTGTTTTTCCAAATACGATTTCTGCACCAACTGATAATGCCTCAATGAATACCGCAAGCATTGTGTAAGAGTGGTGTATAGGAAGAAGTGCATAGAAAACATCGGTATGAAAGATATCAAGATTTGTTTGTGCAATATAACAGTCGGCTACAAGATTTTTATGAGAAAGCATTACGCCTTTGGGAACTCCGGTTGTGCCCGAAGTAAAAAGAATTGCAGCGGTATCATCCTCAGCATTCTCGGGAAAATCACGAATTTGAGATGACGTTAAATTATATGCATACCGGTCAGTGCGCTGTTTGTTCAATGAATATATTCTTGCGCCATGAGAATTAGCATCGAAGTATGCATATTTTTCTTCATCAACAAAAAAGATCTTTGGTTCAGCAGCTTTAAGAAGATTTTCAACTTCTTTTTCATGAAGTCCATAATCTATTGGAACAATAATACAGCCTGCAAAAAGGGCCGCAAGATACACAGTTGCCCATTCTGGTGAATTTTTACCAGTTACTGCTATTCTGTCGCCCCTTTCCACACCTTGTTCAAGCATCCATTGTGCTAATTTTTCTACACGTTCCTTAACCTGAGAGTATGTCAGTGTCTTTTTCTCAGGATCAAAGTCTGTAAAACACGGACGATCAGGATATCGGCGGACAGAAATGAGAAACATTTGAGGAATTGTAGGCCAATCTCCTTTAAAAACAGAACCGCGGTATGTATCTAAAAAGGCCCATGGAAGAATTTTTTCATTTTTTTTCATTTGCAAACCCCTTAAAAAGAAATAAACTCCTTCTTTATAAAGACGCATCTAACCATTAAATAGTTGCATAAAATACAGTTTTTTTATTTAAAAATTCTATATTGCACTATACGTATTTTTCGCATATACTTTCGTATATGATTTTTCATAAACGCGAACTTTTTCTTGTTCTATTCTTACTCTTTACTTCTCTCTTTTTTTCTCAAGAAACAATGCAATCAGCGTTGGAAGTACGTGAAAAATGGATCTCATACAGTAAACAATTTATAGGTATTCCATATAGAT
>CAZLNE010000013.1:0-1490 GCA_964560975.1 uncultured Treponema sp. | reverse complement strand
CTGAACGAAAATTACTGGAAAAATGCGTATGTTGGAGTTGGACAGGTTTTAAGTTCTTCTAACGCGCTTGCTGAACAAGAAGCCCGAAAGCAAAATCTACATGGTGTCCAAACCGATGCCATCCAGGAACCAAAAACCAAAGAGCAAAACAGCGATTCATCTTATTTTCTTTCTTCAATTCCTTTTCGTTTTGATGCCGCTGCGTTTGTTAACTGGAATTTTTTTACAGCTGAAGAGTTTTTCTGGAATATTCGCGGCGGTTCTATACAAATTCACTCCAGCTATACAGGTTTAGCAATTCGGCCTGGTTTAGCGGTTGAACTTAAAATTGACCCAAAAATGGGAATTGTACAAATTCCAATTCTTGTTACACTTTCTCCATCAAACTACATTAGGGTATACGCAGGACCGGTATTCACGTTGGGTCAACCGCATCTCACAGGAGATGATAAACAAGTAAAAGGCTCTATATTTCCTGGAATTCTTGGAGTTTCTTGGCAAACACCTCCAATTAAACTTGGTTTAATCGGACTTTGCTTTGTGCAAGATCTTTCGTATACTATATTTAATGAACTGGACAATTCGGCGTTGCCGTTTGTAGAAGCTTTTTCTTCCGGATTTCTTCTCATGTCAGGAATCCGGGTACTATTAAATCCTTAGGACTAACTTATGAACACAAAAACATTACGCCTGATTAGAGCAATTGCGTACGCAACACTTATTGCTTTAACTCTCATTTCCTGTGCACCTTCTGTTAAAATTGATATTGAAAAAAATGACTCCGCTAAAATGGAGTTTTCAACATCTTTAAGCAAGTCGATAGAAGGAAGCATCCGCTCGTTAATGGGATTACAAAACAATGAACCCTTATATAAAGAAGCTCCTGTCCGCTCAAGTCTTATAGCTACTGGACTGGATGTAGAATCAATCAGCTTTCCTTCAATGACTGGTATAGAAATTAAGGCAGGCGTTAAAAACATTAATACGTCTCTTACCTATGCAAAAGATTCAGTAAAAGTTGCACCAAAGGGCAGCGGAAAGGAAGCAACTGTAACTTTTAGTCCTAAAATTATTACAGAAGCGCTTAATTTTATGCCTGAAGAGACTCGGACCTATGCAGATCTCCTCATGGCTCCTGTTTTTACCGGCGAGAAAATGACACCAGACGAATACCTTTTTTTACTTTCCATGGTTTACGGAGAAACACTCGCAAATGAACTTGCAAAGTCTGTTTTTTATGTTGAGCTTACGGCTCCGTCTGCCATCATACAAGCTTCGTTATCAGATACATCTTTAGGATCTGTAAACGTTACCGGAAGGAAGGCAGTATTTACACTTTCGCTGTACAAACTCCTGTCAAATTCCGGTACAACTGAGTATCTTATAAGCTGGTAAAGGCATAGTTCTGCTTCTTAAAACCTTCAACGTGTTGAATTTATTCTCATTAAACAGTATACTATTGGTACTTTATTTATAGATTAGACGTGGGG
>CAZLNE010000012.1:16473-29841 GCA_964560975.1 uncultured Treponema sp. | reverse complement strand
AAAGACACACGGCCAATGACTCAAGTAAAAACTGCTGGCCAATCCATGATCCTCTAGCCCCAAGAGCTTTACGGGTTCCAATTTCACGGGTTCTTTCTTTAACCGATATAAGCATAACATTCATAACACCAATTCCCGCTACAACAAGAGAAAGTCCTGCAACAACAGCGATAAACGTTGTAACAAGGCCGGTCATCAAGGAGATTTCCTCTATTGCACTTTTTCCGGACTCTACCTTGAATTTAGGAATCCCTTCGCCCCAGTACCCATGGTTTAGGGACAATACTGAAACAATAGCCTTTTCTGCTTTTTCTACAGTTTCTTCAGATATAGCTTCTGCAAGGATGTTCCAAGCAATATCCTGCCCTCCAAATCTTGTTACCGTGGCATACGGAACAAAAAGGGTACCGTTATTTGTTTGATCATAATTAGAAAAACCTGCAAAAAGACTTGCCTCCTCTTTTTTAAGGACACCAATAACTTCTACTTCTCCAAATGTACCAATAGTAATTCGTTTTCCCAGCGGTTCTTCGTAATTATGAGAGCCCGGTTTACCAAAAAGTTTTTCAGCCAGATTAGCCCCGATAATAGCCGCACGTCTTTTTAACCTATCATCTTCGGGATTAAACATTCTGCCTCTATCAAGCTCGAGCTTCTGCATTGGGAAGTAATCTGATGAAACACAAACAAGCCTTGTTACATTTGATACTTTTCCATATTTTGCCTGAAATTGAAATTCAGACAAAGGACTTGCACCCTTTATTAATCCTCCGAGTTTTTTTATATCTTCAATATCTTTATCGGTTATTGATTCCGGCATGTCGACATAATTGGTTTCCCATAAGTAACGCCAGTTAACTGAAACATTTAAACTAGTAGGCCGCCCATACGAGCCCATTTCTTTCATAATTAATGTTTTTAAGCCTTGCCCTGCAGCAATAACACATACGACAGCTGTTACACCGACAAGAAGTCCAAGTGCTGCCAACAGAGCCTTTCTCATGTTTGAAGCAAGAGAATCCAGAGCTTCTGATGCAATATATTTTATATTCATTATTCCCTCGCTAAAGCTGTTATAGGGTCAAGCGCTGCAGCGCTTTTTGCAGGTGCAATTCCAAAAAATAATCCGACACTTGCGCTAACAAACACCGCAATCGCTATTGCCTCTGGAGGCATAACATACGCCCACTTTGAAACAAGCGATACTATTTGGGTTATTCCAATTCCCAATACTATTCCTATAATTCCGCCTGTTAAACAAAGGAAAAGGGATTCTATAAGAAATTGACTCAAAATATCACTTGAACGAGCTCCTATGGCTTTACGAATTCCAATTTCCCGCGTTCGTTCACTAACCGCCATAAGCATCACATTCATAATACCGATACCGCTCACAAGAAGAGAAATTCCAGCTATAAAAGCAATAACCCCTGTAACTGCAGAAAAAATTGTCCGTATCATTTTAAGTGCACTTTCTATAACTTCTATTTTAAACCGGCATTGATCATTAACCTTTCCATACGTTAAATTTAGGTAGTCTTCAACAGCAGCAGCAGTTTTACTAACAGCATCAACAGAAGAAGCACGAATCATCAATTCAAAAACCTTAGGAGAGCCGAACCACGTCCAGTCAACAGTTTTTTCCAACACAGTGTACGATAAAAATACCGTATTTCGAGTTGCACCGTCGCTCAAGAGAGCCTCTTTTTCAGGATCTTCTAATACACCAACTACGGTGTAATCAAACCTGCCGATTGTCAATGTAGAACCAAGAGCGTCTCCCTTTGGAAAAAACTTTGTCGCGTAATCTTCTGTTAGAACACAAACCTTTGCTAAGGTATCTTCATCATTTTGATTAAGAGCTCTGCCTGCAAGAAGTTCTCTCGGCCACATCTCCCAGTAATCAGGATCGACTCCGTAAATTCGCCCTTCTTCACTCACCGTTCCCTTCGTTATCTTGTACTGCTCGCTATTTGTTCGAACAAATAAGGCATCTGGAACTTTCAGCCTGAGAGCTTCAACATCTTTATTAGTCATATACATAGTGCGGGCCAGATAATCATCGAGCTCCCAGTTGTTGTATACTACAATCAATCTTGCACCGACACTATCAGCCTGATCTATAAACTCGTGACTCATCATAGCACCGGACGCAATGACCGCAACAACAGAAGCAGTTCCGATTATCATGCCTAAGAGAGACAAAAAGGTTCGAAGCTTATTATGCCGGATAGAATCCACCGCCTCATTGATGCCTTCCATTATGGTCATATAATAATCCTCTTATCAGGAGAGACAAGTTCATCAGAATTAATTAATCCGTCGCGGATATGTACGATGCGGCAGGCATGAAGTGCTACATCTTGTTCGTGTGTAACCATGACAACCGTCGCACCATCAGTATTAAGACGCTGAAAAAGCGCCATTATGTCTTCCCCTGTTTTTGAATCAAGGTTTCCTGTAGGCTCATCAGCAAAAAGGATTCTAGGATTAATTACGAGGGCACGGGCAATTGCAACACGCTGCCTTTGACCGCCCGACATTTCGTTGGGCCGGTGATGCGAGCGATCAGTTAAACTTACACGATCCAATGCTTCCAGAGCCATTTTTCTACGGATTGAAGGTTTGATTCCTGCATAAATAAGAGGAAGTTCAACATTTCTTAATGCGCTCATTCTTGGAAGCAGGTTAAAGGTTTGAAATACAAACCCGATTTTCCGGTTACGAATATCTGCAAGGTTATCATCAGAAAGTAAAGCAACATCTTCGTTATCAAGAACATAAGAGCCTGAAGTTGGACGGTCCAATGCCCCTATAATATTCATCAAGGTAGATTTTCCGGAACCCGACGGCCCCATGATTGCAACAAACTCACCTTCCATTATATTTAAATCTATGCCCCGTAATGCTTCAACCTCAGTTTTCCCCTGCAAATATATTTTTCGTATACCCTGAAGCTGAATCATAAACTCGTCTCCTTCGTGACCCTCATACCATCACTTACCATAAGAGCCATATCTGATACAACGAGATCGCCTTCTTCAAGACCGGATAACACTTCAATAGAACTAACTGTGCTCTTTCCAACTTCAATTTCTCTTTTTTGCAAAGTGTAATAAACAGCTGAAATAGCTTCATCACTCACAGAAGAAGATTCCCCTTCTATAGTTGCAGATGCTGTCTCATTTGTTTCAGGAACGGCTACCCATACAGCATATGGGGAGACTCCCGGAATAAGTGCAGAAGATGGAATAATGAGGCAAGAAGAATTCAATACTGATACTATGCGGGTAATGCATGAGGCTCCGGTCCTTATTGGAATAGACTCAGCATCCAGTAAGGCAGCTTGAACTCTACATACCCTTCCGCCGCCTTCATTCATAATACTTGGCCAGATTCTCCTAACCCTTCCCTGTATTTCAACTCCCAAAAGTGAATCTGTCGTTACTGAGGCAGCCATCCCTTCAGCAATTTTACCAATATCTACCTCGTCAACAAAAACTTCAGCTATGATTGAAGAAAGATCCTCAATTTTCGCAACTATGGACTGAATTGTAAGCCTGTCGCCAACCGAAACACCTGTCTGAGTCACAATACCGCTTGATTCAGCCTTAATCACACAGCCTTCAAGAGCTCTTTGTGCCGATTCTACTGTTATAAGAGACCGCTTATAGGAAGGTGTACTGGCAATAAAATCAGCATCCATCTTAGAATCAAGTACAGGCTGTTTTTCGGGGCTTAAACCTTGCGCTACACGCAGGCGGTCCTTTGCATTATCTAATGCTAGTTTTGCAGAATTCTGCTGTTCAATGGTTTTCTTATAATCTTCTTCTGAAAGACCATCAACTTCACGAAGTTTTTCTGCTGCCGCAGCTGCTCTGTCAGCCTGATCTAAAGCGAGCTTACTTCTCTGTATCTCGCTCCGCATGGAAGAAAACTCCAAATACAAGGACCTGCTTGTTTCTTCTAATGCAATTTGTGCAGATATTAATGCTTCTTTTGCATCCTGTTCATCCACAAGAGCTATAATATCACCCTTTCTTACCGCATCTCCCGGCTTAACTAAAACCTCTTTTACAATTCCATTCGTTTTACTTGAAACGATAGAAAAAGACTCAGCTTGAAAACTGCCGGAGGCCGACACTTTCTCTTCCAGCGATCCCCTCTCTACAGAAGCAAGAGGAACAGATATATCCGTATTGCTCTTTGCATTCTTTATAAACATGATAACAGCCGTTCCAAGTATTAAAACGAGCATACAAAATACTATTATCCATACTCTTTTTTTACCTTTTTTCATTTTATTCTCCTATTTTCTAAAACATCAATAAGTCTTCAGGATCTATGCCGTAATATGCATACAAGGTTAACGCTGCTTTGAAACGGGCGATACCTTCATCTTTTAATGCTGATTCAGCCTCTAACACTGAGAGCAAGGCTCTATGTATATCGACTGCAGTAGCAGTTTCTGTTTCATACGCACGTTCTACTTCTTTATACCGCAGCTTAGTCTGCATAAGTATTTGCGAACGCAGCTGTTCCCTTTCACACAATGTTGCGTAATTGTCCTGTAAGCTCTGTCCCTGTTGGATAGCATTTTGCCGGACAGATAATGCTTCCTTCTCTGCCTCTTCCTGTCTTAATAAAGCAGATTTTTCCCTTAACTTTTGTACTCCCGTTGGAAGCGGAATTGTTACAGAAACAGATGCAGACCATGAAGGATCAGGATTTATCCCCTCAGATTTAACAAAGGTATTCGGGAAAGCCGCCTTCCCCGATACAGAAAGGACTGGGGCATACTGAGAGCCGGTAAGAGTACTATTCATTTTAGCTGTAGTAACCTTTACTTCTGAAAGCTGAATATCAACAGCAGTACCAGAGAGTTTCCGCATTTCAGCTGGAACAATTTGAGAAGGTACCGTTAAACTCATTACATCCAATGCTGATATTCCTACTGCAGCTGAAAGTCGTTCAAGAGACGAGTTATAAAAGTATTGTGTTTCCTGTAACAAAATAGTTAATTCGTCACAGTTTTTTTGTGCCTTATCAAAGTCTGAAAAACCTATATTTCCCGATTCCCATTGTATTTTTGCAATGACAGCTTCTTGTTCTGCAAGTGAAAGGCGTTTTTGAGCAAGAATTAATTTTCGAGAAAGAGATTCTGTATCGAGGGCTAGTTTTAGTACAGTATCCAAAACGGAGAGTTTTGCTTGTTCTGCGGCCGTTAATGCCTGTACATAAGGAGATTCAACACTTACATAATTGGCAGCCTCGGTTAACGAAGTATCTATCAATTTTCCATTCACAAAGATAGGAACACTTACAGATGCACTAAGGCTAAGTATATCTGTTTTCACATCATCTAATAAAACTGAATAATCTGAATCTGCCTGTATTTTTATACCAGCCGGAGCCTGGAAACCAGAACGAAGACCAGCACCTGCCGCCGGTATTATAGATGACGTTGAAAAATCTGAGGCCTGAAGCCCGCCTTGTGCAGTAAGTGAACCGGAAAAAACTTTTTCTATTCTATCTGCCTTATATTCTGATGCTGCAGTTTGAGCAGACAGCAGCGCACGTATATAATCCGGATTTTTTTCTTTGACTAAGTTTAAAAAGTCTTTTAAAGTATAGCTTTGTGCTGTACAAAGACTAAAAATCATTACAAAACAAATCATACAAGCACTTCTTTTCAATTTTTACTCCCAATTGTTATATACTTAATATTACGTACACAATAATTATTAAGTTTTACTCTTAACCACTCTAGTGTATTAAATAACTAATACACCAATATACTATAAATGTCAATATCTCTTTTATTTCTTCTGTTTTTTTGATTATTCAGTACAAGAAAAAAAAACAGAAACCTGTTACAGTTTCTGTTTTTGTCAACATACTTCTCGTTGTGAAAAAACTACTTAGTGTTCTTTACAGAAGCATTTTTCTTTTCAGTGCTTACAGGAGCTGGTTTAGCAGCTGCTGCGGGTTTTTGACCCTTGCCCTGATTTTGTGGTTTTGCATTATTCTGGTCTTTCATTTTAAAACCTCCAAGTTTTAATAAAGTCCAAAAGAATGTGTTTTTAGGAAGTTGTAGTAGGGTGTATTCAGGCTGGGATTCCGTTTTAGCAATAGTTTTTTAACTATCTGGAATTGCGGGATGACTCCTGAGTTGCGCCTTATTGCTCTTCACAAAAGCAGCACATCTCTTTGTCTATTTATATTATACAACAAGCGTCTATAGGATATCAAGGTTTTTATCACACTTATTATAAATATTTCACTTGATGAATTCAAAAAACTGAAAGATAATAGTAGTCAGAGAGACTAAAATGATAAGGTACTATTTTGAATACTGAACCTGCATCTGTAGAAAATAATGGGGAGCCTCGCGATTTAGGCCGAAAGGTTTTTTTTGTGTACCCGCCGAGTGTTGTACGGGAAGAATTAATTACCCGTCTCATAGATAATGAATACGAAACGTATATGCTTAAAGATATTAAGAGAGCAGAAATCCTCATGGAAAAATATCCTAATTCAATATGTTTCGTAAATATTGACACAGGAATGACCGAACCCGAATGGGAGTTGTGGATACATAAAATAATGAACGATCCTAAATTTTCAGGAATAGGGATTGGAATTGTGTCGTATAATAGTAATGAGCACCTGCAAAAAAAATACCTCATGGACATTGGAATTCAATGCGGTTACATCAAATTAAAACTAGGAAGAGATGAAAGTATAAAAATCTTGCTTGCAACGCTTAAGGCAAATGAAGCTAAGGGTCGAAGAAAATATGTCCGGGCTGACTGTTCCGGCGATACCCTTACCACTTTAAATTTCACTCATGGAAGAGTCTCTGTAACCGGTAGAATACTAGACATTAGTGTTATAGGGTTTTCCTGTATATTAAATCCTGATCCCGAAATTGCTAAAAACACTCTCATTGAAGATGTTCAATTAAAACTCAGGGCAAGCCTCCTGCGGACAAATCTCATTGTATATGGAATGAGGCCGATGGGAGACAGAACTCTTTATATAATTCTTTTTCCGCCAAACCTTGAAAGTCATCAAAAAAATAAAATTAGAGTATATATTCAAAGCGCCTTACAACTATTTATTGAGCAAGACTCTAATGAAGATAAAAATAGTTCTGCGAAAGTTGCTGTCATTAAAAATGAAGAGAACGATTCTGCATCAAGCAGCCCTTCAATTGAATGAAAAATTACTCTATTGATATAGTAAGCGGAGATTTCCATGCGTGAATCGCAGTCCGTGAATCGCGGCTGCCAAAGGCTGCTATTAGGTCCAGCTTACCGTTTTTCACATAATTTGCACTCTTTATAGAAAATTCCAGCACCGTTTTTCCATTTGCTTCTTTTACGGAAGACGAAATGAGGATATTTGTTTTATTAATACTATGAGATTTACCCCTTCCTGTTTCTTCAGTAATAGACGGAACCCCCTTGTTGTCAAAGGCGAACACCATAAATGCTCCATCCATTTTTAAGGAACCTAAACCGAGAGCTACCCAGCCTTCCGAGGGAGCAGTAATAGACAGATAAAGAATGGATTTATCAGCAGAAAGGGCAATACCAATATCAGTCTTTCCTATGGCTCTGATCATTGGATACTCTCCTTGGTTTACAAGTCCATCGCTCACAGGGGCTTCTTGCCCTTGTGGAAGAACCTGTGCCGAAAGACAGAAACTAATCACGAGTGTTAGACAACACAAAATAATTTTTTTCATAGTCAATCTCCTATCAATTTTTATAACCTAACACTGTTTATTTTCTACCGCGTATTCTATATATGATGTACGCTGTAAAACACCATAGAACCCATGCTAGAAGTATAAAGGTTCCAATGGGATTAAATGAAATATCTGTAAGCGATGAAAAACCAACGTGGACACAAAGAGCTATACTGAGTAGTACTGTCATATTATGAATCGTTCTTACCTTTACATAAGAAAGCTTAAAAATAGAATAGATTGTATCTTTTATTTTCTTCACTGCTTTGTTTGCTGATATAAAGGTGTTTGCGAGCAAGAGTAAAGCGGCAATGATAATAAACACAAGAAAAAACCAGGAAGCAAGACCAATAGAGGCCTGCAACGTTTCCAATGAAAAGCCGGAACTTTCTTTAAGGAACCGGTGTGTTAACGATAATACTAAAACTACAAGAGGAACTATTGAGTGCAAGCGGACAATCTGTTTGACCGGTAATACTTTTTGAAGCCATTTCGGCTTTGTAATAATATAGAGCTGACCAACAAGCAGGGTAAAAGAATATACACCAAATGCAACAGAAAGCGTATATACATTAAATGAAAAGCCGACACTCCTCAGGTAAAAAAACAAGGGAAGAAGAGGAAAACAAAACCATAAAAGAATTACAAGTATCTTTTTCATGCCAATTAACTCCTGTGTTATTACTATAAACTATAATATCGTAAATTGATAGAATTTTCTTGCATTTATGGTAATTTTGAATTAGACTTATTTACTATATTTTAGATGATGGAGTTATATTAACCATGTCCAAAAACAAAATTCTTTCAGCAAGTGTAAAGCTCCTGGTAGTAGTCTCCTGTATTATGGGAATTACCCAGCATAACTCCTCCTCAAGCAGCGGCCTGCATTCTATTTATGCAGCTTTTACCGCGCAAAGCAATATCTGGATAAGTTGTATCTGCATCATCTTCTTAATACTTAATGTACTGCGCATCCACAAACCGATCTGGCTCTATGTTGTAAAATTTATGTTTACTTCCTCTATTTTACTAACATGGCTGGTTTTTGCGGTTCTTCTTGCACCTATTCTTGATAAGTCCTACATACTGTCACCTGCAAATCTGCTTCTGCATACACTTACACCCATTCTTGCACTGACTGATTTTTTGCTGTTTGATTATGAATATACAGTGAACACGAAATTTCTTTGGACAGTTCTTCTCATGCCCTCTCTTTATATGGCCTTTGCATTTATAACATATGAAAAAACCGGAGCTCTTCCAACTTACTATTTTTTCCTCGATTACAAAAAAATGGGCTGGTTCACTGTTACAAGCAATGGTATAGGAACCGGATTTTGGATATTACTATTATCTGTTGTGCTTTATCTAAAGGGAATAGTACTTTTGCTGCTTAAAAATTCCATTGTTAAGGGGAATATGCAAAGTACAATGATTCCTTTTTCCAAAAAGGGCATCATTACCGCTTCAATAGCCATTGCAGTGATGATGCTTTGTTCCTTCCTGTCTACGATTATCAGCCTCGTACTTAACTCATAAGCTCTTTTTTATCTGCAAATCTTTTTTATATGATATACTACAGGTATGAATACAACTGATTTTCATCCAAATAGTCCCTTTCTATTTGGACTGGCTAGTATAGTTATTGTTTTTATTTTAGCACAATCTTTGTTCTTTCTTTTACATGCACTAAAAAGAGCAAAAGCAATAAGAATGGATAAAAGCCTTGTGTTAAGAACAATAGGCTCCACAGCACTTTTTACCATTGCTCCGGCTGTATCGATTCTACTTGGAGTTATCACACTTGCCAAATTTTTAGGACTTCCTCTCCCGTGGATTCGGCTAAGTGTTATTGGCGCCATTACCTACGAACTTCCAGCGGCAACTTCTACTGCTCAAGCCTTATCAATCTCTCTCTCCGAGACAATCCTGGATGCAAAAGGCTTCAGTGCTATTGCGTGGGTTATGACTATAGGTATTTTACCAAGCATTGTTTGTACCCCCTTACTCATAAAAAGGATTCAGAAAGGCGTACTTACGATTAAATCAAAAGATTCTGCTTGGGGAAGTATTTTTATGACAAGCCTCTTCATGGGCATGATATCTGCTTTCTCGGGCATGGTTTTTTCGCGAGTGACAGAAGGCATTCCCGGGCTCTTCCCGGTTGCAGTCCTAATAGTTTCTGCACTCGTCATGACTGTATGCGGCCTGCTCGTAAAAAAAGCCGGCTGGAAGTGGATAGAAAACTACGCTATGCCGTTTTCTATGCTCATCTCTATGGCATTTGCTGCTATTGCGGCCCCGCTATTTGCGTAATCTGATAAGGAAGAAAAGCTATGAATTTTACTGAATATAATGAATTAACACACCGCCGCGGCACAATATGGATCTGGAGTGCAGTATGTCTTCTACTCTTTGTTCCAATTGCAATTTGTATTAAGTACAATGCATGGCCGGGATTTTTCCCTGTTTTTAAAGGACTTCTGGGAGTTGCACCCATTTTCTGGACCGTCGGCATCATTGAGATTATAACCTTTACTCCAATGTTAGGAACGGGCGGTACTTATCTTTCTTTTGTAACAGGAAATGTTACAGCCCTCAAAGTTCCAGCTGCTCTTAATGCTATGGAAAGCGCGGGATACAAGGCAGAAACCGAGGAGGGAGAGATAATTTCAACAATAGCAATTGCAACCGCATCCATTGTTACAACAGTTATCATCTCGCTTGGAGTGCTTCTGTTTACACAACTTAGTCCCCTGCTCAATAATCCGGCATTAAAACCAGCTTTTGATAACATAATGCCTTCGCTTTTCGGGGGACTCGGTGTTGTATATATCAGCAAAAACTGGAAAATAGCAGTAGCACCAGTCCTTTTTATGATTGTACTTTTTATGGCCCTTCCTTCACTTGCATCTTCTGTCGGTATTCTTGTTCCGGTAGGAATCCTTATTGCATTAGGAAGTTCCCGTATCATGTATAAAAAAGGAATTTTAAAATGATACCTGCCAAGTTAAAGAAAAAATCTGAAGAAGATTTATCTCTCATGATTAAGTGCAAAACTGTTTCAAACAGGGATCACACACAAGAGGACAGTACCGAATATAAAAAATTCTATACTGTGTTAAAAAAAAGATATCCGCTTTTGCATAAAGAATTCAAACCTATTGTAATAGGAAGAAATGCCCTTGTTTTTTACATTAACGGCAAGTCGAACCCCAAAGCAAATCCTAAGGGCAAGGAAGCAAGTGTTCTCATGGCTCATTATGATGTTGTTCCTGCAGAGGGTGAACATTGGGAACACGAACCTTTCTCAGGATTAATTGATAAAACCTATATCTGGGGAAGAGGCGCAATCGACACAAAGGGAACCTTATGCGCGATTCTCTGTGCTGTGGAAGAAAAACTTGGACAACATTGGCAGCCTGAGCATGACCTCTATCTTGCTTTTTCCGGAGAAGAAGAAATCGACGGCAAAAGCTGTCCTGATGTTGTTCAATGGCTGGAAAAAAGAGGCGTCAGTGTATCTTTTGTACTCGATGAGGGCGGTGCCATTGTTGAGAAAATTCTTCCGGGGCAAAAGAAAAGCTGTGCCATGATAGGCATTGGTGAAAAAGGCAGCATCAGTGTTACATGCTCTGTGAGTTTACCAGCAGGACATGCTTCTGCTCCTCCAAGGCACACAACAGCGGGCTTAATGTCCTTGGCGGTTTGCGAAATTGAGAAAAAACCTTTTAAAGCCCAGTTCACCGAACCAGTATATAAGATGTTTAAATCAGCTGCTCCCTATTGTGCACAGCCGTATAATTTTCTTTTTTCGCACGCACGATTCTTTTCTCCGCTTTTAAAACTGTTAAGTCCCATAATGGGAAACGAATTTAATGCGCTTATGAGAACAACCTGTGCTGTCACCCGTCTCGAGGCTTCTCCTGCGTTTAATGTCATACCACCGGTTTCTACCTTGGGAGTCAATATACGCCTGCTTGGAAAAGACACTATAGAAAAAGCGGTACAGTACCTCGAAAAAAGAACACGAAAAATCGAAAAGTACCTCCAAAAGATTACAAAGCAAAAAACAAAACATGTACAAATATCAGTATTAACAGGCGATAATCCATCGCGCATTTCCTCTACAACCTGTTCCCGGTGGGATATGCTCTCAGAAGTTATTACCTCTCAATGGCCGGAAATCTTTGTGAGTCCCTATCTTATGGTGGCCTGCACAGATTCGCGTCATTACGGAAAAATAACTGATAAGGTGTATCGTTTTTCTCCCATGCCTATGTCTAAAGAAGAAAGGGAAATGATTCACGGTAAAAACGAGCGGATTAGACGGGAATATCTGTATAAAGCAGTTGAATTTTATATGGAGCTCTCAGAAAGGTTGTAATCTTTTTTCTTGACTCACTAGACATTTGTGTTATAATTAAACCGGTTTACTTACTTTTTAAAGAGGTTTATATGAGAAAAATAACACTACTTATTAGTATTACACTTGTTTTTTTTACTTCTTGCTCAATGCAAAAAGAAGCCGGACAACCCTGGTGGGAATCACTGCCGGGTCCTGCGTATCAGGTTTTATTATACTCTTTTGCAGATTCTGACGGCGACGGCTTTGGAGACATTCAGGGCTTACTATCAAAACTTGATTACCTTAACGACGGGAAAGAGGAAACCAGCAGCGATCTTGGAATAAGCTTACTATGGCTTTCTCCCATTCATCCTGCGTCTTCGTATCACGGCTACGATGTTATAGATTACACTTCTATATCTTCAAAGCTCGGTACGATGGAAGATTTTGAGCTGCTTATAAAAGAGTGTCAGGCGCGCAGTATACATGTCGTCCTGGATATTCCATTTAATCATACTTCACCGGCACACAGCTGGTTCAAGTCAATGCTTGAAAATCCGAAATCTAAGTACGGCTCATATTATCAGCAGAAAAAAGAAGGTGTTCCGTACGGTACCGGCGGAATGGGCAGCTTTTATAAGGCCAAGGCAAAAGATGGAACTGATATTGAATATTTCGGCGCTTTTTGGAGCGGGATGCCGGACCTCAACTGTGAAAATCCTGAAGTACTAAAAGAGTTCAAAAAAATTCTTTCTTTTTGGATTAACAAAGGTGTCTCCGGATTCCGTTTTGATGCGGCTAAGCATATTTTTGATCTGAATGAAATGCCATCTGGTACACCTGTTCTTCAAATGAATAAGGATTTTTGGCAAGCGCTGAAAAAAAGTGTACAACACAAAGGTGATATACTTTTTATTGGAGAAGTATTATCGGAACAGATGACTGAAATTACAGCCTATGCTCCGGCCTTTGACTCACTCTTTGATTTTGCAGATGCCTCTGCATTCCTTTCAGCTTCATCGGGCGGAGCCGCACACACAGCCTATGCAAAGATTGTGCGCAATACTACTACGCTTTCCAAACTTGAAAACTTTACACCATCTCTTCTTCTTACAAACCACGATCAGGATAGAAGTATTTCTATTCTCCTTGGGAAAGAAGGATTATCGCAAACAGACGGCATCCAAGCAGGCAGTACCGATACAACTCAATCTGCAGAAATGAAGGCTGCAGTCCTTTCGAAGGCAAAACTGGCTTCGTC
>CAZLNE010000012.1:14543-16463 GCA_964560975.1 uncultured Treponema sp. | reverse complement strand
ATTTGGCTGCTGACATCGTTTCGATGGTTAAATCAGGTCAGGCAAACAGTTTGGGGTCAAGCATTACCACCGAGTCCTACTTATTCCAAGATTATTCCATGGGTACTTTTTTGACGAATCATGATATGAACCGGGTTATGTCTGAGTTTATTAACAATCAAGAATTAGCAAAAAACGCAGCAACTATTTTGCTCACAATACCAGGAACGCCGTTTATTTACTATGGAGAGGAAATTGGTCTTACCGGAATCCGTTATGAAAATGATGATATAAGCCGACGCGATGCTCTTCTGTGGGACATTAATAGTCCCTTTAACACGAGCTGGCAACCACCAGCAAAGATGCCGCGGGGACAAAACTCACTCACCTCAAGTGTCTTTGAACAAAATGAGGATGAAACATCCTTACTGAACCATTACAGAAATCTTTCAGCACTGCGGAGTAAGTACAGGGCAATTCGAGAAGGAGATTTTTCTAAGGTTATATGGGCAGGGTATAATACGTCGGAGTTAATCTCGTACTTTCGAAGTACAAAAACAAACAACAGTGACGATGAGACATTAATCGTTATTCACAATACTGGAGTACGAATACTTGAATTACAGAGCCCTCAAGATACAGATCTGGTTTTAGTATGGTCTTCAATGAAAGGTTTTGTAAATTCTCCGGAGAAACAACATACTATAGTTATTTCTCCAGGAGAATCAATGATATGTTCAGTTAAATAATGGTGCCCTTTCTTTAACACTGACATATACACACTGACAAAGGGCTCATCGTCAAGGAGCCCTTCGTTATTCGGCTTTGCAAGTTTTCAATTCTGTTATCTGATACAGAGCCCTCTGAATCAAAGAGGACCTTTTTTATGTTCATTGCGGTTGGCAATATTCCATTTTGAGGTTTATCATCATTATTAATACAGATTAAAACAGGACTGTCTTCTACACATCCGCGTGTAAAAACGAGGAGTGAAGGATTTTTCACATCATAAAAAGCAATCGCAGGGGAAGTAAGAGATGCAATACTGTGACGCAGCTGAATAAGAGTTCGGTACCACTCTGTCATACTATCCTGCTCTTTATCTTGATCTTTATGAGCCGGCCACAAAAAAGGAAGCCGGTATTCTGCTTCGGTCTTACCATTCATAGCACGTTCATCACCAGCAAAGATTGAAGGCATTCCCGGCAAGGTCATTTGAACTGCAACGGCGAGTTTGTGTTTTCGTACATCTCCACCACAGGTATATAAAAATCGTTCAACATCATGACTGTCTAAAAGATTCATTTGAACATTACTTACAGGAGACGGGTACCTCATGAGCATATCTGAAAAGCGCTCTCCAAATTCTTTTGCACCAATACTTCTGTGAGCAAAAAAATCTGCACAAGCATAGGTAAAACGATAGTTCATTGCAGAATCAAACATATCATAAGTTTGCCAGTTTTGCGCATCCTCCCACACCTCTGCAATAAGAAGTGCATCGCTTCTTACCGAACGGACAGAGCTGCGGAATTTTCTCCAAAAGTTTTTATTGACCTCATTCGCAACATCAAGCCGCCAGCCGTCAACTCCATATTCTTTAATCCAATATGAACCAACTTCTGCAAAATATGAAGCAGCATCCGGATCATTCAAGTTTAATTTTGGCATGCTTTTTACATAGGCAAAGCAAGTGTATTCAGACTTCCAATCTTTTACCGGGAAGGTAATATCATAATACCAAGTTTTATACTTTGACTTTTCCTGATTTTTAAGAATATCCTGCCATGCAAAAAAACCGGTTCCTGAATGATTAAATACTCCATCTAATATTATCCGGATGCCATTATCATGCAAAGCCTTAACGAGGGTACGAAATTCTTCTTCAGTACCAAAACAAGGATCCACATGTTTATAATCATTAGTATCGTACTTATGATA
>CAZLNE010000012.1:0-14443 GCA_964560975.1 uncultured Treponema sp. | reverse complement strand
GGCAGCTGATAATACCTATTACGATGAGCTTTTCCTGTCGTATAAAATTCACTTTGATAATAATACAAGGTTACGGTTCCGTCTGATAGTTTAAAATAATAGAACATTCGTTCAAACCCGGGCTTTATCGTAACTTCGAAATAATCAAACAAAGCACCGCTTGCTTCCTTATGCATAGGCGCTTCAGTTACTGGAAATTCATCTCTTGGGTATACCCTGTTTCCATAAAAGACAGAACAACACTGTAAATCATTTTTGGCACTTCGAATTCTTAACGTAACAGAATCTTCTCCTGTACAATAACAATACTCACTGTCAATGCGGTGATAAATTGCTTCTTTAATCATATTTTTTTTCCTTTTATTTTTTGATGTAAATAATTCTCCATACGTATTGATGGTATTTTTTCTTTCTCCTGTTTCGTATCGTTTAGAGGAATTGCAAACAGCCTCTTATCCTTTCTTATTATGTAACCGGAAAAGGAACAGCTCTTTTCCGGTTTAAGTGTATACTCTTTTTCTATCACAGAGCTTTCATTAGTTTCTGCAAGAAGGACACAAATTTTCAAGGCTGATAAAGTTCCCCTTCCATTTTTTTTACGCGAAATTTCAAAATGTATCTCATTAGTTTCTTCTGTTGTATACCATGATAAATGCAGTAATTCATATTCTACTCTAAAACTTACTTGTCCTTCTTTCCAATTTGAAGGAAGAGCTGGAGAAATAATTATTTTATTTTGAAGCAAACAGGGGCGAATTCCTGCATAAGAAACAAATGCAGTACGTGCAAATTCTGATACACTCCATGCTTGTGAAAAAGTTCCTGACAAATGTACTTTTCCATCTGACAAATATGCATCCATATTCTCGCTTAACTGCCCTGCACAGCCTCCTGTAAAGGGATTAGAAAAAGCAGGCTGCATTAGTTTTGCATGTGAAAGAGAAAGATCATAAACAGATTCTTGTTCATGGTGAAGACACATTGCTTCTACAAGAGGCCCGCTATTCCATAACCAGATCGTTCCATTATGATAAGCTGCATCTTTATGGTACATGGTACTGCTGTCATGATACGGATGAAAATTTTCATGCTTTTGATCGAGCGACAGTACTCCATAAGGGAAGGCAAGCTTTTCAAACACAGTATATGCAGATTTTTCCATTATCGATGTACCAACAAATTGCTTTTGTTCTCTTGAAAATCCGGGAATATTTGGTACAGTGATACAAAACAACTGATTAGGCCTTAGACTCATGTCTTTTGAATCATCGTTATGTACACAGTCTGCGAATGATTCTGTTTCTTGATCAATAAAAAAAATAGAAAAATTTTCTTTAACTTTTTGCGCTGTTTTTTCCCAAAGAAATTGATATTTTTCATGACCGCACAAAGAAGCCATCGATGCACCAATTATTAAAGCCGTATACCACAAAGCTTGAATGTCGCAGGCACGATTTCCCCGCGGAGACCACGGCTCCTTATTTTCGATTCGGGCATCCATCCAGGTATCAGCATCGTCGTGCGTTAAAAAGCCGTGAGCGTCGGTTCGCAATGTTCTATCAGCTTCGAGGGCAAGCTGTACAACAGGGAATATTTTTTGAAGAAAATCAATATCTATTGTGTATTGCACATATTCCCACACTTCTCTTATGAACCAAAGCGTACCGTCTGCAGTATTATAAATAACATCATCCGCATCGCGGTAGCGGTTTGGAATTTTTCCATAAGATACACTTGTACTATCTTTATTTTGATACTCTGCAAATGACGAAATAACATTGCGGGCCTCTTCAAATTGCCCGCTCACTAAAAGAATCCCAGGAAGAGCAATAAAAGTATCACGGCCCCAATTGTCGCGGAACCACGGAAGACCGGCCCATATGCCCCTATGTTCAATTCCTGTAACCATCATCCAGCCGGAGAAAAGCGCCCACAATAACGACGAAGAAAACACAGCATTATCAGCATTGTCCTGCTTTTTTCCTGAGCTTACAGAAAAGGAAAAGCTGGAAAAGAACTGTTCAATATGAGCGCGGTGTGCATGCATGAGGACAGAGGAAGCTTTTTCTTGTGTAATAAAAAACCTGCTGTCATCGTTTATAGTAAATAAAAGGTTCCAGCTTTGCTGCTGCAGAGTGTCAACGGGAATTGAAAAAATATCTGCATCTATGAGAGGACTCTTTGTTTGAAATTTTTTATCCTTCTTATTAAGAATAGCACGAGGCCCCGTTATAAGAACAAAAAGAGCGGGAACATTTTTGTGCTGTTGCGAAGTTGGAACATAGCGTATGTATAATTGAGGAAAAGGTTTTCCAGTAAATAAAAGTGTAATAAATAATGAAAAACTTAAATACACAAATTCCAGAGAACCGCAGCGCGCCGTCATCTTTATGCAATCATCTCTCGTTATTATCTGTTGGGAATTATCAATAAAACAAAAATCTTTTATTAATTCTATGTCGTTATACATTAAACCATAAGATTTTTGTGAAGTTTCAAAATGAAAATGCATAAAAGAAGCAGCTCTGTCTGTATAGGCTGCGCACATTCCGCCGTCCGGGCCGAATGATAATGCAGAGGGGAATTTCATGCAGTAAGCTCCTTACTCATAGGCCTGTTACTGGTTTACTTTTCATGCGCCTCATATAAATGCTCACCGCTCTAATACCGGTAATGAGGGAATATAAAATCCATCCAAAGGAGATGCCGAAAGAAGGATTTATTGTTGAAACAAGGGCAACAACTAGAGCAGGAACTATTCCTACTACTACAAGAATTTTTATAGATGACAGAAAACTTGTTCTCTTTTCATATGTAGTTCCCTTCATTGCACGGATTTGCGAAAAGCTTAACAGTAAAGAGGCAACAAGTACAAAAAATAAATATTGAACTGTCATAAGTAGAAGAAGAGTTACGATTGCAGATGGAACTTCTGCTGTTGCTGCACTAAACAAAAAAGCCTGAATATACGTGACAAAGCCTTCAGTATTAACTGACGCCCTCTTAATGTCCATAGATGAAAAAAGTCCTAGAGTTTTCCAGGGAGCAGAGAGCCGCACAGAAAATATGGGCTGATTAATTATGAGACTATTAGTTCCAAGGACAAGAACCGGCATGTAAGAAGAGGATTTTTCTGCTTCTAAAGCTTCAGACGGATGTTCAGATCCTATTACTATTATCCAGCCCGAGCTTTCTAGTCTTCGAGGAAAATCATCAGAAATTACCAAAGTATCTCCGTTTACATGAAAGGAACCGCTTTGAGAACCAAGATGCTTCAAAGCGGCGCCTAACCCGGGATACAAAGTTGCATCGGCCATAGTAAGACTTTGGGATACCCGCTGTGCTATAAAAGAATATGAAAGTACGCAGGCAGAAAAAATTACAATAACGAGAAGAAGTACTATTGATATTCCGGAACACTTTTCTGCAGCATCATTTGATATTTGAGCAGCTAGAATTGTAAACGGTGAGACCTTGTCTTTTTTCATCGTGTATTAGCCCTTTTCCGCACCAGAAGCCATTCCATATACTATGAATCTCTGCATAGAAATCTGAACAAGCATAATTGGAACTGCCAGGATTAATGCCCCTGCCATGAAGTGCAGCGGATTATAATAAAACGGCTGAAGCATGTCGGTTATTCGCCAAAGGAAAACAGCTACGGTCTGATTCTGCATATCGAGCATGTTTTTTGGAAGCATAAAATCCATCCATGGAGCCATAAATGCAGTTACAGCTACGAAACCGATAATCGGCTTTGAAAGAGGCAATATCAGTTTAAAGAAAATCTGCATTTGTGATGCGCCGTCAATCGTTGCAGCTTCATCAATTGATTTCGGTATTCCACGCAAATACCCTCTTATAAGATAGGTATTTGTAGGAATAGCTCCGGCAATATAAATGAATGCAAGATAGATAGGATTATTAAGCCAGCCAAAACTTCTGAATATAATGTAGAGGGCAATCATTCCCATAAATGATGGAAACATCTGCAAAAGCATCATACCAAGAAGCATCAATTTTTTACCGGTAAACCTGTAGCGTGCAAATACATAACCTGTTAATGAAGTAAGAAAAACAATTCCCACAGTTGTAACACCGGCTACAACGAAGGTTCTAAAAAATGCCATAACGAAGTCTGATGCATAGGAGTTGGTCTGACTCTTATACGAAAATATCCACTTATAGTGTTCTAATGAAAATGTTTCCAGAGACGGAATAAGAGGTACATTTGAAAGGAGTTTTCCCTTTGTTAATGAGGCTCCTACCATCCATAAAACAGGAGAAAGAACAAAGAGACATCCTATAACAAGCCATGTGTATAAAAGTATTCTAAACAACTGTATCTTCGCATAGGACCCGCCAAAATAGTGGTGTGTTGAAGTTTTTATTTTTGGTGTCATAATTATTCATCCTCCGAAAAAGATTTAGAACGCTGCATATTGTATACTGAGAATCCGCCAATAATTAAGAATATAACGATCGTATAAACAGCAGCAAGATTGAACATTTCGGTAGCCTGTGTAAATGTTAATTTATAAATCCATGAAATTAAAATATCAGTTTGTCCCGGCATACTGGAACCAATAATTCGCATAGATTCAGGAACCTTTGTAGGATCCCATACAGGACCGCCGCCCGTTAAGAAGTACACCGCACCAAAGTTATTAAAATTGAAAGCAAAGGTCATGATTAAAGAAGGAATCGTTGCCGCAAGGACTGACGGTAAGGTTATAGCTTTAAAACGCTGAACACCTGTTGCTCCATCAATATTTGCAGCTTCATAAAGATCGCGGGGGATTGTTGCAAGTACACCTATAATCAGCATCATGTGATAAGGCGCACCAAGCCAGAGATTTACCATAATAACACAGAACTTTGCAAGATTACCGTTATACACGGGATCAAACCAGTATATTGGCTGATCAGGACGCCCCTGCAATCCTATGTTGTAGAGAAAATTCGAAACCGGTTCCATAAGATTTGTTGCAAATAAGATTTGGTTTATTAAACCATCCTTGTTCAATATGTTCTTAAACAATATAAGCGAAATTAGAGAAGGTATTGCCCAGGGTAAAACTAAAATCATACGCCAGATCTTTCTTCCGCGTACAAGAGGCGATTCAACAATAAGAGCATTAATAAAACCTAAAACATACACAGTAAAAGAGGACATCAGTGCCCAGAATACTGTCCATGCAAAGATTTGAGAAAAAACACTAAGCCACGCAGGATCAACTACTGCATTTGAAAATGCCTGAAACCCGCTCCATTCAATGAGCATGGCACCAAGTTTTATTTTATACGTATAGTTCGTAAATGCTATTAAAAAAGTAAATAAAAATGGAATAAGAGTAAAAAATAAAATAAGAACAAGCGCTGGTGTTAAAATAATATACACATAAGCGTCGCGCCAAATACGCTTTATAAATACGCCGAATGGTTCACATTCACCAGATGTATTTAAAGCAATTCTTGTTTGATACGCATCTGCAATTCCAAGAACCCAAACAAGCACGCCAAGAATTATAGTAACAAGTGTGATTAATCCGTTACCTAAAAGCACTGTAGAATTATCAGCAATAAGCCAGCGGGAATTTTTGTCATACAGTGTCATATATTTACCGGCATATTCATCACCTATAACAACACGTCCTAAGGTAATCAAACCCCATGCACCGCGGGTAAAGAAACCGCCGAAATCGCGGAGAATAAATTTCTCATTGCTGCGGGATAAACTGTAATTCGGATACTCATAAAAAGTCTCAACGTAACCGGTAGAGGTACCGTCATCTGCAGATGCCCACAAATCCTCTTCAGAACCCCAATCAACCTCTTCCTCATCTGATCCTAAACCAAGAAGCGAAGCTAGATTATCTGATGACTGTTTAATCTCTGTTACGGTATTAATCTTCTTTTCATCCGCCAGCGAATAATCAACTGTTTGCGAGCTAATATATTCATCTGCAGAACCACTGAGAATATTAATATATTTTCCCCAGTTAGAAGTTGAAATTTCTATAACAAAAAAAAGTACCGGAACCAAAAAAAATACAAGCGCTTTGAGATAATTTTTATTTATCAGTTGTCCCAGCCCTATAAAAATAAAAGAACCGGCTGCCGGTATTACTGGATTGAGACTTTGTACTGCAGTTTTATTTTCAGCAGGTTTAACAGAATCTTTAGACATACTGTCCCCTTCTATAAATAGAGAAGCAGTTTCAACATTATTGAAACCACTCCTCTTTATCATATCATATACAATACAAAACCATCACAGTTTTGAAAGTATCTAATACTATTTGTTGTTTTCCTGTATCCACGCATTAGCATTTTTTACAATTTCTGCTTGTGCTTCTGCAGGAGATCTTGTTCCGTCCCATACACCATAGTATGACTGTTCTATGAGAATATTATAGTACACATTCATTGCCCCCTGGGCTGGGTTTTCCGGAAGAGTCATAGATGGTTCTGGATAGTTAAATGCAAAACCAGCAGACATTTCCTGTTTGTTAATGTCTTTTGAATAATCAGGAGCAGTTGGAGCACCCTTTCTTAAAGCTGGAATGTATGAAGAATTATCAATCATTACCTGCATACCTTCTTTGGTAATCATTAACTTAAGAAGTTCTGCAGCAGCTAAAGGATACTTTGTAAAGCCGTTGATAACAAGACCCTTTGTTTTAACTAAAGGAGAAAGCTGATTACCCTGCCATGTAGGCATACGGCTGAATTTGAAATCGCTTGAAGTAGCAGCTTCTGCGCCCTTGACATCCATCCAAGTACCAATAAGACCAAAAGGAGAAATTTCAGCATTGAGATAATCATCCCATCTCCAGCCCATTGATGCACCTTGTGTTTTTGTTCCATTTGCTTCTACAGAAATATTTGCCTTTGAAGCAGCCTGTAAAAACTCAAGTGATTTTCTAAATGATTCTTTATCAAATCCTGGTTTTAAAGGATCGCCTTCTGCGAAAATTTGCCATCCATTAGAAGTAAAAGATGAGTAGTATGACCACTGATTACCCAAAGACATTGGGAATACAATGTTCACATTTTTTCCCTTGAACTGCGGTCTTGTCTTCAATGAAGCTGACCAGGAAAAGATTTCTTCCCATGTATCAAAAGCGTCTGGAAGGCCGTCAGCATCAGAGTCTTTAGTATCAATGCCTAGAGATTCTATCATTGATTTATTCCATGAGAACGTCATACCATCATAGGCAACTGGAACATAGATTGCTCTAGCCTTGTTGATATTTGAATAGAAAGGCTCTTGTGCAACACGGGAAGCAACATTTGCGATTGCAGATGGAAGAGCGGAGAGAGACTGTACCTGTCTAAGAACTTCACCGTCAATTACTAGTGCTACATCAGGAGCTTCGCCCTGTAATAGACCAATCTGATCAGCTCCGCCTGCAGAACCAAAGTTTGTATATTCTACAATACCGGCATACTCTGGATAGGTGGTATTCCAAAGTTCAACTACAGCAGCACCCCACTGGTCATTATCCAAACCAAGTTTTATTTTTGCTCCCGGTTCTATAGAAAGTGCAGCTTTTACATCAGAAACTTCTGCTGTTTTTTTCTTACATCCAACTGCTGATACAACTAGTACTACAGTAATAGCAAGAATTAAAATCTTCTTCATCATTTCGTTTTCTCCTTGTACATATATTTAACCGGTTTACTTAACCGGTTTACAAGTCTATAATACACTGTTTTTTCAATTTGTCAAATTTTTTTCGTCGAATTTTCGTAAAATTCGCAAAATAGTAGTTATAAATTGCATTTTTTTACTATATATCTTTATTAAAACCCAAGAAGTAACTAAATCACCTTCTTTTATAGAGAAACTAACTAGTCTTTTAAGCCATTCCGTGTTAAATTTATACAAATGATTCAATTATGGAGGACATTATGTACAGCGATAAACTTGCAAAAGCAATTAACGAACAAATTAACAAAGAGTTTTACTCTTCGTATTTGTACCTTGCAATGGCAGCTCACTTTGATGCAAATGCATTACCAGGTTTTGCTAACTGGATGAAGGTACAAGCACAAGAAGAATGGGAACACGGCATGAAATTCTATGAATTTCTAAACGAAGTCGGCTCAGAAGCAAAACTAGAGGCTATTGCCTGTCCCCCAAAGAAATTCGGCAGCCCTAAAGAAATTTTCCAACAGGTATATGAACACGAGCAAATGGTAACAAAATCAATTGAAAACCTGTACGCTCTGGCCAAAACAGAAAATGATCCAAAAACAGAACTCATGCTTCACTGGTTCATTAACGAACAAATTGAAGAAGAGAAAAATGACAGAGATATTCTTGATCAGCTTGAAATGGCCGGCAATAATTCCTTCGGCATACTCTTCCTCGACCAGCATGTATTGGGTAAACGCAAAGGCGACTAATAAAAGTATTCAGTGAATATAAAAGAAAAAAGGGTAAAACAGCATAAGCTTGTTTTACCCTTTTTTTATTACACGTCTTTTAATTTATACCCTGTGACAAAAAGCATTGAATATAATCATACGCTAATAGATATCTTCCTGCAAATATTTTTAAAAAGAGCCTCAGTTAGAGGAAGGGCTAAAAGTTCTTTAGGGGCTCCGCTTTCCTGTAAAATTTCACGAAGTGCAGAATTACAGGACCAGAAAGTTCCCTTTCTACCGTCTTCACCAATAAAACGTTCACCTTCCCTGTCAAATTCCCGTGAGAATTTGAGCACCGCCTTTAGATACGGAAGACGCCTGCTTGTGTTGTCGCTTATCATATTCTTTGCAAACCAGCCGTCTTTTGCCTGAGAGAAAAGTAAAAGACCCCAGTCATAAGAAAGCAGCTGTGAAAAGAACACGTCGATACATGGATCTTCTGCGATACCGTTTACTGCTTCAAAAGCTTTGCAAAAAAGCGTGAAATGAAAATTAGACTGCCTAATAGAAAGATCGTCGTGAGTCCGCAATATATACAAACCCGAATCGAAAGTCAGGCTGTCTATTATACGCCACTGACCGAGCATCGAGGAGAATTCTTTCCCCTGCATTATTTGTTCTGCAACAGAGGCAGCTCTCTTTTTTACATCAATATACGAACCATAAAAAAGCGACGGTATTCTCATTTTCTCTCAATACCAGCTTCTTCAGACTTAATCACTTTAATATGCAGTTTACCATTTTCCAGACTTGAGAAAAAGTGCCTGTCAACAAAGAGATACATGAGTAAGGTTATGAATGAAGAAATACACAAAGCAATCAACGTAGCAGGAAGGCTCTTTCCAATTACAAAGGCTCCTAACACGGCAGCAGGGACATTCAGTGCATAAATTCTAAGAATAGTGAACAATAAACTGCGGTTTGCAAAACCTGCAACAGACATGATAGTATTTATCATAAACACAGGGATAGATACATACGAAGAAATTGCCATCCAAACAACAATTTGAGAAGCTAAAAAAAGAACGTGCGGATCGCTTTGGAAAATACCAAAGAGCCAGGGACTTGAAAGTACATAGACTAGAAACAAAATACCGCAAACCCCGAAGCACAATAATGCCGAAACACGGGAAGATGACTTCATCCGCTTAAAGTCTCCAGCTCCCGCCGCCTGTCCTGCCACTGATGCAAGTGCACTGGAAACAGCCCAGATGGGAATAAGAGCTAACTGCTCCAAACGGGAATAAAGTGTAAAAGCTGTAATTATCATAGGGTCAATGCCGACCATGATGCGGTTATAGAAAATAAAACTGATAGACGACAAAAAGTTCATCACACTTTGCGGGAGTCCAACCCGAATAATTTCACCAATAACCGGGAAAGACACATTCTTCATCTTCCAATGAATTTTAACAGTGGATTTTCTTTTTACGAAAATTATTACTAAATATATAGAGGAGCTGGCATTACCAAGTGCGGTTGCCAGTCCGGCACCTCCAATTCCCATCTTTGCAGTAAAAATAAGAAGAGGATCCAGGATGCAGTTCATGATGGTGCCTATCATCATAGAGACCATCATGTGTTTTGTTCTGCCCTCACCTTGGAGAATTCCGGTAAAAACAGCATTAAACATCATAAAAGGAACGGTCGGAAGAACCCACCACAGATATTCTTTACCATAGGAAAGCAGCTTATTAGTACCGCCGAAAAGACGCAGCAATGGCTCCCCAAGGGGATACATAAGTATTAAAATAACAATACTCGCAGTAAGAGCTAAAAAGATTCCGCTTTCTGCAGTTTTATCGAGCTCATGTGTTTTCCCGGCTCCTATAGCGCGAGCCACAAGAGAAGATACCCCTCCTGTAATACCGAAGCTTGCTGCCATAAAAATAAAATAAATCGGGAAAACCAACCCTGTAGCCCCGACAAGCCAGGGATCAGAAGTATCAATCCGGGCTATAAAAAAAGTATCAACAAGATTGTATAAAAGCCCAAAAACCTGTCCTGCCAAAACCGGCAGTGACAATGTAATTAAAAGAGGTGCCAAGGCGCCAGAGCGAATAGTATTGTTTTTCATAGTACGCTTACAATACTGCAATAAAAAAATATGTACAAGTAAATTTTTTAGGGTAATTTCTCGATTGATAAAACCTTATAACAGGGTACTATAAAACTATGAATAATAAACCTTTTACAAAGCCTTGGGCTCTCTGTATTGGAAGCGACAGAGTTTCCACTATGCTTCGAAGTGAATACTGGGAACACTTTAAAACCCTTCAAAGTATAATGCCGGTAAAGTATATCCGCTGTCATGGTCTGTTAGGAGACGAACTGGGTGTTGTAAGAATCATAGAATATGAAGAAAAAAAACACCTCATTTACAATTTTACCTACCTGGACCAAATTTTTGACACCATGCTCTCTCATAATGTTCGTCCCTACATCGAGTGGGGCTTTATGCCTAAGGCCATTGCCTCGGGAGAACAGGCGGTATTCTGGTGGCAGGGAAACGTAACTCCGCCGGCAGACTTTGACGAATGGGCAAAGCTCTTAAAAACCCTCACAGAACACTGGATTGAACGTTATGGAAGAGAAGAAGTTATCAGCTGGCCGAACGAAATATGGAACGAGCCGAATCTAACTGTTTTCTGGAAGGACGCGGACCAGCAAGCTTATTTTAAACTCTATGAAGTTTCTGTAAAAATGCTGAAAAGCATAGACAGCCGAATACAGGTTGGAGGCCCCGCAATCTGCGGAGGTAGCGACCACTGGATTGATGCTTTTTTATCGTTCGTAAAAGAAAAAAATCTTCCGATCGACAATTTTACCCGCCACCTGTATACTGCGGAACCGCCGGTTAAGCAACACAGTGAATTTTTGTATCATTTTTTGTCGCCCATGCAGAAACCAATTGATGAGCTGGATAGTGTACGCAAGCAGATTGATTCTAACGGTTTTTCACATATACCGCTGCATATTACAGAGTTCAACACATCCTACAATCCGAGATGCCTTGTCCACGACAGCGCCTTCAATGCAGCCTATCTTGCCCGCCTCCTTGCAGAAGCAGGGAAGTACACAACACTCATGTCTTTTTGGACCTTTTGCGATGTCTTCGAAGAAGCTGACATTCCGCGCGCCTTATTTCACGGAGGTTTTGGACTCATAGGACGATGGGGTATTAAAAAACCGACATTCTACCTCTTCGAATTCTTCAACAAACTTTCTTCGACTATTATACATCAGGATGAATCAAGCATAGCCAGTCTTCACGACGACGGAAGCATAACCCTCATAGCCTGGAATCCCTGCCCTAAAGATACTACTACTCTCACGATTACTAAAAATATCAGCTTGAAGTGGGACAAAGAAAGCGCCCTCGCCGTCCGCCAAAGAATTAATGAAGATTTTTGCAATCCTTGGAAAATCTGGAAAGAAGCAGGACGGCCTCTTAATCCGGGTAAAAAACTCATAGACTGCCTTAAAAAAACTGCGGTTCCGTACATAGAAACAGCTGTCATCGCTTCCAATTCTCATACATTATCAGTTAGTTTATCACTGACAAAAAATGAGGTAAGCTGCGTGGAAATATCAGCTTTTAAGGATGAGAGTGACAACTATCTTGGTCTTGATGATAACTATGTTGACGGATATACCAATGAGGTAGTACGCAGTTATAAACTGTCCTAGAAGTTTATTTAACAAAGAAACATGAATATTTCTCTGTTTTTTTTCAAAATACTGTGGTACCTTATACTTACGCACAGAAATATTGAGGAGGATATATGGATTTATTTGAATGGACACCGGCTATTGCTGTAGGAATTAATACAATAGATGAGCAGCATAAAAAACTAATTTCCCTTATAAATGATGTAAGCGATGCAATGAAAGCACGGAAAGCTGCAGAAGTAATAGGTAACGTCCTGGTGGAATTATCGGATTATACGGTGTATCACTTTGGAAATGAAGAAAGAGCATTTGAAAAATATAATTATAGTGATAAAGCCGCACATATGGCTGCCCACAAGGTGTATGTAGATAAAATAAACGAACTTGTTGAGCGAAATAAAAAGGGAGAATTAGGTTTAAGTATTAGTGTTTTGGATTTTTTAATGGATTGGATCACAAATCATATTATGAAAACTGATATGCAATATGTTCCTTTCTTTAAGGACAAAGAAATCGGCTAAACCGTCTCGCAAAAGAAAAGAGGTGATTCAGGGAAACCGGATCATCCTTTTTTTTGTTTTCCAGTAATATACACCGCCCAGGCCTTATCTTGACGAGCTATGTGCCCAAAAAGCCAGGTTCCCAAAAAGGTATAAAACTTTTCACCTGCTTCTTTATTTTGTGTATTCACCGTAAGCAGAAGTTCTCTAACTTGAGAAATAAAGGCAGCATGTTCTTTTTTATGTGATTCTAATGAAGGATACCCGTTTTTTGCCATAAGGGTTTCTTCTTCAGTAAAGTGATACTGCGTATAATCCATAAGACTTTTTACGGTCTTTGAAATTGTAATCGAATAATTTTTCGCATCTGACTCTAATGCCTGTCCGACATCGTCTATTATAGAAATAAGTTTTTTGTGTTGAAGATCAACCTCAGGAAATCCTGTTGCAAGGGTTGTATCCCAATTAAATGCTGTTTTCATGCAAAGCCCCCAGGCAGCTAACAGAACACGGTGAGCTTAAACCACCGTGCCTGTTAATCATGCTTATAGTTTACAATGCTTATCTCGCAGATTCAAGGGCTTTTATTGCAACAGGAACAACATTTGCAGTAATTGTTGCACCAGTCACCGCGTCAGCCTTACCATTTGCAGCTAACTGGATTTTCGCTGGATCGCCAGCCTTAACAATAGCCTCTTCTACAGCCTTAGCCTGAACGTGCCACTCACCCTTTGTTGCAATTTTTTCCATTCCATAACGGCCTTCAACTGCTTCAACAAGCTTAGACTTTTTGTTTGGATCCTTAGAAATAGAGTTCCAAACAATATCTACGACGCGGCCGTTAACCACTGTTACTAAACCGGTATCCTTCCAGCCTGATGAACCAAAATCGTCTTCTTCGGCATAATACCAGCCGTCTTTAGCATATGCGCCCTTTGCAACAGCAGGTGACTTAATAGCCTTATTAACAAGATCATAAAAATCGGTCACCGTAATTGTGGCTCCGGTTATAGCATCTGTTTTTCCAGCGTTATCGAACTTGTTAAATCCAAGATCCTGTGTTTTAAGTAAATAGGCTTCAACTGCTTCTGCCTGAACATCCCATTCACCCTGAGTTGCATAGTCTTTCATACCATACTTGCCCATCTTTGACCATGCTTTTTTATCAATAGCACCGCCAATATTTGATACACCATTCCAATTAACTGCAGAGATTTTACTGTCTTTTACAGTTACCACAACCTGATACCGCCAGCCCGATTTAGCATATTCTGTCTGTTGCGCAAAATATACACCATCCTTGAGGCCGTCACTGGACCCTTTGGAACTTGTCTTCACTACGGAAAACACAATCACAGCAGCAGCTAATACTACAAAAGCTGCAATAAGTATTTTTTTATTCATTTAGTTACTCCTACAATAAAAGTATCAAATGAACTAAGGAAAGTCAATATATACTACTTAAAAGGTAGGTTATTTGTAACTTAATCACCGTATAATTGGGATTTTTTTCGTACATTAATACTAATACTCTGAATTATGGAGAACCTACCAATGAAGATGACATATCTTATACCTTTAATGTTAATTTCTGCAGCTTTACTTTGGTCAAAAGGTACAGCCGATTCCACGGAAGCACAAAAAAATCAACTAGAAACAAAGAAAGGCGGACTCATTAATGCACAAAAAGCAAAAGAGCTCATGGAAAAAGACAGTTCTGTAGTTCTTATTGATGTTCGCACAAAAGAAGAATACGTAAGCGGTAAGATTCCAGGTGCACTACTCCTTCCTTATGATCGAATCACAGAAAAAAGCGCGTCCGGGATTATACCGCA
>CAZLNE010000011.1:708-30368 GCA_964560975.1 uncultured Treponema sp. | reverse complement strand
TAATAAATTATCGGACAAAATTAAAGAGAAAATAACACTCTTTTGCACCTTTTCATTACAAAATCTCCATTTTATTGTATAATTAAACCAATGAGTGAATTACTAACTACACAAGAAGAACCAGTACGAGCTTTTCTTGTAGGCAAGGATGATGGAACCTATCCCATTAATGAACTTTACGGCTTAGTCACCACACTTGGAATGACTATAAGAGGCTCAATACTCCTTTCAAGATTTGTTCCGACCCCTCAGTTCGGCATAGGAACAGGAAAGGCGCACGAAATTATAGCTCAAGCTAAAGAATTAGACGCAGAATGTATAATCCTCGACTTTGAAATTTCTCCTACACAGCAGAGAAACTGGGAAAAAGAAGCTCATTTTCCCGTTTTCGACCGAAATGAAGTAATTATACGTATATTTGCACAGAGAGCCCAAACAAAAGAAGCTGTTCTTCAAGTACAGCTTGCTCAATTACAATATGCAATGCCCCGATTAGCTCACAGCTACGGCGATATGGCTCGTCAAAGAGGGGGAAACTACGGGTCAAAGGGTTCCGGTGAAACCCAGCTCGAAATAGACCGGCGCGATATTAAAGATCAAATAGCACAAATAAAAGCTGAACTAAAAAAGGTTATTAAAGAACGGGAAACTATGAGAAAGCGGAGAGAAAAAGTTCCGCTTCCCTCCTGCGCCCTTGTAGGGTACACTAATGCAGGTAAATCAAGCCTGCTCAACAGCTTAACAGGTTCGCTTGTTTTTGTTGAAGATAAGCTTTTTGCCACACTTGATCCTACCACACGGAGGCTTGCACTTACAGGAAGCACCAGTATCCTGCTTACAGATACCGTCGGTTTTATTAGAAATCTGCCTCATACTCTCATCGACGCATTCAAATCTACACTGGAAGAAGCCTCCCGCGCAGACCTTCTGCTTATCGTACTTGACGCCTCAGATACAGATGTCTTTGGCCAGTATGAAACGGTTTGTTCTGTTCTTAAAGAAATTGGTGCAGATACTAATAAAAGGCTTATTATC
The DNA here is from genome assembly GCA_964560975.1 of uncultured Treponema sp. Taxonomy (GTDB): domain Bacteria; phylum Spirochaetota; class Spirochaetia; order Treponematales; family Treponemataceae; genus JAAZLA01. Next base: position 29,333 of record CAZLNE010000011.1, on the reverse strand, counting down.
TTAAATAAAATTGATAAAGAGGAATGTGAACGAAATATATCCCTGTTCAGGTTAAAAGAGGAAGAGAAACAGCTGCTTGAGGTAAGTGCAAAAACCGCTGCAGGCTTCGTTCAGTTTAAAGAAGCAATTGCAGACACCTTGTTCGGTACCGTAAAAGAGTATTCTATTCCGCTTTCCAATACAGATACGCTCAATGAAATCCGCAAAAACGGTGTATTAATATCGAGCGAATGGACAGAAGATGCAATTAACATTAAGGCCCGGATGAGCGAAGCCTTAGAAACAAAACTTTTTAATCCGCCTTCTAAACCCCTATTGCCATGAGTAATAAGCATTGGTACAATTACACTATGACTCGTATTCATACAATACTTTTATGTATTATAGTTTTTGTTATTATCATTATCGCAGGGACAACACTCTATGTTTTTATTAATCGCCCTTCCAGTATAGGTTCAAATCTTCGTCACTCAGACCCTAGTGCAGAGCAGTTAATGAAGAAAAAAGATTATTATGGACAAACCTCTGTCTTTTCTCAGCTGGGACGCCTTCGTGCCTCTACAGCAGATGATCCGCCGGTTTCTATAATTGTTACGCCATACTTCCCCTACCCTTCCGATGATGATGAGTTTTACGAGGAAATATCACTAAAAAACAGGAAAATAAAGTTACTCATTATTGAGTATTTTTCTACATTTAAAGCAGAAGACCTAAGAAAGTCTGGTGAATTGAAGATAAAAACAGATCTAGTTCAATTAATAAATGAGGAACTTGTAATAGACAAGATTACAGCCCTCTTTTTTGAAGAATATATAATTTTAGACTGATAATGCAACCTTCCCGGCATTGTTGTGTCTAGTAAATGTTGGAGGAAATATGAGCACTGCAACCATGGTACCTGCCGCTCAAGTAATTGTATCAATTATACCTATTATAGGAATTGTAATTGGCGGAGTAGTTGTGTTTTTCTACTTTATGTGGAGACACAAGCAAATAAACCTTTTGATTCAAACAGGAAACTACAAACCAGTCCGATTTGATTTAAGGATATTTTCACTCTTGGCAGGGTTACTTTTAGCCGGCACTGGATTTGTTCTTACAATACTATTTGCAATACTCGAAGGTATTTCATATTCCTTACTTGGAGGATTAGTCCCTTGTATTTTAGGCATTTGTTTAATTGTCTTTTACAAGCTGTATCCAAAGAGTAAGAAATCTGTACATGAATAACGGAATACAGGTTTGAACAACTCAAACCTTCATAACATAAGCTCTAGCGGAAGCATAGAAAGAACGATAATTGAAAAAAGGGATAATGCTCTTATCAGTTCTGCCTGTGCAGGCGATTCCCGTTCTTTTGCACGGCTTGTTTCTTTATATGAAAAAAAAGTCCGTGTCTTTGGTATGGGATTTTTTAAAAATACAGCAGACACTGACGACTTTGTTCAAGAGGTCTTCATTAAGGTGTATGCGAAACTAAGTTCTTTTAGAGGAGAATCGCTTTTCTCTACCTGGTTAATGAGAATTTCGTACAATACGGCAATTAACTCGGTTAAAAGACGAAAGGAATATGTTTCATTAAGTGATGATTTTGAGATTATAGATGGAGACTTTGGCCCGGAGGAAATACAGTTACGAAAAATGACATCCCTTGCGGTACAAAAAGCACTATCAGAATTACCGGAACGTTATGCAATTTGTTTAGATCTTTATTTTTTTAACGACATGAGCCATAACGAAATAAGCGAGATATTAGACTTGCCTGTGAATACTATAAAATCTCATATTTTTCGGGCTAAAAGAATTCTTAGAGATTCTTTAGCAGAATATAAATCTATGTAAAACCAGATTGGTTCTAGGAGTTTTAATGAATAGAGACACATGCGAACAAACCATGCATGAGTATTTACTTCTCGACAGACACGAGCACGTTCCCCTGAGAATAACAGCTCATCTATTGATCTGTAAAAAGTGCAGAACAGAAGTTCGTCTTCTGACTATTGCAGATAAAGCTTGTACAAAGCCGCTTACAATTTCTGTTCCGCTAACAAGTGATTCAATAACATCAATTATGAAGGCAGTTATACCGGAATACATAAACGAAGAACCTGAGTTCAATAAGGTTTCTTTAAAAAGATGGATTGTATCAGGCGTAATAATGATTGTTGCAATGCTGTTTTTTGGAATTAACACATATTCCGCTAATTCACAAATTGCATTATCTGTATACTTGGTTTTTGCAGGAGTCATTACAGCTTACCTTGCACTCTTTGTTGCCGGCAATATGGATTTTTTCATAAAGAAGCTTAAAAACCTGCAAATATCGGTGTAATCAAGTACACATTATTTAGGAGATGCAGGTTATCGCCACAGATTCACGGGATTTACAGCATTTCCATTTTTGAAAACCGTAAAGTGCAGGTGATCGCCCGTACTCATACCGGTACTGCCGACCCTTCCTAAACGCGTATCTGTAGATACGCTTTTACCCTTAACAGTGAGAACCTCGCTCATGTGAGCATACAGGGTTTTATATCCTGAGTGATGTGTAACAATAACATAATTACCATACACTGTATCGTAGGATACCGTAGTTACCTTTCCACTCAATGCAGGATAAATATATGTACCGCGCGGAGCTGCCATATCAATACCATTATGAAAGGATCTTTGCCCGGTAAAAGGACTATTTCTCCAGCCGAAATAAGAAGAAAAATAATATGAACTCTTGAGCGGTTTTATAAATAAATCCCCGTTAATTTCCTGGCGTGTAACCCAATCCAATTCTGCATTAGGTATAAAAAGAGAAGTTCCGGCAGAAAGTGTCTGATTTGATGAAACCTTATTCACATGTGCGCATGTATCTACATTCACTTCATATTTTTTAGCTATTGAATCAAGCGTTTCACCGTCCTTTTTTACAGTATATAAAATGCCAGGCATCGATGGAATTTTTAAATATTGTCCAATTTGAATTAGGCGGGTTTGCTTTATTGAATTTACACTTATAAGAGTGTCTTGGGTAATGCTGAATTTTTCTGCAAGAATACCAATCATATCTCCCTGTCTAACACGGTATACCATATATTCAAGCTCCGGCAGCTGGTCTTCATTACTCTCTTCAGCTGTACTAAGGCTCACGGTTGTTGATACTCCAGACAAGCCTTCGGGAGAAATATCTTCTTTTGTGACAGGGTTTCCGGTCGGAGATTCATATCCGCCTTGACCGGCATTCGTTTCTTTGCAGGAAATTAATAGGAAGAGAATAACTATAACAGTTGATACTGATCGAAAAAGGCTTTTGCTCTTCATACTTATTCCTTCTTATCAAGTCCAATTAAATACGTTTCAAAAGATTCGGAACGGCAGGCCTCGGGCTTAAAACCGCGCGCAGTCTTAAATATTTTTCTCATTTGGGTAAGAAGATTTTGCTGATCTCCCCCTTGAAATATCTTAACGACAAAATTCCCGCCGGACTTTAGCATTTCTTGAGCATAAAAAATTGCAAGTTCAACTAAACCTGTAGAACGGGCAGTATCTATAACTCTGTTTCCTGTTGTTGCAGGTGCAGCATCGCAAATTACAGTAGTATAGGGGCCAAGGGATAATGCGTGATTTCTTACGCGTTCATCATAAAGATCGCCTTGAATAAAGGTCAGGTTATCGCCCTTAACATCCTTAGCTAGGGGGCTTAAATCTATAGCCGTAACATGCCCCGTACCATCAAGCATTCGCAGGGCAAATACAGTCCAGCTTCCAGGTGCTGCTCCCAGATCCAGGATTTTGGTATTTTTCTTTAACATACCAAATTTTTCATCTATTTCTTTTAACTTATACACCGAACGTGCCGGATACCCTTCTGAAAATGCTTTTTTTGACCAATAATCCGGTTTTTCATAACTGTTCGCTGCCATACAATCCTTTACCTATTACAAAATTCTTCTTTTTTAGGTATACTTATAACTATGCAAAATGATTATACCGCAAAACTACTGAAAATAGAAGGTGTATTAGATAATTTTCTCCCAACTCTTTACAATTCTGACTGGAAGAAACAGATGTTTTCCTATACAGGTTCAGAGGTTAAAGATATTCATCTTAACCAGCTGGTAGAACCCTGCAACTCTCTTGTTCACTCAGGCGGAAAACGATGGAGACCTCTCTTTCTTGTTCTTTGCACAGAGTTAGTATCAAACAATGATACTGATATTGAACGTGCATATTCATTAACACCCTTGGTCGAATTTGTTCACACAGCAAGTTTAATCCATGACGATATAGAAGATTCATCAAACATGAGAAGAGGAAAACCGGCTGCTCACATAACATACGGGCTCGACACAGCTCTTAACGCCGGTTCCTGGTTGTATTTTGCATCTACAGCCTGTCTTGATTCTGCATTCACAGAAAAAAGCATACAAACTAAAGAGATGCACCTAGACCTTTATAAAACACTCCACACAGAATTACGCCGGCTGCATCTGGGACAGGCTATGGATATTTTATGGCATAACAACAATACAATTATTCCACAGGCTGATGAATATAGAACTATGGTAAAAATGAAAACCGGTACCCTTGCAAGCCTTGCTGCTCGAACCGGTATTATTTGCGGACACGGAACTACAGAACAAGCTAGTATTATGGCAGACATAGCTTCAGATATAGGTGTCGGATTTCAAATTCTCGATGACTATATTAATTTAACAAGCGGCAATAAGGGAAAGAAAAGAGGCGACGATATTGTTGAAGGGAAGAAAAGCCTTCCTGTACTTTTTCACCTTGAAAAACGTCCGGAAGATTTTGAAGCAGTCATGAATTGTTTTAACCGCGCTCGAGAAGAAGGACCGGCATCCCCTGCCATAGAAGAATGCATAGCCATCATTGAAACATCTGATGCTTTGAACAAAGCACAGACTCTTGGTAAAAAACTCATTACGGACTCCTGCACACGCATTCTAGACACTTTTAACAACTCTCAAGCTGCCCGAACTATTTACAACCTCTTTAATAAAATGTGAGAAAACACTGCTCACAATGAATAATCTGAGACATAAAACTGTAACATTCTTTGTCTTGTGTTTTTTTATTAAATGACTTACACTAATTGGCGGAGTATAAGATGCAGGAAAATCCGGAGTCCTTAAATACACAAGCAATTGAACTCGCCTCCCAGGGAGATTATCCTGAAGCAATAGCCTGTTTTAAACGTGCCATTGCGATAGAGCGTGAGAACTATCTCCTGTGGTATAACATGGGCGTAACCTACCGGGATGTAGGAGATTTAGAAGGCGCAAAGCAAGCGCTCCTTCAATCCAATGCTATAAATCCGGAGGACGAGGAAGTATTAGAAACCCTTGCACTCATTTATTTTTCTCTTGGACAATCAGATTTAGCTCTCGAAACCTGTAGTGATACTCTCGATTTAAACCCTAACAATGCACATATATGGAATACCATGGGAGTATTATACTTCTCTAAAAGTAATTATCAAGAAGCATGTACCTCATTTGAAAGAGCGGTAACCTTATATCCTCACTACTATGACGCCTTATACAACCTGCGGGATACCTACACAGAATTGGGAAATAAGCAAGGGGCTCGTGAATGTAATGACCGCTTAAAGAAACTAACCGCACCCGGAGCATATTATGCGTGAAAAAGCTAGTATTATAGAAATTTCTGGAAAAAAAATCACCGTAGTACCGATTATAAGCGATGCATGTATAGGGTGTGATAATGGCTCATGTTCCCAAAGAGGAGAACCCTTTACGGTCACAAATCCGCTTGGATTACCCGTTACCATAGGCTGTGTAGTGCGCATAACAGCGAAACTTAAGCATCAAGCCCTGCAGGCTTCGGTTTCTCTTGGTTTTCCTGTAATTTCAGCTGTCTTAGGTTTTTTTGCAGCAGAATTTATAGCATCTCTTTTAGGATTCATGCCTACAGAGGGTATGAAGGCCGCCGGAGTACTATCAGGCTTAGTTATTGCAGGAATCATTGTCATTCTTTTTGGAAAAATTACTCCTATAAAGGGACAAAGCGAAATTGCAGAGATTATAGTAAATTAAGAATGTTTTAGTGCAAGACTGCTGATTTCTGCAGCCATTGCCTGCAGAGAAACCTGTTTTTGAACCCCGCCGTATTCGTACGCAACCTTAGGCATTCCATATACAATTGAGCTTTCTTCATCCTGACCAAGCGTATACGCACCCTGCTTTCTCATTTCAGAGAGCTGCACCGCACCGTCCTTTCCCATACCAGTCATAATTACACCTAATGCTCTATTTTGGTACTGTTTTGCAATAGATTCAAATAACACATCAACAGAGGGTCTATGTCCATTACATTGCTCAGCATCCGAAAGATGAACGATAGAAGCAAGTGAACGCTGTTCAACGGTCATGTGTTTGTTTCCAGGTGCAATAAGGATTCGGCCTTTTTTTAAAATATCGCCTTCCTTTGCTTCTTTTACTTCCAAAGGACAGATTGTATCGAGACTACGTGCAAATTCCTCGGTAAAACCTGCCGGCATATGTTGAACTACAACGATCGGCTGACTTACCGCCGGATCTATTTTAGAAAAAACCTCGCGTAAGGCGTTAGGCCCCCCGGTAGAAATACCAATGGCAATGATTTCAATTCTCCCGCCCTCGCGTAAAGGAACTACTGGTCCCCTGGGCTTAGGCGGAGTAAACAATGAACGTGATGGACTCGCAGAGGCAACAGGCTGAATAATGGAGGATGCAGGGTCTTTAAGTTCGACCTTTTTCTGATGCGTTTTAGCATACTTGCCGCCAAATAAAAGGAGAAGCTCAGCCAGACGCTGTGCTACTTTCGAAATATCAGCAGAGTCGGAACCAGAAGGTTTAGTTATAAAGTCGCTTGCACCAAGGGCAAGACATTCCATGGTAACCGAGGCACCTTCACGGGCGATACTCGACAATATAATAACGGGAATATCAATACCGCGCTTTTTCCGTTCTTTGAGGAATTCGACACCGTTCATAACAGGCATTTCTATGTCTAGAACAATAACATCGGGCTTAACAAGAGGTATTTTATCAATAGCAAAAGATCCGTTCATGGCCTTTCCGGCAATACTTAATCCTGGAGTACTTTCAATAATACGGCCTATTAAATTCCGCATGAGCGCAGAATCATCAACTACAAGAACAGATATTGCATCCATAACCCATCCTCTCTTAGATATTCTTCTGATACAAACAAGCCCACTCTGTTTTAAGAAATTCAAATTTTGTATTCATACCAAATAAAGACTCTGAGTGTCCTATGAAAAGATAGGCTTTAGCAGCAAGTGAATCATAAAAACGATTTACAGTAGCTCTCTGAGCAGCTTCATCAAAATAAATTAAAACGTTACGGCAAAAAACAACATCAAGATTACGCAAACCTGAATCATTTTTTAAATTATGATAATCAAACCTGATTGTTTTCATTACATCTTCTTTTACCTGATACCCGCCTGAGATCTTAGTAAAATATTTTGCAAGATAGTTATCTGGAATGCCGGTAATACGTGCATCTGAGTAAAACCCCTGCTTGCCGACCATAAGGGATTTTAAGGAAATGTCGGAAGCAACAATTTCAAATGTATATGGGGGATTAAGAATCTCTTTTAAAATCATGGCAATGGTATAAGGTTCTTCACCGGTTGAACAGCCGGCACTCCAAATTCGGAGCTTAGTATCTGTTTTACCCTTTTTATGTTCTAGTACATGTGGAACAACATAATTAATAAAGGCATCAAAATGAGGCTGATTTCTAAAAAAGCGTGTTAAATTAGTAGTAACCGCATCAAGCATGGTCTTCATTTCATCTTTACTTGCCATTATGAGTCTGTAGTATTCTGATATGGTAGGTAATTGCTTGTCACGTAGTCGTTCTTTCAGCCTGCTGTCTAAGATAGATCGGTTAGAGGAAGAAAAAGTTATTCCGCTTTCATCATAGATAACTTTTCTAAATAAATCAAAATCTGCATCTGTTAGTAAATCAGGCATATACTAATTGTACATTACGAACAAAAAAAAGTAAATGATAATGTTACCAGTGTTGACAAAAATCATGCTAGATGGGAAAATTGGCGAATGAATAAGTACATTATTGTCTCGGGCGGTGTTTGCTCGAGTTTAGGCAAGGGTGTTGCCGCATCTTCGTTAGGAAGTTTATTAGAATGCAGCGGTTTAACTGTTGCAATGATGAAGTGTGATCCTTATATAAATGTTGACGCAGGGAACATGAGTCCGTATCAGCATGGGGAAGTCTACGTTACCGATGATGGAACCGAAACAGACCTCGATTTAGGAAACTATTCGAGGTTTACCAATGTTTCGCTGTCTCAGGCAAACTCTGTTACAACCGGTAAAATCTATGAAGAAGTAATCAAAAATGAACGTGCTGGCCGCTATAACGGCAGAACTGTTCAGGTAATTCCTCATATAACTGATGAAATTAAGCGGAGAATCTTAAACGTCGGAACAAAATCCAATGCAGATGTTGTCATTGTAGAAATCGGCGGTACTGTTGGCGATATTGAATCTATTCCTTTTTTGGAAGCATCGCGTCAGCTTATCCGCGAGATGGGCCGTACCAATGCTATATCAATTCACTTAACACTGGTACCAATGGTCTCCGGCGGTGAGTTAAAAACAAAACCGACCCAACACTCAGTAAAAAATATGCAGGAAATTGGAATTCAGCCTGATATTCTCCTGTGCCGCAGTGAAGTTTCTCTCGATGAAGATCTTCGTAAAAAGATTGCACTCTTTTGCAACGTAGGAAAGGACTGTGTATTTACTTCGATTGATGTTGATAAAACCATTTATGAACTTCCCGTCTTATTCCATGAACAAGGCTTAGATGCAAAGGTCATGGAAAAACTAGGACTTTCCAATCACAAAACTGACATAAGCTCTTGGACAAATTTTTTAGACCGTCTGAATAATCCAAAAACCAAAATTACTGTTGGTATGCTCGGACAAAAGAATTATCTTGATGACTGTTATAAATCGGTGAGAGAATCGCTGTTTCATGCCGCAGTAACAGGCTGTAATGCCGAACTTATTATTAAAAAAATTGATGCTGAAACCATTGAGAGCTCCAATAATCCAGCTTCCTTTTTTAGCGATGTTGATGCAATCATGATTCCAGGAAACTACGGCCAGCGCGGATTCCTTGGTCTCCTTGCAGCGGTAAAGTATGCTAGAGAGAACAATATTCCATATTTGGGCATCGACTTAGGCATGCAGATAATGGCAATAGAAACTGCCCGCTCGCTCTTAAAATGGGAAGATGCAGATTCTACTGAGTTTATTCAGAACACAAGCTATCCTGTTATCAGTCTGCCGGAAGAACAGGCAGGTTATGCCGCGGCAGGAGTTATGAGGCTGGGAAGTATGCCTATCAGCATACAAAAAGGCTCAAAGCTCGAAGCAGTATACAAGACACTTTCTGTAGAGGAACGCCACCGCTCAAAATATGCATTTGACAAAAAATATACCGAAGACATGGAAAAAAATGGGCTTTCTATCTGTGCCATATCGACAGGCGATGAACAAACTGAGGCTTTTGAATGGAAGAATCATCCGTGGGGAATTGGTGTGCAGTATCATCCTGAATTTGTTTCAAAGCCGACTAAGCCTCATCCGCTGTTTACCGCATTTTTAAAAAGCGCACTTCATACATGAGAAAGGCTTTCTTATTTGTTTTCGTAACCATTATTCTCTTAAGCTGTTCATTAAATTATGGAATTGCTGATGAAGATTCCTGGGCGCCCGAGTTTGTTTTTGAAAATGTTTCTATGATAAAAATAGAAAACGGGAAACGGGATAATGAGTTACGTGCAGAAAAAATGGAACAATACCGCGACAAAGATGCAGTCTATGCTCAGAATGTTAATTTTATAGTATATAATGATAAGGATAAAATTGATATTAAAGGCAGCTGTGGTTTACTTTCTGCAGACAATGAAGAAGATATCTATGTATTAAGCAATTATGTTGAAGTTGCATCATATGAACAAGATGTGCAGTTTTCATGTATGACGCTAAAGTGGAACAATAAAACTGAGCAGCTTACAAGCGGTATACATGAACTTATAACAATAAAAACCGGATTGAATATGGATAATTCTTCCTATGCAGAACCCGATAAAAAAACTGAGACTTCATTAGTTTTGACAGGTTATGGTCTTGCAGCCAGCGGAGTGAGCAGGATCTACACCATAACAGAACGTATAGAAGGAACCATTATTACAGGAAAAAACGAGTAAATGAACAAAAGTAAAGTGCATCTTAGTATTATCCTCACCTTTTTGTGCCTTTATAGTACTGCAGAAGTTATTACTTTTAAAGCAAATTCCATGAAGGGTAACACCAGTGAAAAAAATGAATATACCCTTTTAAGCGGCGATGCATATATTAAAACTGATGATATGGAAATTCATGCTGACGAAGTAGAAATGAGCGGTAAAGATTTTCGCTATATTACTGCAAGAGGCAATATCAGAGGTAAAAACATATCTTCGAATTTCGATTTTAGTTGTGAAACCATAACATATGACCGCGATACAAAGATTGCAGTGCTTGAAGGAGATGTTTTTCTCGATGATATAGAAAATGAAGTAAAGGCACAGGCTCAAATCATTGAATATAATCAAAACACTGAAATTGCTATATTACAGGTCAAAGTTGAGCTAAAAAGCAAAGATAGTGTATGTACAAGTGCTATTGCAGTGTACAATAAGGAAAATCAAATAGTGACTCTTACTGGAAACCCGAAAATTACCCGTAATGATGATATTTTCCGTGCGCAGGAAATAATTTTAAATATTGATACAGAAGAGATTACCCTCGATGGAAGAGTTCGCGGGTCTGTTGTAGATTCTGAGGGTAAATCATGAGTGAATTAAAGGTTACAAGTTTATACAAGCGCTTTGGGAAAAAGGAAGTTGTACGCGGTATTGATTTTTCTATGCATACAGGTGAAATATTAGGACTTTTAGGCCCTAACGGTGCGGGAAAAACAACCAGTTTTTATATGATTGTCGGATTCTACCGGCCAAGCCAAGGCGATGTTTTTTTTAATAATCAATGTATTACTAAATTACCAATGTATAAACGAGCCCGCCTTGGTATTTCTTATTTACCCCAGGAACCTTCAGTTTTCCGAAAGCTTACGGTTGAGCAGAATATTTGGGCCATACTGGAAACAAGAAAAGATTTAACGCATAAGGAGAAACTTATGCACTTAGACGAACTCATAGAAGAGTTTAATATTGAAAGAATCCGTAAACAGCAGGCCTATACCCTATCCGGCGGTGAAAGACGAAGAACTGAAATAGCCCGCTCACTTGCTATTGAACCAGAATTTCTCCTTCTTGACGAACCTTTCGCTGGAATTGACCCCATAGCCGTTAACGATATTAAATCTATGGTCAAACTCCTGGCAGAAAGAGGAATAGGAGTTCTCATTACAGACCATAATGTCCGTGACACCTTAGAGATAACTCACCGATCTATAATCATTAGTACAGGACAGATTGTTGCGCAAGGTTCAAAAGAAGAGATTCTTGAATCTCCAGTTGCAAGAAAGATTTATTTAGGAGAAGAATTTAGAATGTAGAGCACATGCATTCATATATAACGATTCATTACCCTTGACTGACTTTTTCTGCGATAATTCACCTTTTATAACTCTAGAGCCTCTTTCTAATCTTTTATTTGACAAGTAATTCAACTTATGGTATTCTCTACTCTGAACTAATCTAGTTTGGAGGACCACGATGAATATACTATTAGGTATTGGTCTCCCATTTGCTGGAATTGTTCTTGGATGGACTATTCGCTGGCTTTATGCCAGATTTCAACTATCTGCATCAGAACAAAGAGCAGAACGTGTTAAGCAGGATGCTATAAAGGAAGCAGAGGCTCAAAAAAAAGAAATTTTATTAGAAGCGAAAGATCAACTCATTCGAGAGCGAAATCAACAAGAGCGGGAGAATAGAGAGCGGCGAAGTGAACTTCAGCGCTTTGAAAGACGGCTTATTTTGAAAGAGGAAACTCTTGATAAACGTGTTACAACTCTTGATGAACAAGAGAAAGAATTTGAAAACCGTGAAAAACAAATAAGTTTACGAGAAGAAGAATTAGCGTCACAAGAAAAACGTTATATACAGGAATTGGAGAGAATCTCGGGATTAACTGCCCCGGAAGCAAAAAATCTCATTATACAAAACCTCGAAAACGAAGCACGACATGATGCTCAAGTGCTGTTAAATAAGATTGAACAGGAAGCTCAGCTTTCTTCAGAGAAAAAAGCACGAGATATTCTTGTTACAACAATTCAACGCATTGCAACTGAAACTACGAGCGACATAACCGTTGCAACAGTTTCTCTTCCAAGCGATGAAATGAAGGGAAGAATTATTGGACGTGAAGGTAGAAATATCCGAACGCTTGAAACCTTAACCGGTGTTGATATTATTATTGATGATACACCTGAAGCTGTTGTTATTTCCTGCTTTGACCCGGTACGCAAGGAAATTGCGAAGGTTGCTCTTGAACGTCTTATTACTGATGGACGTATTCATCCGGCAAGAATTGAAGAAATTGTACAAAAAGTTACACGTGAAATTCAGCATAAGATTTATGAAGAAGGCGAAAAGGTACTCTTTGACCTTGGCATTCATAACATGAGTCAGGATGGAGTTCGCGCCCTTGGAAGATTGTACTTTAGAACAAGCTATGGACAAAATGTCTTGATGCACTCTAAAGAAGTTGCAATTATTGCAGGCATGATCGCATCTGAAATTGGTGCAAATAAAGAACTTGCTAAACGTGCAGCAGTACTGCACGACATTGGTAAGGGAGCAGAATCGGATTCTGACCTCAACCACGCCGAAGTTGGTATGGACATGGTTAGAAAAATGGGAGAAGATCCAAAGATTATTAATTCTGTTGGTTCTCACCATAACGATGTTGAGCCCAGCTGTATTGAAGCAATCATTGTTCAAATTGCCGACGCAATTTCTGCAGCCCGACCGGGTGCCCGAAGAGAAACTATAGACAATTACGTTAAGCGTCTAGAAAATCTTGAAGGAATAGCGGAGAATTTCGAAGGTGTTGAAAAAGCTTATGCTATACAGGCAGGCCGAGAGCTTCGTGTTCTTGTTAACAACGAAAAAATTCCAGACAGTGATGTAAAAGAACTTGCTCGAAACATAGCAAAACAGATAGAAAATGATCTTAAATATCCTGGACGAATTAAGATTACAATGATTCGGGAAACACGAATTGTTGAGTATGCACGCTAGGATAGACTGCACCTGAACAAGATAACTTAAAAAGACAAAAGCACTGCTCTAAAAGGCAGTGCTTTTTTCTTAATTAAATAAAAAAAAATGTAAGTCGATAAGATATTCACAATGGCATTTTACAGCCAATATACGATTTTTACTAAAAATTCATACATTCTATATAGCGTTGTGCAAAAAATGCGTTATCTGCAAGCTGGATAAGAACGGTTTCCTTTGCCTGTTGAACTGTACTGTTTCTACTGTCGAGAGACTTTGCCAGGAGTATTGCACCTTCTATGACAGCGAGCTCCTTTACCGTTATTTTTTGAGATAAACCGAATTCTAATAAGCCCGTTTTAGAAATATCAGAGGGTAAGATGTTAGAACCGAACGCACCGCATAGAAAAACCTCTGTTATATCATCCGGGGAGGCTGAGGCTTCGTACAGCAAGGTGTGGACAGCCGCACAGATGGCAGACTTAGCAAGCTGAAGCTGGCGAACATCAGACTGGCTTAATAAGGTTTTTTCCTGTACAAGCATACCGGTGTTGTCCATCTGTTGGGAATCGAGCATAAGAGCCAGGGTGTGAAGTAATTCAGAGCCGCGTAAGGTACTTTTCATGTTCCCGCCTTCGAATGCCGGACCTGCGGCAGTTGAACAGGCAAAATAGTGGTCCTTATGATATAAAAGGATTTCTGTATTTGTACCAATATCAATTACCAGACGGGACGAAAATTGGTCTGAACCGTGTTGTACCACATTATTAGTATCAGGTAAACCATAAAGACCGCAGCCGACCGATGCGCAAACAAGATCGGCACCAACAAAGGAATCGATGCACGGCGGTAAGTACACCTCTGCTTCCGGTGAAATTATTGAAGGCAGAAAGGCTGCTGAGGAAAAAACGTTAGAAAGTGTGAGCTCTGTATTAAAAAGCGAAACAGGGGTAAACGGATACGATGCCATACCACTCGTGTCGAGGCCGAGTAAAAAATGCATCATGACTGTATTCCCGGTTAGAACGATGATTTTTACAGGAGAACTTATTTTGCCTGATAATTGGGTAACAGCTTCGATGAGGCCCTTGTGTAAGGCCGTTTGAAGAGGAAGGGGACCATTGTTGAGCGAATAAAGAATACGCGAAATTATGTCGGAACCGTACCGTATTTGAGGATTTTTCATTCGAACGGTTTCAATGCCGTTGGAAACTACGATATTTGTCGTCCCCAGATCGGCAATGAGAATATCCGGCTCAGATTGAGAACCAGAACGAGTATGCATACTTAGAACTTTTTTCTTGAACCGGGTTTTACGAGCGGCAGCGCGCCGGATGCACAAAGCGGACAAGCAGAACTCTCGTACATGACTGCAGGCTGTCTAAGAGCACAGAAGATTTCCCAGGAAAATGGATTCTCTGCATCTTTACCTCTGCGGTCTACAATACAGGCGGAAGCAGTAATGACACCGCCTAGTTCTTCGAGGGCCTTTGCAGCTTCTAACGTAGATTTTCCAGTGCTTATAGCATCCTCAGCCAATACTATTTTCATTCCCTTGGTTATTTCAAAGCCGCGGCGGAGAACCATGTTTCCAACATCATCGCGTTCTGTGAAAAAGGCAGGGACACCAAGCTGACGGCCTAGCTCATAAGCCGGAATTATTCCACCCATTGCTGGTCCTACAACACAATCGAAATCTATTTTTCCTTCTTTTTTCAGCTTGAGCAGCGCTTGCACAGGAATTGATAAAACTTCCTGGGCTAGATCAGGATACTGCAGGAGCTTTGCACATTGAAAATATTGGGGAGAATGATTTCCAGAAGACAGAAGAAAATGCCCAGTCAGCATTGCTTCACATTTTTTCAAAATTGAAACTACATCCATATAACGTTCCTTACTTCTTTAGATTTTTACAAAAGTACCACATTATTACATTTTTGTACACTTCATTATGAGGTGTACATCCACGTTAGTTCATGTTTATTACAGCATAGATGAACCACAGTACTTCCTGGAATAGCTGCAAACTGATCGATTATTGACCAGTTTTGTTCTCCCTGAAGCTTGATAGTACAGATCATGTTTTTTACTTTGCCGCTTTCAATCCATTTTGTAACCCAGGATAAAAGCCTTTCGGGATAACAAATAACATCTGAAAAAACCCAGTCAAAAGAGCCAAATTCCTCTATAGGCAGGGTAAAGGCGTCATGCTTTATGAACTCAACATTGGAATCACTCATAAGAAGAGGAGATAGTTCACTCCGGTCAACTGCAGTAACCGTACAGCCGAGCTGACGCAATACCCATGTCCAGCCGCCGGGACAGGCTCCTGCATCAAGACATCGTTCCCCCTCTTTTGGAAGAATACCTCTTTCGCTATAGACTCTGATTAAAGCTTCCTGGAGTTTTAAGTAAGCTCTGCTGGGAGGATTTTCGTGGTCTTCTTCAAGTTCAATAATTCCAGAGGGAATGTATGTGGATGTTTTTGCACTGCACAACATAAGAGAGGGTCCTAAAAGCGTGAAAATACCAACAGAACTTTGGGGAAGAGCACAGGGGAATTTCTTTTTTTTACGGTTCATATAGGGTAAGGCTTCAGTTATTAACGATGCTCTTCTAAAATTCGTATATTGATACGAGGACCAGTTTCTTTGTTTTTCTTTAAGTGCGAGGGCTGCTTCTTTGATAGATGTAAAAGACACAATCTCAGGAGACTCAAACGCGCACGAAGCCCAGTAAGGATTTACTGATAAGCTCCACTTTGGTATATAGACAAGGAGGCCGAATAAACAGGGAGCATCTACACTTGGAAATGAACCCAAGACTGCCTGTGTAAAATCGAGTTTTGAATGTTCAATATGTTTAACATCAATTGAAAATCGATGAAATAGTTCATCCAATAAAAAAGGTAATTTCTCGGGAAACGCCAAAAAAAAGCGGCCGGGAATTTGAACGGAAGAAAACGGCATTACTGGGACACAACCTCTGTATAATCTTCGTCCTGCATCTGCGATTCTGCTGTTTGAAGAAGTTTTTCAACATAATTTTGAAGATTTTTTGAGCCGGGCGATCGAAGAATTTTAAAACCAACTTCAGTTGATTTATGTTCTTTTTTGATCCAAGCAGGCTCACCGACGAGATGGAAGGAACCAAACTCACGCATCGCAGGGATAATCTTTATATCGTACTCGTTTTCCATCTCAATATCTAAGGCAACAGGAAAACGAACCTTACAGCCGTACATACTAATATCAACTAAGACAGCTGGTAAAATACAAAGAGCAGGGATGTCGACGCGCCCTATATCCTCGAAACGTACATCTTTTCTCTGTTCAACGCTACGCATTGCACAAGAATGCACTTCTTTCCATGGATTTGTCAAGTCCTTCCTCTGCTCTTCCTTATACTCTATACCAAAACATGCTGTACTATCGGTTTTACAGTATCTTTTTACCGTAAACCGTAGGCTTCTTCTTTTGATGCCTTTTGCCAGAACTGACTTCTGCCGATTCCAAGACCAATCTCACCGCGCATTTCTAAGGTATCTACCATGTATTTTTTACCATCTTTTACTCTATAGGTTATTTTACATTTATAAAGATTTCCATCATTTGGATCTATAATATTTCCGCCGCTCCAAACACCGGTTTTCTCTATTTTAAGACCCCAAATCCAGGGAGTATTAATAGTTGTCATTTCATTCACCTTTCCGGCTTTTGGAAAGCCCTTATAAGAGCTTTTTACCTTATCTGCTTTTGCATCCTGAGAAAATCCGGCTAAAGATCTAATCTCACCAAAAAGAACGCCGTCTTTAAGATAAATTTCCCAGCCTGCCGTGGCTTTTCCTGTTTTTTCATCATAACTGATCCAAAAGCCTTCTACCGGGTCAGCCGCAAAACATAAACCAGTAAACAATAATACACATAAAAGCAGCATAATTCCTTTTTTCATTAATTCCTCCTGTCGTTAGCCTGCTATAGTAATTATATCACGAGTATTTAGACTGTCTTGTATGAATTTACAAGAGAATGAACCTTTTCTGCAATGTTCCCATTTTCATTCGCAGTTGCTGAGGATACTGCAGCCAGTTCCTTTATTTTAACAACATTATTAGCCAATTCGGCTGTTTTTTCTTTGATGGTGAGAGAAGCTTTTTTAAGCTCATCCATTTGAGGAAATACCAGGTTACTAGTTTTTTGCATACGTTCAGAAGCCTCTGAAATGGAATTCGTAGAAACATTAACCTGCTTCATCATCTTTAAAATATCTGAAGCACCTGCATTTTGCTCATTCATCGATGACTTTACTTCATCCATAAGTATTTCTAAGTTATGAATTCTTTCGCCAAGATTATCAAATGAAGCTCCTGATTTTGATGATGAAAAAACAATTTCTTCAATCGCGCTTGATATTGTGTTTAAAAGCGAACTGATAAGCTTAGTCTGCTCGCCGGATGTTTCAGCTAAACTGCGAATTTCGTCGGCTACAACGCTAAAACCTTTTCCTGCTTCTCCTGCATGTGCAGCTTCAATAGCAGCATTCATTGCAAGCATATTAGTCTTATCTGCAATTTCGTTAATAACGGCATTAGCCTCAACCAAGTCCTTTGAATGATTGACGATTGCCTTTATTTTCTCTGCTGCATCTTCCTGCATTTGCTTTCCCTTTACAGACTCACTAACGATTACTTCGTACTCATCTGTAATTTTTTCTACATTAAAATTTACAGCCTGAATGTTCGCCGCGATTTCCTCTATTGCAGCCGATGACTGACTAACAGCATCTATCTGATTTGTAATTTTCTGCTCAAGATTTTTAATCTCTGTTTCTACGGATCGTATGCCGTCAAAAATCCGCTGAGCAAGTGTACTTTGAATTGTTGAAAGGTTGTCTATTGAATTAATCTCAACTTCAGCAGAACTGAGAACAGAAAGTGTATTTTTTGTCTGTTCATTAACGGCAATTCCTGTTTTCGTCAGTTCTGTAACAGACTCTTTAACCGATGAAATAATGACCTGCATCTTTTCTATAACAGCATTGCAGGATTTTGCAAGTTCTCCAATTTCATCATCACGAACAACTTGTATTTTTCGTGTTAGATCTCCTTCACCTGATGAGATTTGATTCATTGCGGTACTAACCTTTGTCATCACACTAAAAAAGGCTGAAGCAAACCAAAAAACAAGTACCAAACCTGCTAAAGTCATGAAAATTCCAATTAGTGAGGTACGGATGCGCTGTGTAGCTATTACTGAAGATAATTCACTTGCATCAAAGTCGCATGCAACGAAGCCGACAGACTTTCCCTCAGAGTTAATTATAGGCGCATACACTGTTACCATTAAGCCCCACCCTTCCATTTGCTCTATTTCTGAATGGGTAACTATCTGCTTTTCCATTGCCTCAAAGGGAGCTTTACCCCAAGAAGATAAATCTTCTTCATCACCATACATAGAAAAGTTTTCATCATCTGGAGTTGTGCTGCCGTCAACTACATATTTAAAAACCGTTCCCGAAACCGGTGCCATAGTATAAAGGAATTTACAAGCTCCGCCTTGTTTATATGAATAAAGCTCATTGTAGAGAAAATCATAATAAGAGGCATTTGAATCGAGGGAAACAGATAACCGTTCAAATTGATCAGCATTAATGAGAGCCGCAGCTCTTTGTACCAGAGGATCACCCTGTTGAAAAAAAACATTAAGTGTTGTCGTCATTACACTTCGAATAGAAGTACTGGTAAAGATTATGCAGAACACAATAATAAAGATACTGAATATCAGTATAAAACGGAATTTAAAAGAATGGAGAAATTTCATATATACGCTCACACAAGTAAATTATTTTTCAAATTATATCACAAATTCATAACTATTTACAAAAAAAAACTAGAATTCGCTGATGATTTATGCTAGTATGCGAAAATAGCGTGAATTTAGGATCCGCTGGCAATTACCTTTTGCAGGAGAAATGAGTGGTTAATAGAGCCAATTATGTTACAGATGCCGAATGGCAGCGGTTCCTTGAGTTTTCACAAAATTTGGAAACACCTAATATCGTAATAAACCTTCTTACCATCAAGAGGAATTTTGTTAAATTGCAAAATTCCTTTCCCTACGCTGATATATACTATGCAATAAAAGCAAATCCTGCACCGCAGGTAGTATCACTTTTGGCAGATCTGGGATCCAATTTTGACATTGCATCGCGCTGGGAGCTTGATAGTGTTTTGTCGATTGGTGTGGAATCAGAACGCTTATCGTACGGAAATACCATAAAAAAGGCAAAGGATATTGCATACTTTTTTGATAAAGGCGTGCGCATGTTTGCCACCGACAGCAAAGAAGACTTAAAAAACATTGCAAAATTTGCTCCAGGTGCAAAGGTTTATGTACGTATACTTGTAGAAAACTCCATTACAGCCGACTGGCCGCTATCTCGAAAATTTGGCTGCCACCCTGATATGGCCTATGATCTTTTAGTACAAGCGCGCGATTTAGGTTTAACACCTTATGGAATATCATTTCATGTAGGAAGCCAACAGCGCGATATTGGACAATGGAATGACGCTATAGCCAAAACAAAGTATCTTATGACTTCTCTCGAAGAAGAAGAAAACATAAAGCTTTCTATGATAAATATGGGAGGAGGTTTTCCTGCTTCCTATGTAGATCCAACCAATGATTTAAGCGAGTATGCCTCGGAAATTACGCGCTATCTTCGCGACGACTTTGGTGAAGATATTCCCCGCATCATTCTTGAACCCGGCCGTTCTCTAGTTGGCGACAGCGGTATACTTTCCTCAGAAGTTGTTTTAATCTCCAGAAAAAACAACACCGCTCTTAACAGATGGGTCTACCTGGATACCGGCAAATTTAACGGACTCATAGAAACACTTGGCGAATCAATAAAATATCCGGTTGTAACTTTAAAAGACTCGCCTGATGCTAAAACCGGAGAAGTAATCCTTGCCGGCCCTACCTGCGACAGTATGGATATTATGTACGAAGACTGTAAGTACCGCCTGCCGCTCGATTTAAAGATCGGAGATAAATTGTACTGGCTTACGACGGGAGCATACACCGCAAGTTATGCTTCTGTATGCTTTAACTCATTTCCGCCCATAAAATCCTACTTTATGGAATGAAAAGCCGTCTTGCAAAAATAAAACCGATTTCCCTATTGATTTACTAGGCATTTATCAGTATAGTTTATTTGACAGATGTCCCAGGAGGCAGATATGGATGAGAAAAAAATTTCGGTTGCAGTCTTTGATGCGAAGCCCTATGACATTGCTTTTTTTAATGAAGCAAATAAAAAGTCAGGATACGATTTACATTTTTTTGAATTTCATCTCACTTCAGATACAGCACTAGCTGCAAATGGTTATGATGTTGTATGCGCCTTTGTTAATGATAAGATTGATGCAAAGGTTGTTGAAATTCTCCGTACTAGCGGAGTAAAACTAATAACAATGCGCTGCGCGGGCTACAATAATTTGGATTTGGAAGCGCTTGTCAATAATATTCACGTAACCCGTGTTCCAGCCTACTCGCCATACTCGGTGGCTGAACATGCTTCGTCCCTCCTTCTCTCATTAACTAGAAAAATACCTCAAGCATTTAACCGGACGAGAAGCGGAAACTTTATGCTGAACGGCTTAACAGGAAGAGACCTTCATGGAAGAACAATAGGAATTGTTGGAACCGGAAAAATAGGCAAAATCATGGCTGATATTGCCTCAGGCTTCGGTATGAATATACTTGTATTTGATGCATTTCCTGATAAGGCTTGGGCAGAAAAAAAGAATGCCGTTTACGTTACTAAAGATGAACTTTTTGCACAGAGTGATGTTATTAGTCTGCATTGTCCGCTAACGCCTGAAACAAGGCATTTTGTAGACAAAAAATCAATGTCGCTTATGAAAAGTGATGCTGTCATCATAAACACAGGACGCGGTGCGCTTATTGATACAAAGGCTCTCGTACATGCTCTAAAACACAAATCAATAGGAGGTGCAGCACTTGATGTCTATGAAGAAGAGGAAAAATACTTTTTCGAAGACTGGTCTGCACAGGTTATTGAAGATGACACGCTTGCCCGGCTTATGACCTTTCCGAACGTAATCATAACAGCGCATCAGGCCTTTTTAACGCAAGATGCACTTACAGCTATTGCTGATACAACATTCGAAAATATCCGGCAGTATTTTGCAGGCGAGGATCTTACTAACGAGATCTGCTACTACTGCGGAGCAAGCCAGACAAACTGTCCTAAGGTAAAAAACGGACGCTGTTTTTAATCTATAGAAACGGATCCGGACATACTTTCAAGATTTAAAGTTACACCGCCGTTTTTATAGGTATTAGTTCCGCTTTTATTAGCACGAAGTCCTGTAAAGCTGTTTGAAACTGAACCGGACATGGATGAATATCGCATTATAAATCCATCATTTTCAGGCAGGCTTAAGCGGACAGAACCGGACATACTTTTAAAGACCGAATCATGTGCTGGCATTGAATCAAGATACACCTTAACAGATCCGGAAGTACTTGTTAACCGCAGCTCATCAGCCTTACCGGAATACACAGCACTACCACTTGTAGAAGAAATCTTTACTTCATTACTTTCGCAATTTTCCATTTTTACACTGCCGCTTACGGATTGTGCACTCAATGTTTTAGAGCTTACGTTATCTCCGCGAATACTTCCGCTCGTACTGCCTATAGTGGTTCGGGACGCTGTTATATTTTTTACGCTTACACTACCGCTCACTGAAGAGGCATCAAGATTCAGGCTGTCTTCTTTCATCATAGAGTACGGAATAAGAATTTCTACATATCCATTCGAAAAACCGAACGAAAAATTAAAGCTCTTCTGCTGTTCCACATGTAAAACACCATTTATTATTGAAACCTTAGGTTCTGCACCGCCTGAAAGCTTTGTTGAAATGGTTACCTTAATATCATCTCTGTCTGCCCCTTCAATAATAAGCCGCTCAGTCACCAAAGATGCATCTATCGATGTCACAGAATCTGCACTGAAATTTTCCATCATAGTATTTCCCAATCCCCACTCAGCTTCTTTTGTTTTAAATGGATTTATATTGCCTCTCATAAGACTGAGAAAAGCCGACAATGCCATTGCCCCAAGGAAAAACCAAAGAGCTGCAATAATATAACCGCCGTACTTTTTCATTTCTCATCTCCATTTCTCCGACCCATTGTGTATATAATCTTAATGCCCTGAGCGAAAATACCTGCGACAGGAAAGATTATCCAAGTTATGTGCCACTGGAAGGTTCTGAAGCTGATAAATAAATACACGGCTACAACTATCAGCCAGAAAAATTTTAGTATTGAAGAAAAAACTAGAGCCCGCTGGCTTGTGTCGCCTTTAAAAATCTTTTCATCATCATCGCCATCCTGTAAGTAGGGAGCTACATCCTGAGGAACACTCATTACTGTATAAATGATTAATGCAGTTGCTCCTGCTGCTAATGAAAGTAAACAAATGAGGCCGATAATTGCTCCAGCATCTTCCCATTCAGAATGACCAAAGATGCTTGGAAGGGATGCAAACGAAATTAATATAATGACACCTAGAATGTACATTGCCACTCCAATAGCAATATTTCTAGCACGTCTTATTCGGTATTGGTCAATTTTTGGTTTTAGTTCCCGCTCAGGTGCAATACTTACCAGCATTTCATCTATGTCGCCGAGATCTGTGATTGACTGACTATAGGCCTGGTTTTCCGATTTACCCTGAGCTATATATGCTTCAAAACGCTCGCTCATATTTGCAAGTATTTCTTCTTTAAGCTCCTGACTCTTTTTAGTCTTTGGAATGTCGCTAAAAAGTACATCTACATAATTCTTGATTTTCTTATTCATTCGATTCTCCTTTATACTACTCTATTTCTGCTTATAACAAACTACGCTATGAGTGTTGAAACCATTGCAGATATAGTATCCCACTCTTTTTTGTTTTCGTTTAATAACGCCTTTCCCGAATCGGTAATGGCATAATACCGTCTTCTGGCACCGGAGTTTTCGTCGCCCCAGTATGATAGTATGCAGCCGAGATCTTCTAGTCTGCGAAACGAGGTATATAAGGTAGCTTCTTTTAATTCAAAATTCCCGTTTGTTTTTTTAAGAAGTGTTTTATTAATCTCGTAACCGTAACTGTCACCGGGTAAAAGCTGTGCGAGAATTAATGTATCTGTTAATCCCCTTAGAATATCCGATGAATTTAACACTCATACCTCCTATAAAAATGTTACTGAGAAAACTTCAGTTTTCGAAAGTAACTTTTTACGTGCTTCCGCAGCATAGCGAGGAAGCTCAGTTAATTTGCAAGTTTGCAACGCAAACTTGACTATGAGTAGTAAGGCGCAATTTTAGCCGAGCTGCTCATCACACCTCCTTCACCCGTTCCTATGACAGACACATGAATAACCGTTTAATGTATCTTGTCATCATTGTTATATCATAATAATATATACCTCGCCTGTCAAGGTATATCACGATAAAAAAGGCATTTTATTAAAAAAAAACCTACAGAAAGGGAGAGGAAATTAAGTTCCTGAAATATTCACCAGATATCGAATAACATCCAATAAATGCCGTAAGTTTAGATTTATTGATACACCACAATTCATGAACACAATTAATCCAGTATTCGTTTTCGTGTTCCAAAGCACGGCAGTAATTATTCCGTCATCTCCTCCAGTATGACCGATTGTTCCTGGTGCGGTTTTTATTCCAAATTCTTTCAAAGGCTCTGGAGTCCATGCAAGTCCCATTTTTCTTTCGAAAACAGGTTTATCTATCATTTGAGATAAGGTTTCTGGAGAAAAGAAAACACCTTTTCCTTCCTTCATCATAGACAATAGGAACTTTGAAAAATCTTCTTTAGTTGTTTTAAGAGATCCGTCAGGATAGGTCGGAAAGGAATAAGGCGGATAAACTTTTCCGTCTTTTGAGTGCGGAAAGGCAAAACGCGAAATATCAGTCTGCGAAAAGAACCATGTTGTATCCTTCATTCCAAGCGGCTTAAAAATTCTTTCATAGGTAAAATCGCTAAACGTCTGACCTGAAACAGTTTCTATCATTACACCGAGAACACCATAACCTGTGTTTGAATATTCATACGCTGTTCCACTCTCTTTCCCGGTAAAATTCCTTTTGCCGTTGTAGAGTTCCCCATCTTTCGAAAGATAATCAGAGCAGTACTTGACCAGTTCATAATCAGAATCTCCGCCGTTTCCGTTTCTAAAGGTGTAATAAGCATCCATTACCTCATAGTCATCTCGAATCCCGGAAAGATGACGAAGCAGATGACGGACGGTTACTTGCGATTGCGGATAATACGGATTATCTATGGAAAAGGGAATGAAAGAATTGATATCTGCATCGAGAGAGATTTTTCCTTCTTCAACGAGAATCATGGCGGCAGTACCGGTAATAAGTTTAGAGACTGAAGCAACCTGAAAAATGCTGGATTCTTCGAGCGGCTTTTTTTCGATAAGATGAGCCCATCCAAAAAAATCTGAAGATGTTATACCTTCTTCACTTACTACTGCATAGGAAAAACCTGTCATGCCTGCCTTTTCAATTTTTTTCTGCATCCATGCGTGTACACTCGCAGCATCTGCCTCCTTAGGAGGAAGTATCCTGCAAGAGATGCATAGTATAATGAGGGGTAACAACATCCAGCTCTTTTTCACCTTATACTCCTAGTACTTTAGATTTATTCAAAACCCGAATAATTCTAACATTTTTCTCAATTTCAATAAAGCTAATATCATCCTTGACAAAATAAAACAGATACGTTATATTTTCATTGAACAAACGTTCAGCGAAATAAGGAGAAACTGATGGCTAAGAAAATTATTATTATTGGTGCCGGTATTGCAGGACTTTCTTCGGGAATTTATGCACAAAAAGCAGGATACGAAACAGTTATATATGAAAAAAATGCTATTCCCGGGGGTGAATGCATCGGCTGGGATAGAGACGGCTGCCACATAGACGGCTGTATACATTGGCTCACCGGGACAAACCCTGAATTCTCCCTTTATAAGGTTTGGTGCGAAACAGGCGCGTTAGGAGAAGATGTAGAAGTTATAGAAACACCGGAATTTTTAGTTCTTGATTTGGGTCATAAAA
This sequence comes from uncultured Treponema sp., assembly GCA_964560975.1. GTDB lineage: Bacteria > Spirochaetota > Spirochaetia > Treponematales > Treponemataceae > JAAZLA01. Next base: position 3,848 of record CAZLNE010000011.1, on the reverse strand, counting down.
CAGTACCGCTCTATAAAGATATGAATAAACTTAAAAAACTGTTTGAAGAAATAGCCCCGGAAGACCAGAGAGAACTAAAAAAACTGTACAAGGCAATAAAGAACACAGAGAAACAGCAGATTCCCCTTCATCCTGTTGAACAGATGAATCCCTTTGAAATAGCCCAGCTTATTTTCTCCGGCGTTAGTTCTTCCATAGCCATGAAAGATTTTCAAATGAGCGCAGAAGAATACCTGAAGCGTTTTAAAAGTGAAGAATTACGGTTTCTATTTCAAAGCATACTGCCTTACAGATGCAAGGCCGATATTTTAGCCTTTATTTTAGGGACTGTCATGAGCGGCAACGGAGGACGTCCAAAAGGAGGATCTCTTGCCATGGCGCAAAGAATGGCAAAGAAGTATGAGGATCTAGGCGGGAAAATTATCTATAATGCAAGAGTGAAAAAAATAATAGTCGAAAACAACCGAGGAACAGGAATTGAAATAGAAGGTAAAAACGGGGGCGAAGCCTTGGCTGACTGGATAATATCTGCCTGTGATGTACATATAACACAACATAAACTGCTCAATAACAAGTACCCTCTAAAGGAATTTGACGAGAGGGATGCGGATCCAGCTACCTACCCTGCTATTACTGGAAGTCTTGCTTCTTTTATGTACGACGGAGATCTAAGTGACACTCCAACAGATATAGGTACGATAATTGATGCTGTTCCCTATGAAGACGGAAAAATCGAGTTTATTTCTTTAAAACATTTTTCTTATGAACCATCATTTGCACCCAAGGGTAAGTCAGTAATTCAGTGCTTATTCCAGGGAAATTATGAGTGGTGGAAAAACTTAACTATAGATGAAAAAATAGGTTCATCTGATTCTCTCTTTATTCAAAGCGGTGCTTACAAAAAAGAAAAGCAAAGAGTGCTGAAAGATCTGCAAAAATCTCTTGAAAAACGGTATGCACACTTTGAAGGAAAACTGAAAGCCCTCGATCTTGTAACCCCCCTAACCTACGAACGATACTGCGGAGCATATAAAGGAAACTGGATGGCCTACACAACCACAGTTCATGCAAAACAATTAATGCATAACGGCTTTATTCCCGGTCTCGAACATGTTATTATGGCAGGACAATGGCTCATGCCTTCAGGAGGACTTCCCGTAGCCCTCATAACCGGAAAGTGGGCAGTGGAACGAATCTGTAAAAAAGATAAAAAGAACTGGAGACTATAATGGGAGTTCGTGCAGAGCAAAAAGAAAGAAGACGGCTGAGTATCCTGGAAAAAGCCCTGGATCTTTTTATTCATAAGGGATATACGGGAACAAGTATTAGAGATATTTCATCTTCTCTTTCTATAAGCCCTGCACTACTTTTCCATTATTTTGACAGCAAGGAAAAAATACTAAGTGAATTGCTTACAATAGCTCAAGAAGGCGTTGTAATGGCTCAGCTGACTTTTAATAAGAATAAGTCACCGCTCGAAAACTTTGCTTCTGTAAGCAGCCTTATTATAAATTCATTCCGAAGCGAAAAATATTCCGCTCCTCTATTTACGCTGGTTCATCAAATTTCAATTTTTGATTTAATACCCGAAGAGCATAAGGCCTTCTTCTCTCATAATCCAGCCTATGAAGCTTCAATCCCCGAAATTGTACGGGGACAAAAAGACGGCTCAATCCGAAGCGGCGAGCCGTCTATACTTGCTTTGCTTTTTTGGAGCACAATTCAGGGCGTAGCGGAAAGCTGCACCTTGTACGGACCGGAAACACTTCCCGACCCGCAATGGCTTATAGGTATGTTCAAAAACTAAACACCCTTATTTTTGGTTTTCTTCTGGCCGCGGCGATCGCGATACTGTATTAATTGCAATATACAATATATAGATCGGTAGTGAGATTATGAGGCAGTTAAGAAAACCTCCAAGCGAAACAAAGGGTAAGAATAAGTCTGATATAAGTATAGTAAGAGCATTAGCAAGTATGGTAAAAATTCCGCCCGTAATCAGATTGAATGGAAGAAGCACAACCAAAAGCAGGGGCCTAATCAATAAAGATACCGCAAAAATGACTGCGGCAAAAATAAACACGTGAATATCAGTTTGAATGGTTACATTTTTTAATGCCGCACTTGCTATAAAGAGCACTCCAACAATTCCTATGTATTTGAAAAGAAGTTTACTCATACTACCACACCCTTATTTGAACGGAAACACCTTCGGCTTCTACGTTAACAAGATCAAACTTCTCTCCGGTACTAAGACCGGATAGAATTATACGTATTTCAGTTACTAAAGCCAGTACACCTGAAAACAGGGGCTTTTCATCTCCCAGAAAGCGCCTTGCAAAAAGCATCTGAGCAATTTCCACTAGATCTATTGCACAATCAAGCAAATCTATACATACATAAAAGGCTATTGGAATTGTTATTCGAAAAAACGGCTTCCTGCTCCGCACTCGAACCAGGAGAACCGGAAAATATTTATTCAGCATAAATCTTTACCTTAATATTAGTCTTGTGTTCTTCATCCCACGCCTCAACATCTACGATATCAGGATCTTCAAGCGTACCCGATAAAAGCGCTTCAATAATCTCTTGGAAGTTAATCTGTGTAATATCGACACCGCTTTTTTCCATTTCTCGTCTGGCTTCTGCAGGAATTACTGCACTCAACTTGCCTGCAACCTCGCCAATTGACGCTAACAGCCTCATGGGAATATTAACACTTACATTAACACTTTTATTATCGGATGTCACCCGTATCTTAAAAAACTTAAACCTTGCTGTAGGGGACGCAGATACAAGGGAAGGTACAGCTTCTACCCTTTCTTTTTTTTCGCTCTCTTTAAGAGCTTCAATAAGCTCAAAACCTTCTGCTGCTGATATTTGCCCTTTTTCTATCATCTCTAAAATCTTCATTTGTTCACTCATACTATTCTCCTTAAAAAAGTTATTGAGAAAACTTCAGTTTTCGATATTAACTTTTTTCGTACTTCCGCAACACAGTGAGGAAGTACAATTCAATAATCAAGTTTGCAACGCAAACTTGCAATGCTGACTGACGGCTCTATGTAAGCCGGAAGTCTGCATATCTCCTTAAAAAAGTTATTGAGAAAACTTCAGTTTTCGATATTAACTTTTTTCGT
>CAZLNE010000011.1:0-608 GCA_964560975.1 uncultured Treponema sp. | reverse complement strand
AACGCAAACTTGCAATGCTGACTGACGGCTCTATGTAAGCCGGAAGTCTGCATATTTCCCCTTATAATGCTTCAAAGTGCTTTTATTTGCTCTGCCGCATCTTTGGCAGATATTTCTCCTGCATAGAGTTTTGCAAGTACTGCACTCTTTGCCTCTTCTTTCTGCGTTTTTTCACGAAGAGCATCCTCCTCGTCCTGTTTAGCTGTTACTTCGTAACCGAGTGAGCGTATTGCCGCGTCCAGCTTGCCCCTCACAGTCGGATACGAGATGCCTAATTCTTTTTCAATATCCTTAATATTTCCCCTGTTCTTAATGAACACCTTTATAAACGAAAGATCTTCCTCTGGAAGTCTGCAAAATTCGCACGGATGAAAATCGCCTTCTATAACGGTTGAACACTTAGGACAACCTAGTTTAATAATGCTTAACTTTTCTCCACATACCGGGCATTTCCCCGGTGCCTTATACTTCATGCAGTACCTCCTAGTAACAAAATAGCACCTAAAATTGATTATGTCAATATCTAAATTAATATATTCAATTTATAAATTAATAATATTAATAATTATCTGAATTTTCTTACACTGTATACTAAACATACTAATACT
>CAZLNE010000010.1:0-30673 GCA_964560975.1 uncultured Treponema sp. | reverse complement strand
TGCGACTTAACCTACGATTACGTAAAAATAAACGGCGATTACAGAACATAGGCGGTAAAACATGGAAGATACATTACATAATAAAGACTGGGCAGATGTCCTCGTTCAGGCACTACCGTATTTCAAACAATGGGTTGGAAAAATCGTAGTTGTAAAATACGGCGGCAATGCTATGCTCAATGAAGAACTAAAACAGGCCGTTATGCAGGATATTGTTCTTCTTAATACAATTGGTATTCACGTCGTACTTGTACACGGCGGCGGTCCTGAAATAAATGCCATGCTCGATAAGGTTGGAAAGGAATCGAAGTTTGTTAAGGGCTTACGCTACACTGATGAAGAAACAATGGAAATTGTTCAAATGGTGTTAACAGGCAAGCTTAATAAAGATATTGTCGGTATTCTTCTGCAGCAGGGCGGCAAGGCTGTCGGTTTAAGCGGAGTGGACTCAGGACTATTGCGGGCAAAAAAAATTGATAAGGATGGAGAAGATTTGGGCTTCGTAGGAGAAGTTACCAAAGTTAATCCTGAAATTATTACTTCGCTGCTTAATCAAGGCTTTATTCCGGTCATATCTACTGTAGCCCTCGGCGAACAAGGCGATATGAATCGCTATAATATTAATGCAGATACAGCTGCTGCAAAAATTGCTGTTGCCCTTAAGGCTGAAAAATTTGTACAGCTCACCAATGTTCCCGGAGTTCTCCGCGATGTTAAAGATCCTGATTCTCTCATTAAGCGGATTGCACGAGAGGCAATTCCTTCGATGATAGCAACAGGTATAATATCTGAAGGAATGATCCCTAAAATTGAGTGCTGTCTCGAGGCTCTTAAGGGCGGAGTTCCTCGCACTCATATTATTGACGGCAGGGTTAAACATTCTCTTTTAATAGAAATGTTTTCCGATAGGGGTGTTGGAACAATGCTCATGAATGAGTAAGGGAGGTTTTATGAATAAGGTAGCAAATAATTACGGTAGTTTTCCGGTGGTCTTTGCCAAGGGAGAAGGTGCTGTACTAACAGATACAAACGGGAAAAAGTATATAGATTTTGTCTCGGGCATAGGTGTTAACTGCCTGGGGCATAATCATCCGGCTTTAGTTAAGGCGGTGAGTGAACAAGCTGCAAAGCAGATACATATTTCCAATTACTACCTGTCTGATATTGGGCTTCAATACGCGGACGAGCTGCTTAAAGAAACTGGTATGGAAAGGGCCTTTTTCGGCAATTCCGGGGCTGAGGCGAATGAATGTGCCATTAAACTTGCTCGTAAATTTGGCTCCTTGACGGGAAATCCTGAGAAAAAGGTAATTGTAACGCTTGAAAAATCCTTTCACGGAAGAACAATTACCACACTCCGCGCAACCGGACAGGAAAAATTTCATAACCCGGCCTTTGCTCCATACCCGGAAGGATTTACGCATATTAAGGCTCACGATTATGACGTGCTCAACGCTTTGACAGATTCTGTATGTGCTGTTTTCATCGAGGCAGTACAGGGTGAAGGCGGAGTTAATCTTATAGATGCTAAGTGGGCTCAGGCGCTTGAGAAAAAGGCCCGCGAAATTAATGCACTTTTTATGGTTGATGAGGTGCAGACCGGAATGGCACGAACTGGAACGCTTGTAGCAAGCACCCAGCTTGGCTTACATCCCGATGTTATTACGCTTGCAAAAGGAATTGCAGGCGGAATTCCCATGGGCGCATGCGTTTTCAGGGGTCGTGCTCGAGATGTGTTCGCAGCTGGAGATCATCAGTCAACATTTGGCGGTAACCCATTGGCCTGCGCGGCTGCTTCTGCTGTACTAAAAGAACTTACCAAAAGAGATTTTCTAGATCATGTCTTAGCAATGGGTGAAAAAATACGTTCATCAATTAAAAGCTGGAATTTAAACTGTGTAAAAGAAATAAGGGGCATGGGCTTAATGGTAGGCATAGACATCATACAAAATGCCTCAGATGTGCAGAAAAAATGTCTTGAGCAGGGGCTCTGTGTATCAACAGCCGGACCAAATACCATTCGTTTTTTACCGCCGTTAATTATTAACGAAGATCAAGTGGAAAAGGGATTAGACATTTTCTATAAGATTTTGAAACTAAATTAATATACGTACTAATTTCGTATATTACTGGTTTTTGTGTTATAATAGCCATGTTTATACTTCAAAAAAGGAGTAATACATGGCTTTTTCTTTTAAACTTCCTGATGGTTTTCTTTTGGGTACTGCCACGTCAGCTACACAGATAGAAGGCGGCGACACAAATAACAGCTGGTACGAATGGGCTAAAAACGGCGGTGTTAAAGACGGTTCCAATCCTGTAAGAGCGAATAATCATTATGAATTATATGCATCTGATATTGAACTCATGGCAAAGATGAAATTGCAGATATACCGCATGAGCTTGGAATGGAGTAGAATTCAGCCTGAACGAGACAGTTTTAATATGGCTTCTATTGCTCATTATCGTGAAGAAATTCAGCTTCTAAAGAAAAAAGGTATTAAGGTTTTAGTAACCTTGCATCACTTTACAAATCCCCTGTGGTTTGAAAACATGGGAGCTTTTAAGCATCCTGAATCCCCAGGAATTTTTTTAGAGTATGTACGCTATACTGTAGGCGCGCTTGGAGATCTTGTTGATGAATGGATAACCATAAATGAGCCTAATGTATATACGGTCCATGGGTATTTTTTCGGTTCATGGCCGCCGGGTGAAAAAGGAAAATTCTCCAGTCTTCAAAAAGTGTACACAAACATGGCTGTCAGTCACATTTTATCATATCGGGAAATACACCGGATCCAGAGGGATAAGGGTAGAAGCGGAACAAAAATTGGATTTGCCAATCATCTGCGTATTTTTAAGGCCTATCATTGGTGGAATCCGCTGCATCAATTAAGCACCTGGTTTTTTAATCTTGGTTTTCAAAGGAATCTCACCCGTACTTGTATGACAGGGCACCCCTGTTTTCCTATATTAAAAAAGGAGTTTTTGTCGCACGGCATACTTCCGGGGCGGTATTATGACTTTATAGGAATTAATTATTATACCAGAGGTGCGGTTCGTTTTTTAAAGGAAGATGTTTTTCCTAATAAAAAGTACAATGACTTAGGTTGGGAAATCTACCCGGAAGGTATTGTACAGTGCGCAAAAGAGCTGTATAAAAAATATCGGGCTCCAATATATATTACAGAAAATGGTACCTGTGACCATCATGATGCTTTTAGAAGCAAGTATATATACGATCATCTAAAATTACTGTGCGAATCGGGGCTGCCGGTTGAGCGCTATTACTACTGGACCTTTATAGATAACTTTGAATGGGCAGAAGGAGAAAAGGCTCCGTTTGGTTTGGTACAAGTCGATTGGGCAACTCAAACAAGAAGTGTGCGTAAAAGCGGAGAGTTTTTTACCTCAATTATTGAGGCCTCGGGCGTAACAGAGGAAATGTATGAAACGTATGTTAAAAAGCAGTAAGAAACCGTAATGCGAAAACCTCCCGTAATAGGAGGCTTTCTTTTTTTGAGAATTTCTTATGAGCAAAAAAAACTTATGCTCGTAAGAGGTGGAATGCAAATCCGCCTATTTCTTTATCAAGGTAGGTGAATTTTAAAGGAGACTGCCCTTCTTTTCCGGTATACTTTTGAGTTTCAATAACCGGTTTAAAATCGAATTGAGCGAGGTAGGAAAGGGCGCGTTCAATGTCCCATGTCTTTATACCTATATGACCCTTTTCGCCTCGTACAAAAGATTTCATCACTTCAAATTCATTTCCTGCAAACACCGATGTTTCTCCGTCCCTGTTTCGTCCAAAGCCGAAAACTTCAAGCGCAGAAGCACTTTCTCCTGCTTCTGCAGCATCTTTATGATTCATGCCAAGGTGTACAAAGGTAAAGCCGTGAACGTTGAGGACTGCTTCTTTACACAGCTTTGTTATCTCAGCCCAATTTTCTCTATCAATTAATTCGGCCTTAACCATCCAGCTTCCGCCGCAGGCTATAACATTTTTTCTCTTTATGTAATCGCTCAAATTGGTTGAACTTATACCGCCTGTTGGCATAAAGGAAACTTGAGGAAAGGGTCCGCCTAATGCATCGAGCATACCAACACCGCCCGATTGTTCAGCAGGAAAAAACTTTAGTTCTGTTAATCCTTTTTCCAAAGCAAGCTCTACCTGGCTTGGAGAAGAAACACCAGGAATGATGGGTACATTTTGTGATATACAATAGTCGACTACTGAAGGATTGAATCCGGGAGATACAATAAATGCAGCTCCTGCTGATATAGCCTTTTTTGCAAGTTCTACATTTATAACGGTTCCGGCTCCTACCAGCATCTCTGGATAAGTCTGTGTTATTTTTCTAATTGCGTCTTCTGCTTGTGCTGTTCTAAAAGTTACTTCTGCACAGGGAATACCGCCTTCTATGAGAGCGCGTGCAAGCGGCAGAGCCTTAGCTTCATCATCTATTTTTATAACAGGAACAATTCCTATGTTTCTTAATTTGGATACTATCTGATTCATGGATAACTCCTATTTTGCATAGTTTTTCTGTGTAAGTTACAGAAATAGTACTGCTTAATTATGTTAACTTCAAGGGGAATGGGATAACCGCATCTATTGCTGATCGTCCTGTTAAGAGCATTAAAAGGCGGTCAACTCCAAGAGCTACGCCTGAGCACTCTGGGAACGTTTTAAAAATTTCCCAATATTGATTATCTATAACATGCGGGATCCGGCTCGATTTATGTTTAAGACTTCCCTCCTGTTCAAAATACTCTTTAATGAGGCGGGGTGAAGTTTCTTCAGAATAGCAGTTTGCTATTTCCAATCCGCCGCCATAGAGTTCCCAGCGCTGCTTGTGAAAATCATCAGCGTTTTGAGCAAGGCAGGGTACTAAAGAGGGATAATCGGTCAGAACTGTCATGCAGTTTTTCGGTAGAGAAGGCTCCACACAATGAACAAATATCAGTTCATATAAATCGTCCCATGCCCAGGTGTCTAACTTTGCATCCGGCGATTCATGAATGGAAAGCATAAGAGCCTTCTCTGCTAGAGAAGAAGGGGTTTTACAGTCGTCGAGGTAAAAACCTGCATAAATCTTGAATGCTTCACTCATACTGAGAATTGTGAAAGGTTTTGTTATAAATCCGGGAATATCATAATCAAGTTTTGAAAAAGAAGTAAAAATATCTTCAGTAAGTAACAGGGAATCTTTGTAGTCTGCATTCATAGTGTAATACTCGAGCATTGTGAACTCGGGACTATGAGTTTTTCCTATTGATTCAACATTCCGGTAGCATTTAGAAATCTGGAAAACAGAAACCTTATGAACTGCAATTACCTGCTTTATAAACACTTCTGGTGACGGTACAAGATAGAGGTTTTGTTGTTTTCCTGACCAAGGTTCAAGGTATTTTGTTTCAAAGACCTCAAGACATGTTTCGGGAATAAGATGAGTACTAAGCGCAGGAGTATCGAGTTCAAGGTATTTTTGGTCTACAAAGAATGATCGAATATGATTAATAGTCTTTGACCTAAACTGTAATAATTCTAAATCCATCATAATGGTCGAATTATAAAGACTCAGAGTGTCTTATGCAAGATAAAAAAGACCGCCTCACGGAAACTCCGTAGGCGGCCAAAAAAGGAGAGGAGAAGGATGCATAAACGAATCATTGCGGTGTTTGTCTTGCTATCTCTGCAAATTTAAACAGCCTTTATTCCAAAAAGTTACACTTCTGTGTAGTGAATATCAGATAATATGACTATAATTTACCTTTACCAAGCAGGTAAAAATTGATACACTGAATCTAACTACTAAATATCACATTCAGAAGACAAAAAATTTATAAGGTCGTAACTATGGAAGTTCGTGTTCGTTATGCTCCATCTCCTACTGGAATGCAGCATATTGGCGGTGTCCGCACTGCTCTTTTTAATTATCTATTTTCCCGTTCCATGGGCGGTAAATTTATTTTACGTTTGGAAGATACCGACAGAACCCGCTATGGAGAAGAATTCGTACAAAACTTATATGAAACCTTGGAGTGGCTGGGTATAGAATGGGATGAGGGCGGCTCAAAAGACGGTCCCTACGGACCTTATGTTCAATCAGAGCGTTTTGAACTATATAAAAAACACGCGCACGAGCTCGTAGAGATGGGACAGGCATACTATTGTTTTTGCAATGAAGAAAGACTCAATGATCTGCGAACAAGACAGGCACAGGAAAAGGGCGCCTTGGGATACGACAGACATTGCCGTACCCTGAGTGAAAAAGAAGTTAAGAAAAATCTCGATGAGGGAAAACCATATGTTATCCGGCTTAAAATACCGCTCGAGGGCGTAACACGTTTTCATGACAAGCTTTTAGGCGATATCGAATGGAAAAACGAAGATATTTCTCCGGATCCTGTTCTATTAAAAACAGACGGGTTTCCAACCTATCATCTTGCAAATATAATTGACGATCACTTTATGAAGATAACACATGTCATGAGAGCTCAGGAATGGATTCCATCTACACCTCTTCATGTAATTCTTTACAATGCTTTCGGCTGGGAGCATCCTGAGTATTGTCATCTTCCTATGGTAAACGGAAAAGACGGACAAAAACTTTCTAAGCGGCATGGATCTACAAGCGTGAATGAATTTAGAGCGCGCGGTTATGTTCCCCAAGCCCTTGTTAATTATGTTGCCATGCTCGGATGTTCATACGAAGAAGGACGAGATGTTTTTCCTTTAGCTGACTTAGAGCGTTTATTTAAACTCGAACACCTTAATAAGGCAGGTGCGGTTTTTGATTACAAAAAGCTCGAGTGGTTTAACGGACAATATATTAGATTGATGAGTGATGAAAAACTCCTTAATTCTTTGTTGCCATATATTACTGGAACAGGTGACGCTCTTTTACCCGTGAATATTTCTGAAGAATTCCCAGCTCCTCATTCGGGGCCTGAATATTCAGGAATTAGTATGAATAAAGATGGTACCCTTTCAAGCGGTATTTTAAGCGATGAAGAAATACGGGCAAAGCTTTTAACTCTCATGCCCCTTATAAAAGAAAGACTTCAGTATTTGACCGAAGCCGGAGACAAAATTGCATTTATTTTTAAGCCGATGCCGGTCCTAACACAGGCAGATATAATTCCGAAAAAACTCGATGCTGCAAAAACCAGGGAAGTGCTCGAAGCATCAAAGGCTTTTATTTCTTCTCTTCCCGGATTAGATCATGAGGCTCAGGAGAATTTAGCTAAATCAAGTGCGGAAAAACTTGGAGTTAAGCTCGGCGACTTTATGATGCCTATTCGCATGGCTGTTACAGGCTCAAAGGTTAGTCCGCCGCTCATGGGTTCAATTCTAGCTCTTGGCATAGAGGAATCTCTGTTCCGAGTTGAAAAGGCATTGCAATTATTGTAGAACTGTACATGAATTAACAGTTTATGATATAATTAAAGAAGTGCCCTTAAACCAAAAGGGCCGTAAGGAGTTACAATGAGCGATCGCGAAATATCAATGGAAAAAATCGTTAGTTTATGTAAAAGACGGGGTTTTGTTTTTCAATCAAGTGAAATATATGGCGGACAGGCTGGAGCATGGGACTATGGACCACTGGGAATAGCATTAAAGAATAATATTCAAAAAGCCTGGTGGAAGGAAATGACCCAGCTTCATGACAATATTGTTGGTTTGGATGCAGCTATCTTAATGCATCCCCGCGTATGGGAAGCTTCCGGTCACGTTGCCAACTTCTCGGATCCTTTAGTTGACTGTAAACAATGCAAGATGCGCTACCGTGCAGATAACATGGATCAGGCAGCTCTTGAAGCAAAAAAATGTCCAGCTTGCGGTGGAGAATTAACAGAGCCGAGAGCTTTTAACCTCATGTTTAAAACACACATCGGTGCTGCAGAAGATACCGCCAGTATCGTCTATTTACGCCCTGAAACAGCTCAAGGTATTTATGTAAATTATAAAAATATCATTCAATCAAACCGTATGAAAATTCCTTTTGGAATTGCACAAGTAGGCAAGGCTTTTAGAAACGAAATCGTAACAAAGAACTTTATTTTTAGAACCTGTGAATTTGAACAGATGGAAATGCAGTTTTTCGTAAAACCGGGTGAAGATGATAAATTCTTTGAATATTGGAGAAACGAACGCTGGGGCTTCTATAAAAAGTACGGCATCCGCATGAATAAGCTCCGCTGGCATCACCACGATAAACTTGCTCACTACGCAAAAGATGCCTATGACATTGAATATGAATTCCCTATGGGTTTTCAGGAGCTTGAAGGAGTTCACAATAGAACTAATTTCGACCTCACTAAACATACCGAGTATTCCGGTAAAGATTTACAGTACATTGATCAAGATAACGGCAATGAAAAATATGTTCCCTATATCATTGAAACATCAGCAGGTTTAACAAGAAATCTTCTCATGTTCCTTTGCGATTCTTATGAAGAAGAAAAAGTAGCAGATAAGGGTAACGAAGACGATTATAGAACAGTTCTTCATATACATCCAAAAATTGCTCCTATCACCGTTGCTGTTCTTCCTCTTATGAAAAAAGACGGTCTTGCAGAAATGGCAAAAGAGATTCAGGATGAATTAAAAGAAGATTTTATGACAGATTATGATCAGAGCGGTGCAATTGGAAAAAGATACCGCCGTCAGGATGAAGTTGGAACTCCATTCTGCATTACAGTGGATTATGATTCTAAAACAGATAATACTGTAACACTTCGTTTCCGCGATTCTATGGAACAGGTTCGTGTTCCTAGAAGTGAACTTGTAAGCCGTATACATCAGGAAATTAAAAAATATACTCGTCCGTAAAACATAAAGGCTGTCAATAATACGTTGACAGCCTCTCCTTTTTTTGGAGGTAAAAATGGAATATGTAGCATTAGGAAAAACTAATTTAATGGTCAGCCGTACATCATTCGGTACAGGCGGACTTATACAAACAAGTGTTGAAACAGCGACAAATTTACTAAAGGCCGGTTACGAAGCGGGTGTTAATTTTTTTGATATTGCCTCTACTTCAGAAGAAAACCCTGTACGCTATGCTTTTTATGATATTAGAAAGTCAGTAATTATTGGAGCTCAAACTACATCTATTACTGCCAGCAGCATTATGCAGGATGTTGAACTCTTTTTAAATGATTTTCAAACAGACTACATTGATATTTTACATGTTCACAATCTTCCCTTTGTACCTGTTCCAAAACAAGAAGACGGGGTGTATGAAACCCTTTTAAGTCTAAAATCTAAGGGAAAAATTCATCATATAGGTTTTTCATCAGATTCATTGCTGCTCGTAGAGGAGGCTGCAGAATCCGGCTTGTATGAAACAATACGGTATCCTTTTAATTATCTGTCAAATGAAGAAGAACAAGAATTTGTAAAGTATTGCGAACTGCACGATATCGGTTTTATTGCGTATAAACCTTTATCAGGCGGGAAAATAAAAAATATTCCTTTAGCGTTCGGCTTTATTCGGAAATTTGATTCTGCAGTTCCTGTTTGGGCTTTTTCGACTGAAGAACAATTACAGCAAATTCTTTATTTTGAATCTCGTCCGCCTCTCATAGATGAACAGTTTATGGCAGAAATTGCACGTGAAAAGACCATTCTCTCAGGCCTTTAAGTAATGTATAAAAAACTACTTTTCTAGAGCGGAATCTCGGGATTCGTCCGATTCGCCATATCAATAGCTTCCTGCTTTGTTAATACTCTTATAATACGCACACCGGTATTCGAAGTTTGTATGGTCTTTGGCTCGCCGTTTTCTTCTACCTCATTAAGGAGCTGAACTATAGGATTTTGCGGACTTTCGGGATTAACATCGGTAACCTGTGCAGCCTTTCCATTTGAAAGAAATACGTAGGCGCCAATAGGATAGAGCGAAAGACTTAGCAGCAGAGCCTTAATCACAGTTTCATCGTACATTTTTCCATTGTTTTTAAGCATCTCAACCATTGCATCGTATGATGAGGAAGCTTCTTTATAATGCCTTGGTGCGGTAATTGCTTCGAACGAACATGCAACTGATATTATCTTTGCATAGGTTGATATTTTCATTCCATTAAGGTGGCGGGGATACCCGTTTCCGCTTTCTTTTTCATGGTGTTCCAAAACACCAAGACAAATACTCAAGGGAAAATCGTAACTTTTAAGTATGTTATATGATATTACCGGATGGGTAAAAATGATATTTTTTTCATTAGGTGAAAGTGGTCTATCTGTCATATAGAGCTGTGGTGGAAGACGAATCATTCCAATTTCATGCAGAATACATGCAACTCCTAATTCAATGAGCTTTGAAAGCGGGAGCCTCATCTGCAATCCTATAGTTATGGCAAGGACTGTAGAGCGCATAGAATGGCTTATAAGGAAATTTTTATTTCTTGCTTCGAGAGAAGGTTGTATTCTAAGAACGTAGCGTCTGTTTTCTTTTACAAAAATGCAGAAGTCTTTTACCGTAGCAGATATTTCTTCAAGATCGAGTTCTTTATGTGTTGCAAAACGGGTATAGAGTTTTCCAATGTAGTTTAGATATTCGTTATATACATTTTGTACGACTAATAACCGGTTTTTTTCAGTATCTCCGCTGGATTCTTGTGTAAATGATGAAACTGATATATCGCTTGCACGAGTCGGCTCTTTCGGCATAGACGGTAGTTCTGTTTTAGCAGCGCCGCTGCTTAAATTCCCGTCCGAAAAAACCTGCTTAAAGTCCCAGTCCATAAGAGCTTTTATGAGCATTTGATTTACAGGTATAGCATTATTCAGAAGTATAAATGACTTATCTAGCACGACATCAGAGGTGAAAAAGGTATTTTCTTTTAATTCTGCTACATTGAACGAATTCATTACGTCTCCTCTGTTTCAGTATCGGAATAATATACTAATGACCTTAATAATTATTGTAACACAGAATTGTAACTCTTACAAAAAAAATAAAATTACAAAAAAAAAGCTGAAAAACCTCACACGTTTTTCAGCTTTAATCAGGCATTCTCAGCCGTCTGGATGTCATATCCGGCTGAACCATGCTTTCATATAAAGTATCGGTGCGCTTTGTCTTTTTTCTTAATAAAAACGTGAGACTTAACAGTTTTTTTGCAGAAGATTTTGAAGAAGTTTTAATCCGTTTAAAAGTTCAGAATAAATTAGTTTAGATTGTTGTACGGATGTTAAGAAAGTTGCCTCGCTGATATTGCTGAGTCCTGCTTGTTCAAATAAAAGATCTAATTTCTTTTTTACAGGGAAGACAAGAGAAATAATATCTTTTATTTTAGAACTTTGTATCTCCTGATCTATTTCCTTTAGTTTATTGAGTAGTCCCTGCTGTTTATCATGTTCAAATAGTATTTTTGATGCCTGTGAACAAATTTGAATACCTTCATGAACTCTCGCTGCCGCAGCGGTAACGCCTTGCAGCAGTTCTTGTACTATACTTGAAGTAAGGTGTTTTTGCTCTTGAATTAACAGTGGTATTTGCTTTTTGTGAATATGTGGAAACAATAAAAATTTTTCAAGCTGATAATAGCTAATGCCGGGAATTTTCATTCCTTTTATTGAAACTGTAAAGGTTTTAATCTGCGGAAATGATGCGCATTTACTCTCAAACCACCACGCATATAGTTTCATTCTCGTATCAGTTAATACCAGACTTTCTTCATAGTTTTTCTCGAGTTTTGCAGGTGCAGAAAATAAGGCGTGACTGCTGCTTGTCTCTACTGTATGGATTCTTGTTGAGGTTCTATGAGCTTTTTCTTCAAAGGTACTTCCTCTTACATGGGTTTTTTTATCTGGAAAAGATAAATCGAGACCTGCAAAGTAAATTTCAGTACAGCCTATCCAGTGAGCAAAGTCCCATGCGGTAGTTGCCACTGAGCCCCCTGCTGCAAGTTTCCCGTATTCACCACATTTTTTTTCAATGTATTGTCCAAAAGGGTATAGAGAAGAACACAAAAGTATTTGACTGCAATCGAAGCGGAATACAGAAGGATATGATGCAATTTCGGTTATGAGAATGCTGTTTTTTGCACGTAAGCCTTCAATGTGGCGGGCATTCCAATACTGGGGATCAACCAAAATGATAAAATCGGGTTCAACCCCGGCATGCAGGCAGGCACGTAATGCTGTATCAACACAGATGAGTATGGCTTTTTCTTTTATTTGTTGTAAGTAAGGAAGAACTTCTTCCAAACTGGGTCCTGCTGCAAGGATAAAGGCTTTAAATCCGTTATAATACTGATGCAGGGGTTTAATACTTTTAAGCGTATCAATATACCGTGCATTTTTAACGCTGTTTTTAAGCCATAATTTACCAAAACGCTCAAGGGTATTTTCATTAATTTCATTTTTTTGTTTATTACGTTCTATCAGCTCATGCAAACCTGAAAAATACCGGGAAGCATGCATAGTAAAGTTCTGATGCTGCACTAAATAGCAGTTATGCAGCCCTATTTGTTCAAAAATGCCTATGCAGTCGTTGAAGTCTGCTGAAAAAAGACAGATCAATGACGGGTGTGAAAAAAGCGAAGAAAAGTCGATAAACTGAAAAGCCCATAGAACACGGTTAATATCGGGCTCAACGAGAATTATATTTTTTCCCGGGTACATTGAAGCACAAGCGATGGGACCGTACCCCAAACCGTACCCAAAAAAAATGACTGCATCCTTACTCTGTATTTCTGCTCTTTGCATCGATTTTACAGCTTCTGTTTCCGGATTGTACATGGAATGCAGAAGAATTCCGTTTTCACGCACTGTGGGGCTTTTTACTTTTGATTCTACAATGGAACATTGTTCATACTCGTAAGGATTTGTTTTTTCAAGAAAGCTTAGAATAGCCGATTGGTGAACAGCATAGAGGTGTGGAAGCCGGAGTTTAAATTGTTCAATATTTTTACTGAAGATAGAGTTCAATGAGCATGTTCTCCGTTACTAAAGTTCCAGGTTCTGGGTTTTGTGCATAGACCCAGCCGTCACCATTAATAATTATTCGTAAATCGTTTCGTTCAAGTAAAGGTATGAGCAGACGTTTTGGTGTTCCTGTAAAATTAGGCACTGACGATCCAATAACTGGTGTAGAGCCGGTTGTAATAGCAATTTTACCAGTATGAGCAATAGAAGAAGCTCCTGAGCGTGCAAGTCCCAGGTGATCAATAATGACATCAGCAGCATCTGCAATAACGGGGGCAACAATTCGTCCTGCATAGGTTTCGCCCTGAGCCTTTGAAATTACAATGTATAAAATGATTTGGGGATCTTCAACCGGGAAAATTGCAATACAATTAGATAAAAAGTCTGTCGTACTATAGCCGCCTTTTACCTTATCGTTCATTTGAGCAGTACCGGTTTTTACACCAATAGAAACATCGCCCAGTGCTGCTCTACTGCCTGTTCCAGACTGTGCAGTAGTTTGCATGCAGCTTAAAAGGTATCGGGCTGTTTCTTCAGAAATAATTTGATCTTTATACACCGGTGTGTGCTGATACGTTAACGTGCCGCTGCTCGAGGCAATCTGTGAAATGAGGGTCAGCTGTACAGGTATTCCCTTATTTGCCAAAGCTGTTCCTGCTTGAACCATTTGCAAGGCCGAAACACTTATTTCCTGCCCAATTGAGATAGTTGGTTTTGAACGGGCTGACCAAAGTCTGTCGTTTGGACTTCGAACAGAGCCTTGATTTTCATAGGATACTTCAACACCAGTCTTTGAAGTAAAGCCGAAGGCTTTAAGCATTGATAAAAAGGTATTTGTTTCAATTCGCTCACTCATTTGAGCGAGCGCATCATTGCAGGAATACTGCAGGGCTTCTTTTGCTGTAACCCAGCCGTGTTTATCGAGGCAGGTTATGAAAACCCTTTCTCCATTAGTTGTATTAATCTCATGTTTACCATCGCAATAAAAGCGGTCTGTCTGCTTTATGGCACCGGTTTCAAGAAACGAGGCAACAGAAAAAACTTTAAACACCGATCCCGGCTCATACGCATAGGTTGAAGGTAAATCTTTTTTTTCATCTATGGTAGCGGAAGAATACGTATTAAGGTTTGCAGAAGGCAAACTGATATATGAAAGAATTTCTCCTTTTTTTGCATGGGCTGCAATGAGCATTACACTTTCTGCCTGTGTTTTTTCCATTGCAGCACGGGTAATCTGTTCAAGTTTGTATTGGAGATTTGCATCGATAGTAAGATAAATATCTTTACCAAAATTATCTAACGACGCAGGATCATTGTTTGGAGATAAAACACTTTGCATCGTATATTCAATACCCGATAGTCCGATTCCGTCATCACCCATAAATCCAATTACCTGAGAGGCAAGAGAATTTTCAGGGTATATTCTTCCCTGAATTCTGTCGAGCCTGAGCCCAGCTAATTTGTTTTTTGTAATTGCATCTGCAATAGATTCGTATTCATCCTGCTCGATTTTCTTTTTCAAGTATACAAAATCTGAATTCACTCTTGAAACAAGCCTAATTATTTCCTCTTCACTTTTACCTATGTACGGCGATAGAACAGATGCTGTTTTTTGCGGATCCAGTATAGAAGAAGGAGTTGCTGCAAGATGATAAAAATTAGCTCTTACTGCAAGGGTTTTTCCGTTTCTATCTAAAATACTGCCCCTCATAACTTCTTTGTATTGCTCAGTCTTAATAGTTTGTGGAAGAAAAGCCAATGCAGCATACGTATAAAGGATATAGATGAGGACTACTGTAATAATCGTTACAAAGACTATAAATCTTTTTTTTGAAAAATTATCTATCTGCATGCTGCTTTTCCTAGTACGTGAGAAGCTAAAACAAAACCATAATCCCTTGAATCAACAGACTCATCGTAATTATCGCCTACCGCAAATATGTAGCCCGGCGGAATAACTTGTGTATGTTTCAGCCTCTGATACTGCTGCTCTGTCAACGGAATACTTCTTTCTGTATTGTTATCTATTATAACATAATACCCCTTATTCGAATAAAATGATAGAGCTTCGTTCTCAACCCCTCTGCAGCGTTTCACCACTATTTTGCTATTATGAAGGTAGTATACCACGTCATGTATCTCCGGCTTTTTCCAATGAATAAAAAAAGCAGAAGAGAATGGAATGACAACACCGTATGAAAGTTTGTATAACAAGACAGTCTGACCGTCGGAAAGTGCCGGTTCCATAGAAGGCCCGGAAATTTTTACTACATCAATGATAAAGAATTTTAAGATTAGTCCAATAAGCAAGCCTAATGCAATACTGATAATAGGATTTAATTTTTTTTTGGTAATAGTTTCTTCCATATCTAGCAATTATTCTAATAAGTTATAAAAAATATGTCGATACAAAGGTATGCAAATTATCAGTTATCTTGACAGAAATATAACATCATCCGCATTTAAAAAAGAAGCAAGCCTCGATATGCTTCTAAAAAATCAAAATTTTAACCGGGCCAAGGTGAGAAGTTTAAAAATCGGAACAAAGGCATCGGTTTATAGTTTTGCCGAAGAACTAACAATTTGTTTTTCAACGGTAATTTCTTTTTTTGCAAAGTGGAAAATACAGACTCTTTCATGCGCTGTTCTTATATCAGTTTTATTAACAGTATTTGTCATTATTGAGAATCTGCCTCAAAGAGTGCAGCCTGCGTCTCTTTCTATGGTTCCTGCTGCAGAAATGGATCTCCTAAATACTGCTATGGCTTCCTTTGTTTTTAATGAATCAGGAGATTCTTTTGATAATGAGGGAAATGTAGGTACCCAGCAGGTCCCTGCAATAAAGGCAATTCCTACTGCAGTGAACTATACTAACTATACCGTTAAAGCAGGAGATAACATAAGTTCGATCGCAAAAAAATTTGGTTTGGCTAACATATCAACTCTTATTGCAGTAAATAATATTTCCAATGTAAGGCTCCTTAGGACGGGACAGAAAATAAGCATACCTTCTCTTGACGGTATGGTTCATGTGGTTAAAAAGGGTGATAGTCTTGCAGCTCTTGCAAAGCAGTATGCAGTCTCTATTGAAACCTTGCTGGATGTAAACGATCTTTCTTCCAGTACCCTTCAGGCAGGCGATAAGCTGTTCATTCCTGGTGCAAAACTCAGTTCAGATGAGCTTAAACAAGCATTGGGTGAATTGTTTATGAGTCCATTATCAGTTTCATGGCGCCTCTCTTCTCCATACGGATACCGCCCCGACCCGTTTACCGGGGTGCGCAGTTTTCATACTGGTATAGATATGGTCGCTGCTCAAGGAACACCAATTAAGGCCGCTATGGGAGGAAAGGTAGCAGCAGCTGGTTACACTCAAGTGTATGGAAATTATGTAATTCTTACTCATACAAATGGATATCAAACTCTCTATGCTCACCTTCATACAATTTCTGTAAAGGTCGGCCAGACTGTGGGACAGGGTACTAAGGTTGGACTCCTTGGAAATACAGGATACTCAACTGGCGCCCACCTGCACTTTTCAGTGTATAAAAACGGAAGTCTGGTTAATCCTCTGTCTATATTAAAATAGAAAAAGTCTGCTATAATAGGAGAGGTATGCAGCAGGTTTGTATATGCCGGTTTTGCGGTAAGACAACAGATGTCCAATTTCTCTACTGCCCATGGTGCGGTGAACTACTCAATGAAAATTCTCATTTACAGGAAATTGTAAGCCGGGTTTTTGATATTGTTAAAGTAAATGAAACAGGCAAGAGAATAGAAAAAATTGGGCAATCGCTTGATATTCTGGAAAAGGAAATTACTTTGGTAATTCATACTATGGAGTCAAAAAAATGAAAAAAATACTACTATTATTATTGATTCTGTCTTTGCTGCTTCCGCTTTTTTCGCAGGTACGTTTTTCAGATATCGATTTGAATACAGATAATGAACTGCTTTTTTCGGTTGAACATACAGATTTTGCACAGCCATCATATAAAACTCTTTTTTGGTATGAACTTGAAAAAAAAGTAACTCAGACTGTTTTTTCACAGGAGCAGTCAAATCCTAAAATACTAACCTGCTATCCGGAAAAAATTGATCTACTTTTAAATGGGAAAATTCTTCAAATACAAAACAGATATGGCACCTTCCATTATTCAGTTGATGCGAAGCAGCTGCAGAGAATAAGCATACCTCAGGAAATTACTGAGCACGACGAATCATTTATACCTATAAAGCATACGAGATTGGTTCCTGTCAGTTTGAGTGGTGACGGCAGATACAGTTGCTATGTTGAACAGACAAGTCCTGCAAAAGGAAGTTTGGCTGTGAAAAATATAGACACTGGTGCTAAAATTGAGCTGAATACACAAACCGAGTTCAGCTACGATTCTGTTCCTGCTTTATGGTCACCGGATTCAGCCATTCTCGTATACGAGAAAAATGGGTTATTATATTTTTTGAATTTTAAAAACGGTTTTTCTGCAAAGCAGATTCCTGAAGAATACAGGCAAATAGGTCCAGGTACTATACGTAATGTGTATTGGGCTTCAAACAAGACCCTCATGTACATTTCAAATGAACTGGTTTACAGCATACCGGTGAATGAGCTTTATACCAGAGCTTTATATTCAGATATAGTTGGTACTGGAAGAATCGTAGGCAGACTGCCTGCTGCGTTTTCCTCTGCTGTAGATACATTTTGGACGAGCGAGAATGGAACTTCAATTGTTTATCTGCAGGATAACAGAACCCTGTGGTATATGGAACTAAGCGGAACTGATTTTAATTTTGTGACAACTTTATTTTCGTATCCCTTTGTAACAGTTCCGGGAGCAGCTCTATCATTCGATGTCTTTTGGGCTCCCGCCTCTGAGGGTAAACAGCTGCCTCTTGTATGGATTCAAATGCTTCGTTCAGGAAAAACAGAAAGCTATGTATATAAGCTTGAAAAAAATGCAGTACAAAAAAATACATACTTTACAGCTCTGCCGCTTCCTGTTTTTGTTTCAAAACCGATGCTTTCTCCTGATAAACGACTTCTTTCTTTTTTGGGAGAACAAAGTATTCATGTATACGATATTGCCACGTGGCTGCAGCTTTATGTCAATACTGATGAAAAGGTAGTGTCCTGTGTTTGGAATGATTCTTCTTCTCTTTATGTAGGCGGTACCGAAACAGTACGTTTGTGGCGCTTAAATGAATCCGCATCCTCTGTTTTATTTCTCTCGAGCGCAGCACGATACACTTGGGATGCGCAAAGTAAAAGTGTAATAGCAGGAACAACAAGCGGATTTTACCTTTATAATACAAAGACTAATATTTGGGATATTTCAAAAAATGTCATAACTCGAAAGCAGCAGACTCAAAACACATCCTGGCGTATATTTATAGAAGATGTTAAAAGTGCTTATTTTAAAAATACCCTGTACGGAAGAGAGCTTACTCCAATGAGTTATAATCTTCCTTTATTCAAAGATACTGTCTCCGGTTCTGCAATAAAACCCCGTGTTGCGCTTACCTTTGATGCTCTAGACAATTCTGACGGGTTAACAGCTATTCTTTCATCGTTAAATAAATATAAGCTGCGCTCTACGTTTTTCTTAAATGGCGAGTTTATGAGGCGGTTCCCGACAGCGGTTACAGAACTTGTTTCACTTGGACATCAATGCGGCTCGATGTTTTATACACCGTATGTGCTCAACACCCCGCTGTATCGTGTAGATGAAAATTTTATCCGCCGCGGACTGGCTAGAAACGAAGATGATTTTTATGCATTAACAGGTTCTGAGCTTTCTCTTATTTGGCACACGCCGCAGTATTATTCAAATTCTGTAATACTAACTGCAGGTAAAAATGCGGGATATAAGTACATAGACCGCGGGCTTTCTCCCTTGGATACAGTAACACTCGAAGCGGCTGCATCACGGGGAGAAACGTATCAAAGTGCATCTGATATAATAAATGAGATTGTTAAGCAGTTGAAACCTGGAGCAATAATTCCAATATCATGCGGTATATCTAACGGTACGAGAACTGATTATGTATACAACAAAATAGATCTCTTAATAAGCGCTATTCTATCTGCGGGTTACGATATAGTTCCTGTAACTGATTTGTAGTGTTTTTTCTCTTAAACAAAAATTCCGCTGCAGAATCAACAGCTGCTTTAAAAAATGAAGCTTTATCAATAGTATGACAGCTTATAAGCTCTGTAGTTTCTATACATATATCTCCAATCATGTAGCGGCTGTATCCGACGACTTCTCCGGCTTTTATGGGTGCTTCAATGTACTCAGGTAATTCGATTACTCTTTCGAGTGTTATTAAGCCGGCTTTATAATCTGCTAAGAGAGGCAGTGTAAGATTGTGTTTCCTTGTATAGTATGGGGACTCAGAAATCTGCACCGCATTTTCTTTTCCATTGAATACCGGCAGATAATAACGCAGGACATCGGTAATACGGAGTGTTTTAAAAGTTGCAAAGGCCCAATCCATGATTGTTTTTGCATCTTGTAGTCTAATTTCATTTCCCTGTACACTTCCTCTTCCTGGACCGCCCATTGTAACTGATATAAATCTTGTTCCGTCACGTTTTACAGTAAGGGCTAAATTGTATCCTGATTCATAGATGAAGCCGGTTTTTATACCGTCAGCTCCTTCAATTTCTCCAAGTGTCTTATTTGTTGCGTATTGCGTTATAGGGAGAGTTCCCTCGATTGCGCTTCCGCTTTCCAATGCAAGGCTATAGGTTAGACCTTCCTTTAGATTATGAGCTTTAGGATAGGTAAAGGATTTTTGACTGTGATATTTCTCGAGAGCTTGGGGAAATTTATCAATATATATTTTACAAAAGGATGCAAATTCTCTAGGTGTGGTACTATTAAGTTCACTATAGCCTGAACTTTCAACAAAATGGGTTTGTTTCAGACCTAAACTTTGAACACATACATTCATGCGCGTAATAAAATTTTCCATTGTTCCGCTAATATATTGGGCGACAGCTACTGCGGCATCATTACCCGAAACAACTGCAAGTCCTGTGAGAAGTTCATCGAGAGTTACTCTTTGGCCTTCTCCAAGAAACATCAATGACGAATCTGGCGGAGCATTTTTTGCCCATGCTTCTTTTTGCAGGGGGACAATATCAGTAAGCGAAAATCTGCCGCTTTCTATTTCTTCAAAAACTATGTACATGACGACAAGTTTCGTCATTGAAGCGGGCGGAATGAGGGCGTCTGCATTTTTTTCATATAGAACACTCCCATTTGATGCGTCAAGTATAATTGCACTATAGGCCTGAACAGGTAGTTCTGCTGGAATAACAGGGTAGGGCAGGTTTTGTAGAATCGCAGAAGGATATTGTTCTTCTATTTTATTATACAGAGCTAAGGTTTCGCTGGAAGTAAGAGAGCGGGGATGAGGTGTTTTAAAACTGCTGCTGTACACAATAAAGCTTATAATAAGTGCGATGGCAAGAAGTAGTAATGAAATTATTAAAATGAGGTGTTTTGTTCTTTGCTTCATAATAACCTTATAGCTGAGCGTGAGAATTTCTTAAAAACATGTCTGCAATTGTTAAGTACGACATTGCCTCTACTACAGGAACAATTCGCGGACAGAGGCATACATCATGGCGGCCTTCAATAAAAATATCTGTGTTATTGCCGTGCACATTGACGGTTTTTTGCGACTGAAGAATACTTGGTACAGGTTTAATTGCAATACGAAAAACTATATCATTCCCGTTAGAAATTCCACCCAATATACCACCTGCATGATTTGTCTCAAACAGTGGGTTGCCATCAGTTTCTGAAATTCTCATTACATCGTTCCATTCAGAACCTGTCATGCTGGCGCTTTCAAATCCTGATCCGAACTCAATACCCTTAACAGCACCAATACTGAGCATAGCCTTTGCAAGTTCTGCATCGAGTTTGTCAAATACCGGTTCACCCAAACCTTCAGGAACTCCTTGAATAATACATTCAACGATGCCCCCTGCACTATTGCCTTTGCGTTTTAAAGTTTCTATTGCTTCAAGCATTTTTTCTGCAGCCCATGCATCTGGAGCTCTCATCTGATTTTTTTCAATGAGTGTCATGTTATTATCGCGGCATTGAATACCCGCAGCTTCTTTAGTATATGCGGTAATCGATACAGGCTGCTTTAACACTGTATCAAGCATTAATTTTGCAACTGCTCCTGCAGCTACACGGGCTGCGGTTTCTCTTCCCGAGCTTCTTCCTCCGCCCCGGTAATCCCTTCTTCCATATTTTATCTGATAGGTATAATCTGCGTGTCCCGGCCTAAATACATCTTTGATATTTGAATAATCCTGAGATTTCTGTGCAGTATTTTCTATAACTAAGGCTATAGGAGTTCCTGTTGAAATGTTTTCGAAGACTCCGCTTACAATCTTAACTTCGTCCAGTTCGCTTCTTGTAGTTCCCGTGACATTCTTTGTATTCCCAGAAGAAAATCCAGGGCGTCTTCTGTTTAAGGCTTCTTGAATAAGGTTGATATCAATATGTATTCCTGCAGGGCAGCCGTCAATTACTGCGCCAAGGGAAGGTCCATGACTTTCACCAAAGGTTGTGACTTTAAAAATAGTTCCAAATGTGTTTCCTGACATAGCTAAACAGTAGCATAATTTTTTGTGTTATTGAAGACCTTGATAAGTGATACGGTATACTATCAGGCCGATTTATAGTATTATTTAAATTATGGATACACAAAACATCTTACATCGCGCTAATCAAGCATTTAGTAAAAATTTTTTTAAGTCTATTTTGTCTCTCGTTGTTTTTTCTGTATTAGTTATTTTTCTTTCTTATTTTATCATTATAGGTTTTGCTGCAACACTAGGTTCATTACCGCCTCTTTTTAGTATAATACTGCTTGTTTGGTTCTTTGTAATTTTTTATACCCTGCAGTATGGTCTTATGGTTACCGTGTTTAAAATGGTTACTAACGAAAGAACTTTCATAGGTCATCTATTTGCTGGTTTTAAGAATTTTAAGCAGGTTTCAGGTGCAGGAATTCTAACGTTCGCGGGAATGTTTGTATTAAATCTCATTATTCTAACGCCGTATACCCTGTTCGATAAGGCCTTTCCTCCCTTATTTACCTATTCTCTGGTACCTCAGGGTTTAGATCTGGAAATTGGAATAACCTTACTGTTTATTATCTCTATGGCCGTGTATAGTGCAGTGTTGCTTCTATGTTCAGTTCTTTTTGCTTTTATCCCTTTTATCTTTGAGCAAAATCCGCATATTAAGGTGCTAAGGGCCTTTAAGGGTTGTTTCATACTGCTTAAGGGAAGATTTCGCCATTTTATCAGCTGTATTATTAAGGGTGTCTGGCCTTTATTACTGGTTACTTCTATTAGTTTTGCTCTTACTGTTATACATATGGTTAACCCTCTTCCTTCTTTTTTACTCAAGTTTTCAAATTTGGTACAAACTGTCTGTGCTAATCTGCTTCTTTTAAAAACATACTTCATATTTGCAGCATATTATCAATGCCTCTATGAAGAAAGCAGGAATCCTATTCAATCTGAACAATCTCTTGCAGCGCCGGTTCATGAGATCGAGCAAACAGAGACTTTTATTCAGGACTGATAATGAATAGTCTTGTTGCGTATGCCCATGCTGAAATTAGTGTAAAAAAATCACGCTTTATTGCCGAAGTTTTTCCGATTCAGAGTCAGGTGGAAGCAAGAGAACTGTTGAAAGAACAAAAAAAGAAGTACAAAGATTCTTCTCATGTGGTTCATGCCTTTTTTTGCGGGGCTCAGGCTCATATTTCCGGCATGTCAGATGATGGTGAACCTGCAGGAACAGCCGGAAGACCAATACTGGATATTGTAAAAGGAATGAGCATAACGAATATCCTGCTTACAGTTACCCGGTATTTTGGAGGAACCTTACTAGGTACAGGAGGCTTGGTTAAGGCGTATGGAGATGCTGCAAGGGCAGTTCTTTCCTGTGCGCTGGTTGAGCCTCTTGTTGTAAGGGTGAGTTTTTCCTATAACGTTGATTATGAGATTCATGAAGTACTAAAACGCCATTTAGCAGATTTACCAATATCAGAATTGAAAGAAGATTTTGCTGCCCGTATTACTGTCAGCGGTTTAATTGAGAAGCCTTTAATAAGTGTATTATGCTCTCGTGTCACAGATTTGTCTCATGGGAGAGTAGAGGTCTTTGTTTCAGAATCCTAAAATAGGTTTGTAACTGTAAGATCAGCTTCATCAAATGGTTCAAGTTCTTCAACTCTTTCTTCAAAACTGGATATTAAGAATGGACAACTTGCGCCCAGAGGCAGCTCCTGCTTAACAGAGTAGTTGGTGGTATCTTTGGGTAATCCCTTAGTGATTTCTATCAATTTATCTTGAAGAAGCTTTCGGATATATGAACGTATGAGTACCTTATTTGTTAAACTCATTCCCTTTAGAAATACAAACACTACGTGCATAATAGTGTTATCAGGTTTTGCAATTATGACGGTAACCGGTTCAATAAAGTATGTATCGTGCAACTTTATGGTGCAGTTTCTTACAACAAGGTTTGCTTTTACCTGTGATTCAAATTCTATGGGTATATCAACAGAAAAACCGACAGAGCTTATATCTTTTATTTTTACTTCGTACGTTTTATTAGCTACGGCGAACTTAGCATACACAAAGGGATCGTGAGAACAGTCAGCTCGTATATATTTTCTTCTTCCCTTTGCTCCATTTAATTCGAGAATTTGATCTAATGTACTTGTAAGTTCATCATGATTTACCGCTGTACTTATAAAGCCTGCAGGTATATCAGCATTAAGCAGAAAAAGCTCTTTGTCTTTACTTCTGTTGTTATGGCTCATAATTCCTAGAAAAATTGTTGATAACACTTGGTCTGTGTTGAAACTTAAAACAAAGTTAAGCCAATGTATATTTTCAAGGGTGGAATCAATATTAATAAAGCAGATTGAATCAGGATAATGAATTAAGATATTTTTTGCATCTGCAATATCATTAATAACATACACCTCGTATTCGAGAGTATAAAGACGATCGATAATTATCTTTTGAAAATCAAAGGATGGATACAGAAAAAAAACTTTTCTTCCGAAAATATTATTCTCTTTTAAATTCATAAACCTTGATCCTTCTCTTTTGGTCAGTATACGTAAACTATTCTAATTAGTATACAATGGTACTTTTAAGAACTGCAAGGCAACAGTGGAAAAAAAGTAAAAAAAAAGAGCTGCGTTCAACGAACGCAGCTCTTATATAGAACTAAAAATCGCAAAGTTTTGGTGCGCGAGGATAGGGTATTACATCTCTTATGTTGCCCATGCCCGTTACATAGAGTAAAAGACGCTCAAATCCAAGCCCAAAACCTGAGTGGGGTACAGTTCCATACTTGCGGAGATCTAAATACCACCAATAATCTTCAGGATTAAGGGAGAGGTCGTTAATCCTCTTTATAAGTGTGTCATAATCAGATTCACGCTCAGATCCTCCGATTATTTCTCCAAGACCTGGAACAAGAATATCCATAGCACGTACCGTTTTGCCGTCTTCGTTAAGCTTCATATAAAAAGCCTTAATTTCTTTTGGATAATCGGTGAGTATTACCGGCCGTTTATAGATTTTTTCGGTGAGGTATCTTTCATGTTCACTTTGAAGATCACAGCCCCAGAAAGGTTTATACTCAAAGGCATCAGCTTTTTTCTCTAATTCTTTAATAGCCTCTGTGTATGTTAAGCGGACAAAGTCAGATGAAACAACGTGTTTGAGCGTATCAATAAGCCCTTTTTGAATGCGTTCATCAAAAAACTGCATATCTTCAGTACACTTTTCTAAAGCCCAAGAAAGAAGATACTTAATAAACTCTTCGGCAATATCCATATTGTCTTCTAGCTCAAAAAAAGCCATTTCAGGCTCAATCATCCAGAATTCGGCTAAGTGCCTTGTGGTGTTGGAGTTTTCAGCTCTAAAAGTTGGTCCAAAGGTGTATACTCTCGATAGTGCAGTTGCATAGGTTTCAGCTTCAAGCTGGCCGGAAACAGTTAAGCTCGCTTTTTTACCGAAGAAATCTTTAGTATAGTCTACTAATTGAGAAGCTTCCTCTTCTTTTTTTCCGCTTTTACCAGCCTTTATTCCGAGTTCTGCAACCTTATCAATATCTAATGTTGTAACCTGGAACATTTCTCCTGCACCTTCACAGTCGCTTGCTGTAATAATTGGAGTATGAACGTAGTGAAATCCTCTTTCCTGGAAAAAGGTATGAATTGCATAGGCCATCTGGCTCCGCATACGGGCAACAGCGCTGAAGGCATTGGTTCTTGGCCTTAAGTGAGCAATTTCTCTCAGAAATTCCATTGAATGGCCCTTTTTTTGTAGAGGATAGGTTTCTGCAGGAGCTTGACCTAATACTTCTATGCTTTCCAGGGTAACCTCAACGGCCTGTCCTGATGCGGGGGATTCTATGAGTTTACCAGTTGCCTTAATAGAAGCACCGGTAGTAATTTTTTTGAGTTCATTATCTATATTGATATTTTGATTTTCGCGGTCAAAAGTAAGCTGAATTGAAGCAAAACATGAGCCGTCATTTACTTGAATAAAGCAGAGGTTTTTTGAGTCGCGTTTTGTTCGGACCCATCCGCAAATGGTTACCGGCTTTCCGTCCGGTTTTGAAACCAAAATGTCTTTTATCAGTTGTGTTTTCATAGTTTAGTAGTATCATTTTTTCAAAAAACAGTCAAACACCCTGCCTCTATATTGACAATCGTATGTATAAATGTATAATTATTACATATACGCAATTTACGTTGTATAAATATACATTCTTCACGAAAAAGGAAGATATTTATGTCAGATTTTTATGAAAGTTCTTTTTTAAAAAAGTTAACCTTGGTTGCTCAGAATAATGATCCAATCGATTCAGAGTTGTATCAAAAATATGATGTAAAACGCGGATTACGCTATGCAGACGGACGCGGTGTACTTGTTGGTTTGACCCGCGTTGGCGATGTTGTCGGTTACGATGTTGCCGATGGAAAAAAAATCGCCGTTCCTGGGAAACTGATTTACCGCGGTTATGATATTGAAGATATTATTAAAGACGTTGAAGAGCATGATCAATTTGGTTATGAACAAACTGTTTATCTATTGCTCTTTGGAGAATTACCTTCTCAGGACGAACTCGATGAGTTCCGTTCATTTTTAGGTTCAAAGAGAAGCCTGCCGGAAAATTTTACCGAAGATATGATAATGAAGGCCCCTTCATCAGATATTATGAATAAGCTTGCCCGCGGTGTTCTTGCTTCCTATTCTTATGATCCAAATCCGGAAGATGTAAGTATTGCAAATAATCTTCGTCAGTGTATTGAGCTCATTGCACGCTTTTCGACTCTCGCAGCCTACGCTTACGAAGCAAAGCGGCACTATTACGATGGAAAGAGCATGTATATTCATAACCCTAAACCAGAGTTATCTACTGCAGAAAACCTCCTGCGGCTTATTCGCCGTGATAAAAAATATACAAAACTCGAAGCCGAGATTCTTGACCTCGCTCTTGTTCTTCATGCAGAACATGGAGGCGGTAACAACTCATCTTTAACAGTGCACGTTATATCATCCGCAGATACAGATACGTATTCAGCCATCTCTGCAGCTGTTGGTTCTCTAAAGGGAAGAAGGCACGGAGGTGCTAATAAGCAGGTTATGGAAATGATGGATGACATCAAGGCCCATGTTAAAGACTGGTCATCTGAAAAAGAAGTAAAAGAATATTTACGTAAGATTATGAAGAAAGAAGCATATGATAAGAGCGGCCTCATTTATGGACAAGGCCATGCAGTATACACAATATCAGATCCAAGAACCATTCTGCTTAGAAATAAGGCAGCTCTTCTTGCAAAAGAAAAAAATATGATGGATGAGTTTAATCTCTATGTTCTCATTGAAAAACTTGCACCAGTAGTATTTGCAGAAGAAAAGGGAGAAGAAAAGCAAATTTGTACAAATGTCGACTTTTATTCGGGCTTTGTATACAGCATGCTTGAAATACCCCGCGATTTATTTACACCGATATTTGCTGTATCCCGTATAGCAGGATGGTCAGCTCACCGAATTGAAGAAATAGCAGCAGGCGGAAGAATATACCGCCCCGCATTTAAAAATATTTTGGAGGCAAGGCAGTTTGTGCCTATTGAACAACGTGCAAGAAGATCGTAGCAGCTTATGATGAACAGCCTTTAACGGGCTTGTGGCTATCTTTGCCAGCTTGGTCTGTGCTTCATATGCGCAGTTTCTTTACGAGGGAAACTGCGCTTTTTTTTAAAAGCTGCAGATAGTTACATAGAAGTAAAAGCATTTTATATGATACAATTATGCATATGAAAACGCAACGACTTGATAAAATATTGTCTCATCATGGATACGGCTCCAGAAAAGACGCTAAAAAACTGCTGCACAAGGGCTTAGTCCTTCTTAATGGTGAAATCTGCACAGAATCTGATGCTCAAATTGATATAAACACAGACACAATCATAGTTGATGGTGTTACTCTCCAGCTCCGGCACCATGTATATCTCATGCTTCATAAGCCGGATGGCATAGTTTGTTCAACGAAGGACGGCATACATAAAACAGTTATAGATATTCTACCGTCTCAATATAGAGTCAGTTTTTTAGGAGGCGATATTCATCCTATTGGGCGGCTTGACATTGATACAGAAGGACTGCTTCTTCTTACCACTGATGGAGATTTAACACATCGGTTAACATCACCCAAAAAGCATATTTCTAAAATATATTATCTAAAACTTGCACATGAAACCGATAAAAATACACAGCAGTTTTATCAAACAGAATGTGAAAAAGGTTTTGCAGTTCCTCATGAAGGAAATGAGGATGGATTTATAACACAGGAATCAAAACTGGAATGGTTAAACGAGAATGGAACAGAGGCACTCTTAACCATATACGAGGGTAAATATCATCAGGTAAAAAGAATGATGAGTACGCTTGGTAATGAAGTTATGTATTTAAAACGAATTGCCATCGGATCATTAAAGCTCGATGATAATCTTACACGTGGAGAATGCAGGGAGCTTCATTCTGAAGAATTAGAAAAATTGCTTGGATAATATTCCACTCGTATGATATAGTTATATACTAGGAGCATGATAATGCTGAAGAAAATACTATCTCTCATTAAATCTCTCAATTCTAATTCACATCCTGGTGAAATTGCACATGCTGTATGTATTGGTTTACTACTTGGTCTCGTTCCAAAAGGCAATGCAATTTGGATTGCTCTTTTTTTCTTTTTCCTATTTGTACGTGTGAATAAGACAGCTTTATTTTTCTCGCTTTTATTAGTCTCTCTTCTCACTCCATTAGTAGATGCTTATTTGGATTTACTCGGCTACGCTATATTAACATATGAAAAACTATCACCAATGTGGATGCGGTTGCTTGATGTTCCCTTTGTTGCATTCACTAATTTTAATGATACCATTGTTATGGGCGGTCTTGTTGCCGGTTTGCTTATGTATATACCATGTTACCTGCTTTCAAGAGCAGGAATATCGGTGTGGAGAAAAACAATAATCCCGTCCATTGTAACATCAAAGGTGTATAAGTCTTTTTCTGCTCTGCCTAAGGTAAGTAAGTTTGTACATTTTATGTCAAGTTTAAACAAGTTTGATAACGATAAATAAGAGGGATACGTATGAAAGATACTAAAAAAGCCCGAGTAAAAGTAAAAAAAGTAAAAAAATACACGGTTAAGAAAGTGCCCTCTTTGTTTAAAAAGACGTATTCGGAACAAAAATTTACAAAAGAGATTGAAAAGAGGCTCCTTGTTGTATCAGATAGAAATTATATTGTTCCTCTCTTTTTAAAAGATGAAAACAATGTTTATAAAATACCCAAAGAAACTGAATTTACCAAAAAAGATCTTTTACGATTAAAAACAATAGCAAAACAAATAAAGATGCAGAAAAAGTGGCGAGTTAATATTATTCCGCTCACCGCAGTAGTATGTGTTGCAGCAGTTATAGTGGCCGGCATATTTATTTTTAAAGATTTTGCGGTTAAGAAAGCTATTACATCAGGTCTGGAAGGGGTATTTGGTGCAAAATGCGATATCAGCAAGGTGTCTGTGGATATTTTTGGTTCCCGTATACTTATTAATCAAATTAGCCAGGCAGATAAAAATAATCCATTCACGAATATTTTTGAAATAGATACTATTGATATTGACTTTGATCTTACTCAATTACTAAAAAAGAAATTTGTTGCAGATACTATAGAGTTCGCAGGTATTTCTTATAAAACTGCACGAGAAAAAGACGGCACTCTTTTTAAAAAAGAAAAAAAGCTTAAAGAACCTAAAAAAGAGAGTATAAATGAAGCGAATGAAGAAAAAAAACCTTCTATAGAGAATTTGCCTAAAAAGCAGATAGACCTTGATTCTGTTACAAAACTATTTGAACAGTATGATCCGGAGAAATTAGTTAAGGGTTATTATGCGGCATTTAAATCTCCCGCCGCGGCTCAAAAGGTTCAAAATGAAGTACAAGCAATTATTCCCCGGTGGGAATCTACACCAAGCGACTTAAAGGAACTATCAGCAAGACTTATTAACGAAGGACAAGTACTGCTTTCTATTGATATACAATCATTAAAAACTCAGCCGGATAAAATTCCCGATGTTGTCTCTTCATTGGCCAATGCGTATCAAGTCGCAAAAGAAGCACAAATTACTTCAGAATTAACAATAGTCCGGATGAGAGATGAGGCAGCTCTGGTTGCTAAACTTTCTGACTCTATTAAAGCTGCTGTTACAAGTGATATGAACCTGTTGAAAAATGATATGGATAAAATTAAGTCATTCAAGTTCGATGATGCAAAGACTATGGTAAGTGACGGTATAAGCGACTATTTAAAAGGTGTGTTGGGTAACTATTATCCTTACGTCGTTACCGGAATAGATGTAGCACAAACCTATTTAACTACAGGAAAAAAGGCAGAGCCGTCGGCAAAATCAAAAGAAGATGATAAAAAGGCAAGAAGCGGGCGTATTATATACTACAAAGAAAATATCTATCCTTCTTTATTAATTAAAAATGTTCATATATCAGGCGGAAAGGGTAATCTTGGCATTGAAGGCAGGGCTCAAGATATCAGTAATGATATGCAAAAATGGGGAAAACCAATGAAGTCCAGCTTTGTTTTATCTATTGGAAACTTGAAAAATGATATACGAGCCGTAGTAGATCTTCGAGAGAGTTCTGATTCATTACTTGAAGTCCAGTACTCAGGGAGCGGAATTCCGGTCAATACAAATATGCAGACCCTCGAAAGTGTTCCTGGATTACCAATAGTTACTGGAAATGCTGCGGTAAAAACCATGCTATTATTTAATTCTCAGGATTCTTTTGATGTAAGCGGAAGTTTACTGTTAGATCCTGCCTCAATTACAGCTGTATCATTTAAACCTGATTATCTTTTTAGTATTTACCAGGATGCCTTAGCCCGATTCAAAAGTCTTAATGCAGATTTTACAGGGCAATTAAGAGGACAGGGAAATTTTACATTTACTGTAGAGTCCTTAATCGATAAACAGTTTTCTGGAATTCTAAGCAGTTTAATAAATGATTCCTTAAAAGAGATCAAGGAGCTTGCGATAGCAGAGGCACAAACTTATTTAAATGATTTTTTAAACC
>CAZLNE010000009.1:0-31045 GCA_964560975.1 uncultured Treponema sp. | reverse complement strand
ACCATTTCTGTTCTTTCGTTAGTTTTTAACTCTGATAAAAATAACTTACCCAGTAATGGAATTTTTGAAAGAAAAGGAATTCTTTCTTGAATTATTACTTCATCATCCTGTACCAAGCCGCTTAACACAACAGCTTCTCCGCTTTTTGACCTTACCTGAGTTGTTACAATTTTTTCATATGTCGGAGGCGGGTTTCCAATAGAAGAAGATACATCTGCACCGCGCTTTGAAACCGAAGCTGAAACGGTTGTCGTTACCATACCATCACCGGAAATCCAGCCTTCAATATCAAGAATAAGTCCAGATATTATTTCTCTTGTAATTCCATTATTAACAGACTTACCTGTAGAAGAATCTATCACCGTGTCGCGATACCGGTATGTACTCGTATTTTGAAATTTGATAGGTTTACCCGACACACCATGAAGTCTTGTATCAGCAAAAACCTTCGCTTTATTTTCTTTTATAGCTGTATTTAAGCCAGCGGCAAAAGATAATCCGAAAGATGAAATTATGTTAAACTGCAGATCGAGTTCAGAATCCATTCTTGCACTTGCTTGAAAAGAATCATCGACCCCAACAGGACTTACTTTTAGTGATGGAGTCCATTGTAAGTTTTGTGATTCTTGATACTGTATTATCAATAAATCATACGTAATCCTTTTAATAGGAATATCAATTACCGGCAGACTTTCACAAAGTACCTTATATTTTTCCAATGAACCAGTATAAAAAAGTACAGACTCATCTCCTGTTTCTTTAAACTCTTCTTTTTTAAATGATGGAGGTAAATTTTTAAGAAAGTCTGATGACCGGATATATTGTAATGAAATTAAATGCAAAGAATCAGGAGTATCAATTTCACTAATGAATAATAAAAGATCTTCATGTGTAATTTCAGAAGCAAAAAGAAGCAAGGTTTCATTATCGGACCGGATGCATGAAACTGATGGAAAACGGTGAACCAAAATACCTTGAGCAACATCGGCCGATTTATACTTCATTGAATAGGTGCGCCATATCTTGCCCGTATTCTTAATCTGCTGCGGCCCATCAGAAGAAGGTATTATATAGAAGATTTCCTTATATTCAAGCCAGGATGATCCGCTTTGTAAACAAATTACCGATAAAAGTTCTGTAAAGCTTTTATTTTTTAAAACTATTTTATCGATTAATACATCATTCTTTACCGTTTGAACAACTTCTTTTCCGGCTATGCTGAATAATTTTTCAACTGCCGTATACGCCCTTTCTTTAATTATCGAAGCATTCAGCAAACTGCCGCTTTCATCAGTAAACTCAAACAGACACTTTGCATTTTCAAAATAGGGTTCATTAATTTTATCAGATTTCCGGCTTATGAGAATTCGATGAGCATCTTCACTTACATCATACACTCCAACCCCGCTGAGGATTAGAGATATAACTTCTTTAACCGGTGTATTTGCTATATGCAAAGAAATCGGTGTTGTAGGTATTACATCATAGACTATGGTAATACCGCTTTTTACAGAAAGTTTTTCCAACACAGCTGACGGCAAAGCATCATAGCAATCAAGCTGGATATTTCCTTCATCATCACAAAATACACGTATTTTGGAAACGGTCCACTGTTCTTTTTCTTTCACAACATAAAGGCGGCTGGATTCTAAAAATGCATCAAAAGCTCTATCAAAGTCGGAACCAGAGTACCTAAAACTAGCATTACCACGGACAGTATCGTCACATACAATCGTAATTTTCTCATATAATGAAAGCGCATAGACAATTTCCTCTATACTTTGGTTAATAAATTCATACGATTTCTGCGCAGCTGCATTCACGCATATGCAGCACATAATAAAAAGTAACCCAACATTCTTAACCATAACCTTTCACTCCTGTGCTCACTTATAGGTTAATACCATCGAGTTTCTAACACTTTTTATAAAAGAAAATTATTTATTTATCAGAGGCTGCATAAAAACCTTGATTTTTTTTCAACGAGGGATTATAGTAAAGAATGCCATTGTACAGTGGTATATCCTTGCCGCAAGGCAACCCTAGGAGGCGTACTATGGATACGGACCCCGGAAGTCAACGTATCAGTAAGATTTATAACCCACACACTGCCTCCAGAGGGAATCAATAAGAATACACTAGAGTATTAGCCTAAGACAACCTTCAGGAAATCTTATCCCTACCCATCTGGAAGCGCCTATTTTTAATTAAAGCAGGTATACTCTTATGATTACATTTTGGCAGCAAGACAACGGAAAGATTATCCGCTGTGAAAAAGAAGAAATTGACACCGCAAAAAATGTTTGGGTCGACGCCCGTTCTGTTACCAGAGAAGATATACGGGAACTTGAAGAAGAATACGGAATTGAACAGGAACACATTTTAGATATTCTTGACCAGGACGAATTATCGCGTATTGAAAAAGAAGACAATTATACTCTCATCATTGCACGTCTGCCGGTTTTTATGCCCTCTTCTGATATCAGCTATTTTACGATTCCCCTGGGTATTATACTTTTTCCCGATAAAATCATTACCATATGCTGGACCGATTGCGAAGTTCTAAAGGACCTCTGTGCAAACAGGGTTCGTTCGCTCACGCTTAACGATTTTCCAGCCTTTATTACACGTGTATTAAGCCGTGCCGACAGCACCTTTTTGCGCTACCTTAAAGAAATTAACCGCCGTTCAACGACTATTCAAAGCGAGCTCCAATTATCAATTAAAAATAACGAGCTCATTCAGCTGTTAAACCTTGAAAAATCTCTCGTGTTTTTTATCACATCCCTAAAAAGCAATCAGCTTCTCCTTGAAAAACTTATAAAAACAAAGATCCTGACCTTTGACGAGGATGATAAAGAATGGCTCGAGGACGTTGAAATTGACAACAGACAGGCAATTGAAATGGCAGACACCTACAGCAACATTCTATCCAGCATGATGGATGCATTTGCATCGGTTATTTCCAATAACCTGAACATTATTATGAAACGGCTTACTGTAATCTCTCTCATCCTGATGGTTCCAACCTTAATAGTAAGTTTTTTCGGTATGAATATTCCGCTCCCCCTCATGAACAGCGGATGGCTTGGAGTTTTAATTATTACCAGCGCCTGCGCCTTTTCTGCCTTGCTTGCAGGTCTATTACTTAAGGAAAAGCAATCACGCCAGAGCCGGCCCAGAAAATACCGTATTAAAAAGCAGGACGAAAAAACAGAAAAAAGAATAAAACGCGTTAAGAAAAACAAGAAGGACTTCACGGAAACTACATAAGAAGGTATACTTACTGTATCAAGCTGATATTGAGGTAGTAAGTATGCATGGTAATAATTTTAAAAGCCGGATATATATAATTCTTTTAATCATAGCTCTTGCTTCGGCACTCGCCGCTCAAAATCCGGTAAATGAATGGATTTGGGTCGAACAATCACGTCCTTCTTCTGCAAGTTTAAAAGAATACCTTTTTATGGTAAAAGTACTCAGTGTAGAAGAATCAGAAAAAAATCCGGTTCAATTTATACTTGGTGAGCATACTCAGGCTATGATATCCAGGACAATACTTTCACCCTTTGAAATGAATGCCTATGAAACAAGCTACGGTCTTTGGAACAGCGTTTTACAAAAGGCCCTCGAAGACGGCTACGAATTTGAAAACCCGGGACAAGAAGGCTCATACGGCAGACGCGGAAGAGCCCCTTCCCCCGACGGCTATTTTCAGCCGGTGACAACTATCACCTGGAGAGACGCAATTGTCTGGTGCAACGCCTTGAGCGAGCAAAGCGGACTAACACCCTGCTACACCTATAAGGGTAAAATCTTAAAAAGTTCTGTAAATACATTTGAAGCTGACCTCGCCGTATGCAACTGGGATGCAACAGGATACCGGCTTCCAAGTGAAGCTGAATGGGAGTACGCAGCGCGAAAAACAGTATCGGGCTTTCAAAGGGGCGATCTTCCCTCGGGTTCTGTTGATAAAAACGGCAATACAGACAGTTCTGTTCTCGATACGCTTATAGCCTGGACAAGTGCAAACACTCAAAAAACACAAACAGCAGGAACAGCCGGCACCGCCTTCAATCAAAACACCCTTCACGGAACCGGCAAAGCAAACGGCATAGGTTTATTCGATATGAGCGGAAACGTACTTGAATACTGCTGGGACTGGTTTGCAGATTATGAGCAAAAAGAAAATAAACGACAAAGACTTACAGGACCGGAGTTTGGGTTTGAAAGAGTTAGCCGAGGCGGAAGCTGGAGCCCCTATGCTTCGTTCATCCTCTCAGGCGACCGTTATTCCTTTGATCCGGGAGAAGCATACAATTACATGGGTTTCAGGCTCTGCAGAACCATACAATAAAGTAACTTTTCAAAAGTATTACGTAAACCTCAGGTAATTTTAATATCAAAAAGCTCGGCCTTAGCGGTAAATATACCATTGTTCTTTTCTACTTCGAGAACTCCGTATCTTCCTTCTGCAAGAGAGCCGGGGTTTACAAGAAGTGTTTTTCCGATTGTCTCAATTCCATAAGATTCATGAACATGACCGGTAACCACAACAAGAGGCTGTACTGTTTCAATAATCTGTCTTATTTTTTGAGATCCGACATGCAGCCCTGCTGATATTTTATCGAGGGTGGTATTATAGGGAGGATTATGAATGATCATAATGAGGTTATTCCAGTCAGTCTCATTGGAATTTGTAATAATCGATAAATCAGAAGCAATTTCTTCTTCCGTTCGTTCATTTGGAGTTCGGCCTGTGAACTTAGTACCGCCGCCGGCACCAATGAAGGTTAATCCATCCATATAGGCTACATTGCCCTGAACGGAAGCATCGAAAGAATCTACATCATTCAAAAAAGAAACAGGATCACAATTACCCAATACAGAAAAAAGAATATCATGTTTTTTTATAAGCTTTTCCAGCACAGGTTTTCCTGTCTCTTCCTCAAAGGCACGAGCAAAGTCGCCTGCAAAAAGTACCGCATCGGCATTAACAAATTCCTCGCTCAAAGTCTCTAAATAAGCCAAATCACCATGAATATCTGAAAGTAGTAAAAATCTCATATTATACTCCTATATTTTTAAGGCTTTTCATAAGCATATCCATTTGCTGTTCTGTTCCTATAGTAATGCGTACATACTCATTTATAACGGGTGTATTAAAATGCCTCACAAGGATTCCATCCTTTTTAATCTTTTCGTACACTTCTTTACCGCTAATACCTTCTTTCTTGGCAAAAACAAAGTTGGTCTTTGAATTATAACACAACCATCCATTGTTCTGCAAAAAAGCACTGAACCTTTCGCGCTCAGCAATAATTTTCCTGGTATTTTCGGCGTAATACTTTGTGTCCCCGCAGGCGGCAATACCTGCAGTCTGCGCGGCAATATCGACAGGAAAGTGATTAAAAGAATTCTTAACACGTGTCATAACTTCGATAAGTTCCGGACTTGCAACAGCATAACCCAAACGCATACCGGCGAACGAAAAAGACTTTGAAAAGGTACGCACAATGACCAGATTCTTAAATTCTTGCAATAAACAGAGGGCAGATTCATCAGAAAAATCGACATAGGCCTCGTCAACGACGAAAACCTTATCACAGGGAAAATTCTGCAGCATATTGCGAATATGCTCTACCGGTAAGGCCAAGGATGTAGGAGCATTAGGATTTGCAAAAATAAGGCCGCAGCAGTCATGGGAAGCTTTTATCATAGCCTCATTGTCGAGCGAAAAATCCTTATGAAGTGGAATCTTATTGAGAGGAATACCGTAATATCCGCAGTATACAGGGTAAAAACTATACGAATACTCAGGGGCAACGAGCGGCTTATCTGAATCAAAAAAAGAATAAAACAAGACCGATAATACCTCGTCCGATCCATTACCGCAAAATATCATATTCGGTGTAATAGAAATTTCGATCTGTTTTTTTGCGGTTCCCATGGTTCCTAAAACACCGGAAGACTCATTGAGTGATTGGGCTATGGCATGCCGAAGAAGAGTTGAGTCTGGATCAGGATAAAGGGCTAAAGAAAGAGATTTATAATTAATTAGATGAGAAAGAGCTTCTTGAACCCTTGGAGAAGGTGCATAGGGATTTTCATTTGCATTTAACTTAATGTAATCACGATCCTTCAGCTGTTCACCTGGAACATAGGGATCTATGCTTTGTGCTCTTTTAGAAATCATATAAATCTCCATACATCATAAAACTTGAAAAAAGTGTACAATTTTTTTTTGATTTATTCTATCCATCATTGAGAAAATAGACTCTTGATGGTATAATAAGAATAATGGCTACTACAACAACTAATTTAAACAGTATTTTAAACTTCTTCGCATCCAAGCAAAATAATGCCCTTATTAACTATGCTGAATTTTGCGAATATGTTAAGAGGTATGCACAGCATCATCTCGAAGATCAACCGGAACTTCTGCCGTACATTACAAACCTTAATGAATCTCTACACAAAGAGCTGACTAAACTTACTGAAGAAAAAAAAGTTATTGTAATCCTTGCAGATACGGACCGAAAGGCAATCGTTGTTATTTCGCACCTCATCGATAACTACACCAAACGCTATAAGGAAATTGAAAATAATCAAGCCATTCCGTTTCCAATGGTTACCGATCTGCCAAAGCAGGTACCGACTGATGTTTTTGAGAAGCAAAGCGTAAACGATATCTTATATAAGCTTTTTGAAAAGCCGGCTGTCGAAAACCATATTCTTTATGGTCTGCATTTTCCTAGAGACTTACCCATTGTACTTTATCCTTCTTCACTCCCGGTTTTAAACTTTGTTGATATTGCTATAGGAAAGATTCGTCACATGCTCAGAAAAGAAGAGTTTCATGACTATTTCCTCAAGAAAATGCGTATTTCGAACCCGGGTAAAGAACTTTCTGCAAAAAACTTTTTTACACAGATAGTAACGAAGCCGACTGATACGCTCGAATCGCTTAAGAACTCTGCGGATGCCTTTTACTTTTGGAATCAGCTTTGCTATTTTATCCGGCAGGATTACGAAAAGGTAAAAGATTATACTCAAGAAGATATATCAATTTTACAAGCAATTCAAATAACTGAAATTGCTATTACCTACTTTAAAACCAAGGTGCAGCAGGACCAGCAAAGAGCAAATGCCCTTAAAGCGCTTGAACAAATATTGGCAAAACCGCCGTATTATTTTAATAATGATGCAATATCACGATTCGTTGATTCCAGAGGCATTCCGCTTCTTGGACAATACAGCGAACAGGATCTCCATGACTGGCTGCATAATGCAACAACCTCGCTCGATAAAAATAATCTTCCTTCACTTTTAGTTTTTAAACTTGAATCCGAACAGCGCTTTTTTATCTACAAAAATAAGGTAATTCCCCTAATCGTCAGGCTCGCAAGCGATGCCAGGGATGCAATAGGCGGAATACTTGTGAAAGAATGGTATGCACTTCTCAAAGACTATGAGACTATTATTGCCGCAAAGGATCAAAAGGCGTTTGAACAAAGGCTTGAAGAAGCAGTTCGCGTTCACTCTCCTGTTCTCAATGCACTCCTTACCTCTAACTTTTTACCCTTAGTGCACTACGAAACACGGTCTTCTCAGGAACCAGTGAGTGAAAAAATAAATCTTTTTATCAATGGAAAACTTATTCCCTATAGCGAGCTTCTTATGCTCAACCGGCAGGAACTACTAACTGATGCAAAGATTTTATTACCTTTCTGGTATACGGTTCCTGTTCTCTCCTGGATTATTGCTTTGCTATTTAAAAAACCAAAAAAAAAGACCAAACCAGTAAACAAGCTGCAGGCAAAATCGTCTTTAGATGAAGAAGAAAACTCCGACAAACAAAAAACTTCTGCTAAAAAAGAGCTGAAAAACGCAGCAATAGAGATTGAAAAGAAACTTGTACCCGCCGGATCTACATTGGAAGAAGAGCTAAAAAGCAATTTACAGGTATGGAATAAACTGCTTAACAAACAATCTAGGGAACACTTAACCGAAGACGTAAACTCCCTTATTCGCGATTATGTACGCAAAATAATAAGGACTATTCGTTCTTCAAGTTTTACCTCTGATCGTATTAAAGAGCTTTCTCAAACCTTGATTAATACCCCTTCTCTTCTTAAAATACGCGACAGGAAAGAACTTGATACTTATGTACAACTTTACATAATTCAATTAGTAAAAAATAGTAAATAATTTTTTAAGAAATTCGTTAAAAACCTCACACTAATGTCTATAACATAGATGCGGCCGCAAACATTAAAACTGTAGGAGTTATAGACACATGAATTCAATTAATTCAATCGTTATTGAAGGAAACATTGTTAGAGATCCTCTAACAAAGGAGACAGCCAGAGGTACGGCACTTTGTACTTTTAGTATTGCTGCAAACCGCTCATTTAAGAATTCCGAGGGAGGTTTAGAAAAAGAAGTATCATACTTTGATATTGAAACCTGGGGGAATTTGGCTCAAACGTGTACATCAAATGGAGGAAAAGGGCGCGGGGTGAGAGTAATTGGCAGACTTAAACAAAACAGATGGACAGGTAGTGATGGAAAAGGCTATTCAAAGATTTCTATCGTGGCAGAGCATGTTGAATTTAAACCTCTGTTTAATAAAAATCAGGATACTGACGATGCAGAATCCTTGCACGATTTGCACCACATTGAAGAAAAGGAGCCCATACCAGCATTCTAAAAATAAAACCATAGAAAAAATTTTTTCTATGGTTTTGATTGTCTTGTATGATTGCTCTTTAAAACAGGCTCAGCGTCCTACTTTTTGGGGCGCGGCCTTTTTCCATCGACAGGACGGGTTCGGGCAAAGTTGCGTTTACCCGCTGTCTTTGAAGCTTGAGGAATTCGTCTTCCGCGCACGGGCACAGTATTTTGTTCTTCCTTAGCACGCTCAGCGGCATTTTTAAAGTTTTCCATCTTCTCTGGAGAATAAAACCCGTCTTTCCAGTTAAATCTGCTTATATCTTCCAGCGCTTCAGACTTGAAAAAAGATTTTAAAATCTGTTTAAACATGGACTTTGTTATCTGAGTTTTTGAAAGATCTATAAGAAAATGAGTAAATCCCGATGACTGTAAAAATTTCCATTTGTCGAGTATTGAAAACGGTTTTTCCGGCAGTACAAAAGAACCATCCTGTGTTGATAAAGCTTTGAAAACTCCGCCTTCTTTATCTTGAAAAAAGGTAAAGTTATATGCTTCCGGAAGTTTAAACCTCATTCTAAACAGAGCTGGATAGGCAAATATAGGTACCAGAACGCGTTTTCTGTGAGCCGGATCAAAGGTCGATTCTAAATTCTGCCTTGAGTTTTCATAGGGAGATATAAAGGCATCAAGTTTTTGATTTTCTAAAAATGACACAGCCCAACGATTAAATGTGTATAAGTAAGGACCTGCTATTAGAAAACAGCCTGACTCCCTAAAAAGAGCCAAGTGTGCCGGATTATTTACTACCCAATTAGTATAACCTTCAGAGATAAGATAGGGCACAGTTTGAACAAGCTGGTCTTCCACCTCTTGAGGACAAAATGGATCTAACGATATATAAAGTTGTTTTTTTGATACGGGTAGAATTTCTTTTTTTTCTACTAATGACTGCTGCGATACAGTATTTAGTTCAAGTATGTAGCGTACTGTTTGTTCCTGAATAACATTATACAAATCTTTGAATGTAGAAACCTGCACATACATGCCGTCCGGAAAGGATTTTAATGAGTCTTTCGAAATTCCAGTCAAATCCATAATGGGCAGCTGCTGAGCACCCGGTTGAGATCTATACCGTGATAAGTCATGCGGCAATACATGAGGATACCGCTTTGACATTGATTTGGTCTGAATAAGATAGACAGAATCTCCAGTCGAAAAACCTTCTGGAATATCTATCCATCTTTCGTTATCAATAAGTTTAACTTGCTTAACCTTATGACTTTCACGATTTGAGTCATCTTTTTTATGCAGTCTGATTGAGTCGCCAATAT
Organism: uncultured Treponema sp.; assembly: GCA_964560975.1. Classification (GTDB taxonomy): domain Bacteria; phylum Spirochaetota; class Spirochaetia; order Treponematales; family Treponemataceae; genus JAAZLA01. The sequence goes on along the minus strand of CAZLNE010000009.1, from coordinate 21,038 downwards.
CAGGGTCATATGAACCGCCCCGTAATATTGCAAAAGCTGTTTTCTCTGTTTCAATTTCAGAACTTTTTACAGTGTTTTCAACTTCTTCTTCCGAAACATCAAGTTCCAACTCATTCTCTTTGAGATTTGTACGAACCTCAAAGGTTTTCTTCCTCTCAATTTTTCCCAAGTAAATACCGGTTCCGCCTGCCTGCTTTGGATCCAGTATATTTTCTGCCTTAGTAGATTCATACCAGTACTTTGTCTTTGTTCGGGCAAAGTCGGTAGAAAGCATACGTTTTGCTGTTGCAATGCTTCCCTTTCTGTCAGATTCCCAATTATCAATAACATACCGGTACGCTGCAGTTACGCTTCCTACGTATTCGGCACTCTTCATTCGTCCTTCTATTTTAAACGAATCAACACCGGCCTTAATTAAATCTGGAATAGTATCTATGAGCTGAAGATCATGCGGTGAAAAATAGTAGCCCTGCTCGAGGCCTGCTGATGTTTCAGCTGAATAAAAACGGCGGCATGCCTGTGTGCACATACCGCGATTTGCTGATTTACCGCCAAGATAACTTGAAAAGAGACAGAGTCCGGATTCACTGACACAAAGTGCACCGTGCACAAAAACTTCAAGCTCGGCATTGGTTTTTTGCCTTATAGCAGTTACTTCATCCAAACCTAATTCGCGGGCAAGTACAATTCTTCTTAAACCTGCCTTTCCAAGAAGGTTTACAGCGTTCGCACTTGCTGCATTAAGCTGAGTAGACGCGTGCATTCGTAAATCGGGGAAAAATTCCTGAACCATACGGATAATACCCATATCTTGTACAATAATTCCATCTGGTCCAATCTTATTTAAATATGCCAAAAAGCGGTATAAGCGTTCTAGTTCCCATTCCTCAACAACGGTATTTACCGTTACAAATATTTTCTTTTTTTGTCTGTGTACTGACTCAACTGCCGCTTCAAACTGATTCCACGCGAAATTTGAGGAACGTAAGCGGGCATTAAAACTTTTAAGTCCCATATACACTGCATCGGCGCCCTCACCGATCGCTGCATCGAGCGCTTCGACATTTCCTGCCGGGGCCAATAATTCTGCCATATTTTATACTATAGCAGAATTATTACTTTTAAGATAGTAGAGCCTTATCCTCTACTTACCATAGGGTGTTGTTGAGTTTTCTTTACCGGGTGTGGCTCCACTTGAAGCTGTTGTTATCCAGCTGCCGTCCTTTTGCCGGCTCAAAGTTCGTGTAGTTGTTACATAATCAGAACACACTGCATCTTTAGGTTGCCAGCCTGCACTCCATACGCCGCTTTCATAGGCTTTTTTTGCGGCCTTCTCAATTTCTTCAGTTTTCCAGGTTTCCTTACCGCTTTCGCTCATCAGTAAAGCATCCAAAACATTCCCGTTATAGGAAGTTTTTATTAAGAGTACATCATTTAATCCGATTCTTGCTCTTGCCTCTGGTATCCAAAAATCACGGGCACCTGGTGTGGATTCAGTTCCGCCTGATTCATCAAGTGCTCCATATTCATCCTTGCAGGCTTCCTCCAGAAGCCGGTAATGCAGCACAATACACTCGTCTTTTTTAACTTCTACTGCCGGAAATGTATACTGTGATTTTTCGCCATCATGTGCATTGTACACAACAACACCGCCAATATTTCCATCTTCCAGTACGATCATCTCTACAAACTCTGCCTTCGGTTTTGTATATTCTGTTCGAACCTCATTTAGAATAATCTGAGGAACTCTATCATTAAAACCGGAAAATGATATTGAAAAACTAAGGGAGTTGCCCGCCTCATCTTTGGCAATTGCAAATAAGGTATAGGGGCAGCCAGCCTTTGTTTTTTCACTGAATGTTACTGGAATCGAAAAAACACCTTCTCCCTTTAAAACACATGAAAGAGGATCTGTCATACAAATAGATGAAGTATTATCAGCTGTATTTAAAAGTTCAGCCTCAAACTGCACGATTTTTTCTGTAAATAAAACCTCCATCGATTCCGGGGATGAATACAGAGATTCAAGATACATAGGCGGAGAATAATCCCCGTCTAACATAGTTATACCTGTAGGACTTAGAGTACAAGCTGGGAAAAAAAGAATTACCATAACCGTCATAACCAATATTGCGGCAGTAATAACATATATCAGATTTTTCATAAAACCTCCTGCCTATTTATAGACAATGAGGCCCCGTTTTTAACGATTTTATAGTATTTTTTTAATAAATTATGCTATTATACGGCATGGCATATGCAATTAAGATTTTAACCCTGTACAAAGATTTATTTTATTCACTTGACAGCACAAATACAAACGAATCTTTGACGATTTACACAAATACCGTAAGAAAGTCTGATACAAATCCATCTTTAGATGATTATTTGAAAGATGATTTTTTTTGCGGATATGTTTGCACTGATCAAACAAACACCGTGCTAAAAAAAGGAAAATATCTGTTTATCCAGGAAATCTTTACTTCAGATGAAACAGTTAAGAAGGCCGCAGAAGAGCTGTACCTCGAGTCGTTGTGGCAGGAGCTCTCATTTGTTGATAACAAAGTGTACATGAGAAAGCTCGAAGAAGACGGGAAAACAGTGTTTCAGTTGTTCAGGGAGATTCAATAAAAAAAGAGCACTCTTGAAAGTGCTCTCATAACGTATAATCTGAATCTTACTGCAGAGGTGCTGCTTCTATCATATACCGTATAGAAGTTCCATTTGCATCAGTAATCTTCTTTTCTACAAGAATAACAATATTTTTCCCTTTCTCATCAGTCCATACCTTTTCAATTGTATAGTCAATGACTCCATTACGCTTGTAATCCGGGGTACCTATAACCTGCCGTTTTAAGACCTTTTGTTGAGCATCTTTTTTTTCAAGAACTATGTAAAAGGATGATTTAGTATTTGCACCTGCTCCTTCTTTATACATAACCCGCTGCATTGAGTAGGTAATATCATCGGTGGAAGTAACCTTCTCATAATCTTTAAACGTAATTAGTTCTTCGCTTTTTTTAGTTTCATTACCCCGAATATATAAAACCTTATCTATTGATACATTTTTGGCAGTGTATTTTTGAAGTACTGCCTTGTTTTTTTCATAAAGCTCGTTAAACACAAGAGTACCGGATTTTCCGCTGGTTGCATTCGAGGGTTTTGTTAAAAAAACAGCAGAACTTACATACGTATTCGTTATAACATCAACAGTGTATATTTCTGCCCAAGCTTGAAAGCTTTTATCTGCAACTCCATACTGAGCAAACACAAATTTTGAACCATCGCTGGAAAAACCAAGATCTTTGTACTCGGCAACATCACCGGCAAAAACATAGACTATGGCAGTAAATAGCAGCATCAATAACAACAACAGCTTCTTCATAAAAACCCCTCAATCAATGTATCAAAATGATATACATAATCTATTCAATATATGACTACTATACTTATATCGGTTTTTTAGGTTTTTCACTTTACATAAATTTCACTTAAGGATATTCTATTACCATGACACTGAGATTACGCAATAGATTTTTACGAATATTTGTTATGGGAACCTCCCTCGTTGCGGCAGCTGTACTTGTTGCATTTAGTATCCTCTTTTTTTCAGGTGCGCTGCCGAAACTAAATACTTTACCAAGAGTTATTGATTTTTCAATTAATTCAATACTTTTTGAGTATAATTATTATGTCAGTATACTTTCACTCATTTTCGTTCTGTTATTTGTTCCTTCTTCTGGTTTTTTTCTTCTTCGAACCTTTGAAAAAACCCAATCGCCGGAGGTTATTTATTATGCAGGTTTTTTAGCAGGATGCTTTTTACAAACCGTACGCATAAGTATACCCTTGTTTAATTTATGGATTGGCTATTCTTCTTTTTTGGTTTTTACAGCAAGGGCAGCGATTGCAGGACAAATTATTTGTGCGCTTTGTCTATGGTTTGCATCCTTTTTTTCAGATGAAGACAGTGTTCAAGAAGCAGACCGAAACCTTGCTATAGCGGCAGCAACGGCCGTCCTCTTTGCCCTATTCATTCCTGTAAATCCTGCAACCCTAAATTCTGCATTTTTACTTTCAATAGGATATACGTATATTTTTAATATAATTTATGTAATTCTCTTCCTGGTTAGTTTTTTTGCCTTTATTATTAGAGGTAAAGAAAGAAATATGGTATCCAGTGTACGCATTGCAATACTATTTCTCGTATTTTTTACCGGCTATAGAATATTAGCGGTTTCAGATTCTCTTTTTTTCCTGATTCCCGGTTCTATTCTGCTGTATTCCGGCTCATTTTTATTTTTACATACACTTCATAAGTACTATTTATGGAAGTAACCTTGTTTTAAGGTCAAACCGATCAGTGTAAAAACTGAGCTAAACAGGCAAGCGCAATGGGTATTAACAGGTTATCAAAGTCGTTCAAAGGCAGTATTTCAATAAGCATTCCAGCACAAGCTATAACAAGCGAAAGCTCAGAATCCCTTGTAATGACAAAGGTAGAAACAAATATTGCAGCAAAACAAGTTACACTTCCGGCCGCGGTTTTACCGTTTGTAAAAGGTATTGCAACTTTTCCGCAAATCTTTCCTGCAAGGCTTGCAAGACCATCTCCTAAAGCTAAGGCACAAATACCAATGGATGATGGAATAGGTTCAAAAAGAAGTGCCGTTATTAAAACTCCCACCGCTAGCGTTACAGGACCAAGCACAAACTTATTTTCATCGCGTTTTCTTGCCGCAGCCTGAGTTACTGCTGAAACAAGCGGTACCGTGTGTCCATTAAGCCTTAAAGTCTCGGTAATTATATAAAGAACTACAACACAGAATAAGGATATAATCACAGGATAATACGATTTTTGAAGCATAAGCGGTACAAATACTGTACATAGATGAATTGACTTTCTAAATAGTTCTTTTGCTATATCGTTAGCATAACGGCGAATTTGAATACCTGATGTTTTTTCTACTGTATAATGGCACATGTTTTTTCAGTTTACTGCGCTTTACAGCGAAAGTAAAGCGTCATCTCCTTATATTTTACGCAGCATTGTACTATCAGTTTTTAATAAATGACTGCTCCAGTATTTTTTCTCCGCTAAGAACCCGGGGAATTGCACTATAAATAGCTGGGTCAAATGTAGTTATTGGCGATGTTAAATATTTAATATTTTGCGCAGCGAGATTACTTCCATCAAGGCGTATCATTGTTTCAGGATTTCTTGTTAAGGCATCCCACGCACGCAAAGATTCTGACATTTGTACCATAGCCTTAGCATTCAGAGAACTGTCTCCTGTTCTTTGAGCAAGCCGGGATAAGGTAACTCCAAGATTATTCGATGCCTTCATGTATAAATCTACCAAATCTGCCTGGTCACTTCTGACTTGCGGTATAAGAATACCAAGCCGGCTTCTTTCCAGGTCAAGAATATCAATAAGCCGTTCATAATAACCTTGTGCAGCAAAGTCATCGCCTCTCATTGAAAGGGTATTTCCCAAGGCTAATAAATTATTACGGTCATCGTATTTTTCAGAAGAACTTTTAATAAAAGAGCCAAGAGCTTCAAGATAATTTTTATTTGAATATTGAATGTATCCTATTCTATACCTGACAGATGCAGTATCATATTTATTGTCAATTGCCTTTTCATAATTTCTTCTAGCCTGATCAAGATCGCCTGCTATAAAATAATCAATATCTGCAATGTTTGCATAGAGCTTTCCAACAGCAGCTGTACTCGGGAGAAAACTTAATTGAGATTCTTTTTCAAAAAGCATAATTCCCTGTCCAAAGGTTTCTTCAGACAAAAGATACTCTTGTTCTTCGGTATATAATTCGCCAAGGAGTCTATAACTGTCTATATGTTTATAAATTCGCTTTTGCTTTCTGGTCTTTGCCTCATCAAAGCGGGTAATTGCAGTTTCAAGATTAGTCTTTGCAGATGTTTTATTACCTGTTTCTAAGAAGTATTGGGCAAAATTATAGTAAGCTTCTGGAACACTTGGATCTGCTTCTATTGCTCTTTCCAAAAGAAGGCGGACATCTTCTATATAAGAGCGCAAATATTCATCTTTTGCAGGCAGGTCCCCATACAGCTTATTCAAAAGGAAGGCGCTTAATTCTATAAGATCAGAGGAACCAAGCAGCTTTTTTTTGGTAAGGAAATATGCCTTTAAAGGCAAAACCTCTCCAAGATTGTCTGTACGAATATAATAACGCAATAGCCTCTTTGTATACTCATCATTACTGCCGTATAAACCAATCAAATCCATGTATTGGTTAAATGCAGATGGAAAAAGACTTGGATCCCGCTCTGTTGCCCATTCCAAATACACATCTCCAAGTAAAAGCATTGCGTCCTTATCATTTATGTGATGATCTAAAATTTTTCGTTTTACGATTTCTTCAGCAAACTCATAATTTGAAAGATCATATAATTCCATTCTCGCATATTCCATACCTGCCTGCTTATCATTTTTAAAGCGGGTTAAAATACGCTCATACATAACTCTGGCTCGATCATATTGAAATTTTTCACGATAGGCCCTTGCATAAGAAAAAAACCATTTTTTAACGGGGTTATATGACACAGCCTCGGCAAAGGTCAATTCTGCCTGCGGATACATGCTTTCCTGCAAAAGTGCGTACCCTTCCTTATACAATTTTTCTGCCATAAGAGGACGATAAATAAACCGGTTGGTCAAAAAAATCAATGTCCATACAACCGCTATAGAAGCAACAATTAAAACAAAAGCCGGAATTATACGATTTTTTAGCTGATATTCGATTGACTGCTTATAAGACTCGTATTGATTAGCAGAACGTCTTTCAAAATCTCTAGGTACATCTATGGAAATATCCAAATATTTGGACATAAAAGAAGCAACCTGACGGGCAGTATTCCGATGAAGAACTTTTTCAATTAATCCGAATACTGCATCATCGGTGAACTCATTTTTAACGATGACCTCTTGAATTGCCATCTTTAAATTCAAAGGATATTCTTTTAAGTTTGCTTTGAAAGTTTTGTATTCCTCTTCTGTTAGCCCCTCACGAATCTGCCCTCGAGTGTCAGTCTGATTTTGTACTACATCTGAAATAGGAGAAGAAAACTCATCCTGTATAGTAAAATCTGAAAAGCCGGGAATACTATAATCATCTGAATTATCATTATCGTCATCGCTTCCAGCAAGAATACCGTCTGTCGTTTCAATGTCATCCAAAGAAGATAGGGAAGCAGAAGATACAAGATTATCTATATCAAAGTTTGCCAGACTGTCGAGAACGGAATCTTTTTCATCCTGCTCAGATTCTCCCGGTTTTTTTGATTCTAAAGGATTTTCAACATCGAAGGAATTTAGTATTTCATTAGTTTCAATAGGATTACCATCAATTGCAGGAGGCGGAGGCATATCATCAAATTCACTCCCTCCAAGATCAAGAGGAGAAAAGCCGTCAAAATCGTCATTACTCGAAGTCTCCGGTACGCCTGCATCTGGGAAGTCCGGCATTGAAAAATCTGAATCTATGGGAGGATTCTCTTGAGCTGCATTACCTTCCGGAGGATTATAATCCTCTATTTTAATATCGCCAAGATTGAAAGAATCATCAGTTGATGTCTCTTGTACGGGTTCAAAATCAGGTTCAAAAACCGGTTCGGCAGGAATTTCTATTTGACCAGGAATGGGAAAATCTTCCTCACTTTCATCCAGAGGAGTAAGCTCTTCAGCAAGTTCAAGGGACGGAAGGTCTTCCAAATCTTCTAATTCGTCTACTATATTAAAATCATCTTCGGTATTTTCTTCTTCTACATCACCGGAAAAACTTGCATTCTGTTCGCCTTCGCCTATATCATTTAGTTCATTATTGATTTCTTCGGTATTTATGGATTGCAGATTATCCTCAACATCGCCAAAAGCATCAAGATCCGGTTCAACTTCGGGTAATACTATATCGTCTTGAATTGAATTTAGAAGACGGGAAACATCCGGATCATATTCCGGCTCTGGAAAGGAGGAATCGTCTATAACGGCAGATGGAATTTTTGAAAAATTAGTTTGATCACCAGGAATAACCGGTTCGGGATGCAGAGAATTTTCTTCATCTTCAAGAGGCATGCCTAAAAGGAAATCATCAGAGTCATCAATGTCCGGAACGTCGCCTGGGAGGGGTACCGATACAAAGGGCTCTCCGCGTTCTGAGCGGGTTGAGTATTCATTTCCTAATGCAGCAACATCCTCGCTGAATTTTTTCAGCTGTTTTAAACCGGGCATAGATTTTTAATTGTACCTCACAAAGTTGCTTGTAACAAGCATTTTCTACTTACTATTACTCTATAGTATAATCGGCTTTTTTTCCTTACTATTTTACAATAAAATCGCTCTTTGTATGCGAAAAATTTCAATAATTCTATATTAATTTTTTTCTATTCTATACCGATATTTAAAAGGTGAAAAAGATAGTTTTTTGTTTTCTATTAATACTACTGACAATTCCTTTGTTTGCGTTGCCAGAAGAAAATTATGATGTTCAAAATCTCATTGCAGGTATACAGAGAGCAGGTCCTCCTGTCGTAAAAAATGGATATATCATTTTTACTGCAGAAAAGAACAATCGCCATGTAGGTATTGCCTTCGCACACGAACACTATAGTACTGTCCATTCTTTTGAACGGCTCGTTTTTTATGACAGTGACTATAAAATAGTAGACTCTATTCTCTTTTTTATAAGCAAGGTTCCGGAAAACACTCCTACCTTGTCATATAGACTTGTCATAGACGGCTTATGGAGTATAGATCCCTTAAATATGAATCAATATTTTGATTATTCTACAAACTTACCATTATCTTATATCAATATTGAAGAAAAAACAATTCAAGTTACCAAACCAAGCAGCAATGGCGGTGTCCGCTTTGTGTATGAGGGTAAATCCGGCCAAAAAATCCGTTTAACAGGCAGTTTTACCAGCTGGGATCCCTTTGTCTACGAACTGCGCGAGACAGCTCTTGGATTCTACGAACTTGAACTTTACTTATCGCCGGGAACCTATTATTACTCATTCTATAATGGCCTCACTTCCTATATAGATGAACGTAATCCTGACAGAGCTTACACCAAAGAAGGCCGTGTCGCCTCTGTTTTAACTGTACAATAACAAAAGAATCCTGTAACTTAACTATTTAGAAGACCTAGTTCATGTGAGGACTAGGTCTATTTTATTTTAAACACTTTTTCTAAAAACTCACAAGATGCAGTAAGCTGCTCTTCTAAAAGCCAAGGAACACCAAGAAAAAATAAACCAGAACCAATCATTCCATACTCATCATTAGTATCCGGCTTAATAATCAACTCACTGCACAGATAAGACGTATCAGCTATTCCACAAAGCGATTCCAAAGAAGATTTCATGATTTCTATTTCCTTGTTCCTATGATTAAGAATAGGATACCAGAGTATTTTTATTCCTTCGGCCCACTTTTTGTGAACATTTTCTAAAGAACGGACAACATTAGTATAATCGCTGTCAACTTCGTAACTGGGGTCCATAATGAGTAAGCCCCGGCGCGGATTCGGCGGACACAGAGCACCGCAAGCCTCGTAAGCATTTCGAAAATGTATGTGTATTCTTGAATCTCTTCCATTCTGTTCCATTGCAGCTTTTAGAATTGCAATTTCTGTCGGGTGAAGTTCTACCAAAGTGAGACAATCATTGTCCCTTAGAAAACTCCTCTCTATTTCGGGTGAGCCCGGATATTCATTATTCTTTATATATGGTTCAACAAGCGAAACATAGCGTGTTAGTGCATCGGGTAAAGCAAACCCGCTGCAGCAGGAAAGAAGTTTTAAAATACCGTCATTCGTTTCTCCCGTTAGGAGAGCCCTGTCATCGTTAAGCGTATATAAACCTGCTCCAGCATGAGTATCTATGATAGAAAATGGTTTTTCCTTCCTGCTCAAGTGTTCAAGGCTCAGCATTAAGCCTAGATGCTTATGAACATCTGCAAAATTCCCTGCATGAAAAGCATGTCTATAACTTAGCATGGTTATAGTATACAGGGTTTAACTGACTAAACACAATACAGTATTTCTTGATATAACCCGAATTAAGTGATATTCTATATGTATGCTTTCATTCATAAAACGTTTGTTTTCATCTAAAAAAATAGAAGAAGAGAAAGACTTTGCCGCTACGGTATATGAACAATGGTCCTCTGATTTTTCAAATTCTGCATCGCGGCGTTTTATTGAAGAAGACGGGGACGGATACTCCTCTCACTTTGATAAGGGATTTAACCTCAAAATCTACCGTAAAAACATCTACGCGTGGTCTGTGAATCCTCAATATCAGTATAAAAACCTGCATGTTGATGCAGTCATCGATTTTTCAGCGTGCAAAAAAATTATTCCTGAAACTATCTCAAGTTCTGATTCAAAGGCTGGAGTCTGTGCCTTTGGATTTCTACTTCGTTACATAGATGAAGCTAACCATCTTTCTGTCCTGCTTTCTGATAAAGGGTTTTTCCGTATTGATGCTGTCTTTAACGGAAACCAAATTCCCCTCATTGGATGGACGGAAGCACCGCCGATGCAGGGTAAATACGAAAAACAGTATGAAAAAAACCATATTCCTATCCAAATAATTCTTAACGATACCTCTATTGCTCTAATCATTAACTGCACTCTTGCCCTCCTCCTCGATGACGACACGATTCAGAGTGAAGGATACACAGCCTTTGCCGGCCAAAACTGGGATGACTATGAAGAAGTAAGCGCTTGCCTTAAGTTTATTTCCATAGAATCACGCGATGTCCAGTGTGATGCAGCGTATCAGACATGGGCTTCTGGTGAAGTTTTTTCAAGCGACTATAGAATGCAATTAGCACGCTCTTATAGTGCGGTTGGAAGAAATATCCCTGCTCTCATCGAAACAAAAAAAGCCTTAAACCAAGGCATTACTCACATAGATGACTGTCTTTTTGCATCACAGCTCTATCTGTCGCAAAACCTATTTGAAGAGGCTTTTGAAATTATCCAAAAAGCTTCTTCAATATTCCCGAATGAAGCAGCAATCTTGGAAGAAACAGCCTCCATTCTCTATATGTGGGGTAAATACAATGAGCTTTCAGACTTTTATAAAAAAATTGATGACAAAAAAACGGCGTCTGCAATTCTTGCAAGCATAGAGGGACATTACCTAGCCCTGCAGGGCGAATGGCAAAAAGCATATACCAGGTATACACTCGCTGCCTCCCTCGATTCTGCACAGAGTATGCATTTGAAAAATGCTGCTGCTATGCTTACTAAACTTGGCAACATAGAAGAATCAAATGCTATCTTACTTTCACTGTTAGCTGAGTGCATAGAGCAAAAAGATTTACAAGGCTTTACGAATATTGAAAATGAAATTGCTGAAAAAAGTTTAACTCCGGATCAAAAGAATATACTGTTAGCTTCAAGAGGAAAAAAAGCATACCTTGAAGGAAATGTTGAAAAAGCTAAAGAACTCCTCGAAAAATACCTTTCTAAACGGGGAACAAAAAAAGACATCGAAGCGCTTTTTGCTTTAAGTCTTATTTACTTTGAAGAAGGCAATTTCGAAGAGTCTGAATCTATACTTTTAAAAATTATAAAAGAAGAAGGTGCCAAAGCTTCCTATTACCGCGTCCTATCTGAATGCAAGGCTAAACTTAATAAAAAAGAAGAAGCGCTTGAGTTTGTAGAAAAGGCCTTATCTCTTGATGATTCAGACGGATGGGCGCTTTACCTTAAAGCTAGTCTTCTCTATGAACAGGGAAATATTGATGACGCTTTTGCTGCAGTGTATGCAGCGCTGTCAGTATTGAATGAAGAATTATGCATTTTACATTTATACGCAAAACTAATGAAAGAAAAAGGACGACTCGACGAGGTTCTGAGTATTCTCGATGCCTTAGGCGTACATTCAGGAAAAGGTACCTCATATAGAACTGATGCACTTCACATGTGTGCAAACTTTTATGCCCAAACACAGCGGTATGAAGAAGCACATACACGTTACCAAAAAGCACTTGAGCTCTCACCAAAGGATACAATACTTATTTGCGATTATGCGGAGCTATGTCTTAAGATGGAAAACATTAATGAGGCTGATAATTTAGTAAGCAATATCTTTACAAACAATGCACCGGTTAAACTATATGAAATTCTCGCTTCCATTGCAGTAAAAAAAGGCGAGTTTACACGGGCCGAAATAACACTCAAACAAGGCCTCAATGACTATAGAGATTCTACATCAGATTACTGTACCCTCCTTATAAATTTAACACACTTGTATATACATTCAAATAAAACTGATAATGCAAAAATCACACTTGAAGAACTTTGTTCTCTTGAAAAGTCTACTAGGACAGAAGAAGCTGCAAGAGAAGTTTTCTTAAAAACAAGCAGGCAAATTCAATGTGCCTTATGCAATAGGACATGGTTTGTCCCTCAAACATTGCCGCTAATCGATTCTATGCGATTAAAAGCACAACCGCCAAAAGATCTGCCGGCCGGTAATTGTCCAACATGCGGAAAAGTTTACTGTATTGAATGCGTAGAACATACCTTATCTGACGATGGACGATTCTCATGTCCTGAATGTAAAACAAGTCTTAAAATTCAAGATAAGGGAATATTTTATCTACTTAACAAATGGCACAACGAAGAATCAAAAAAGTAATTAGGATTGGCAGCAAGGAGAGTGTATGAGCCAGACTGAACGAATTTTATATATAGATAGGACAATTACATTAAAAGGAAAAGTAACAGCCGCAGAAGCCGCAGCACATTTTGAAATTTCAACACGGCAAATAAAAAGAGATATTGAATATTTACGCGACAGATTTTCTGCACCGCTGGTGTACGATCCTGAGCAAAAAGGATACCGTTACAGCAAGGTTTTTGACGACCTTGAGTTTGCGGATCAAAAGTTAACCTTTTTTTATATTGTCATGAAGTCTCTCACCGAAAATGGACACTACATACCAGTCTATTCTGACAGCATTCTTTCTACCATCGAATCCGACGTTCCGGGAGATTTTAGAAGCATATGTTCTAAAATAACGTATCAAATGCCGCAGACAGAATTTCTTAATCAGCAGTATTTTATGGACATTTGCATAGCCATGCGCGATAAGAAAGCACTGAATATCAGTTATACCAATCTTAAAAACGAAGATACACAAAGACTCGTAGACCCTGAACACCTCATAAACTATACAGGCTCATGGTACATTATTTGCTGGGACCGCGGCAGCAAGGCAATAAAAACATTTAATATATCAAGAATTAATGAAGTACAGCCCTCCGCCTTGTCGTTCGAAAAACACGTTCAAGCATCAAAAGAACAGAAGCCCTATAAAGAAGAGCTTGCAGACTACATAGCCAACCCGTTTGGTATTTTTAAAGGTAAAAAACTTGTCAAAGTAACCATACGGTTTTATGATACGGCCCAGAGAATCATAGAACATCAAGTGTGGCATCCTGAGCAGGTAAAAAAAAGCAATTCAGAACTAAAGGGCAAAAGCCTGGTTGAATACACCGATTTAACCCTTCCTGTTGCAGATTATACTGAAATTCTGTCAAAAATCCTCTCCTTTGGGCCCCTAGCCCGCCCCATTGGACCCGATGACTTAGTTACGTTATGGAAAGAACGCATACACGACATGCTGAAGCTGGCAAAGAGCTGAGCTTTCAATCCATTGTTATTTATCTTTTTTTTTGATAAAATATGAGTTATGCTTAAACGATTAGAACAAATGGCCAAAAAATTTGAGGAAGTTACTGCCCTCATTCAAGATGCCGACATCATAAAAGATCAAAAAAAATACAAAGAAATCATGCGCGAACACTCTTATTTAAATAACGTAATAGAAGCGTATGAAGAGTATAAAGTCATTCTTAACGGTATAGATGACGCAAAACACCTCATTACTGAAGAAGAAGACCATGACATGAAAGAAATGGCTCGTGATGAACTTCGAGGCCTGGAAGAAAAACTTCCTGTCATGGAAGAAAAGATTAAAATGCTCCTTATTCCGCCGGACCCGCTTGAAGAAAAGAACATCATCATGGAAATTAGAGGCGGTGCAGGCGGTGATGAATCATCACTTTTTGCCGCTGACTTATTTAGAATGTACACCCGCTACTGCGAAATGAAAGGCTGGAAATACGAAGTAATGAACTCCAGTGAAACAGAGGTTGGCGGATACAAAGAAATATCATTTTCTATAAGCGGTAAGTATGTATACGGAAGTATGCGCTATGAAGGCGGTGTTCATCGAGTTCAGCGCGTTCCGGAAACTGAAGCACAGGGCCGTATTCATACCAGTGCGGTTACCGTTGCAGTTCTTCCAGAAGCAGAAGAAACAGAAATTGAGATTAGGCAGGAAGATCTTCGCATAGACGTTATGCGCGCAGGCGGTCCAGGCGGTCAGTGCGTTAATACGACGGACTCTGCAGTACGTTTAACCCACATACCTACAGGACTTGTTGTTATTCAGCAGGACGAAAAAAGCCAAATAAAAAACAAGGCCAAGGCTATGCGCGTACTTCGAGCACGCCTGTTTGAGCTTGAAGAAACCAAGAAAAATGCAGAACGATCAGCAGCCAGAAAAAGCATGGTTGGGTCCGGAGAACGCTCTGAACGCATTAGAACATATAATTTTCCGCAAAACAGATTGACCGATCACCGTATCAACTTAACTCTTTATAAGCTGGATCAAATTATGCAGGGATATCTTGATGAAATGATAGATGCCCTGTGTATCTATGCAAAAGAAGAACAGCTTAAAAACGCTTCTCTAAACTGATATAATGACGATTCGGGAAGCTAAAAAACAGGCTTACAGTATCTTAAGCGGCGCACACTGTACGTATTTAACACCCTCTCCTTTTTTAGACATAGACTGCCTCTTAATGAATCTTCTTCATGTTGAACGATCCTATCTTATAGCACACGATACTGATGTAATATCAGACGGGCAGTATGTGCAATTTATGAACATGCTTACCAAGCGCACTCAAGGGCTTCCTATAGCCTATATTTTGAACGAAAAAGAGTTTTGGGGTTTACGATTTTACGTGAATGAATCGGTTCTTATTCCCAAAAGCGACACAGAAATCCTTGTACAGGAAGCCATCCTTTGTGCAAAAAAAACGTTTTCACACAACTCTACATTTTCCTTTTTAGACCTCTGCTGCGGTTCCGGCTGCATCGGAATCTCTGTATTACACACACTCCTACAGGACAAAGTCTTTGAGCACGTTAATTGCACCGCATCTGATATTAGTGACAAAGCACTTTCTATTGCAAAGATAAACTTTAACTCATTAATTTACTCTTCAAACCCGGCTTCGATGGAAAATTCTTTATCAAAAACAGACCTTATTGAAAGCGATTTATTTTCTGCACCTTATTTTTCACAGAAGAAGTTCGACCTCATTGTATCAAATCCGCCTTATGTCCCTTCTACAGTAACTGATAAACTCCTTCTCGACGGAAGAAGCGAACCCCGCTTAGCCCTCGATGGAGGAAAAGACGGCCTCGATATCATTCAAAGACTCATCCCTCAAGCCCTCCTCAATCTTAAACCCGGCGGCTGTCTCCTCCTGGAAACAGGCGAATACAACGCTTACGAAACCGCCGAAATCCTTCAGACCGCAGGCTTTACAGATATTCAGCACGTGCAGGATCTTGCCGGACAAAACCGGGTTGTAATATCGAGAATGGAAGTTTGAAAGTAAATTTTATTAATAGTCCGACCGGTCGGACTATTAATAAATCACAAGCTTAGTGTTATGGCTATGTTCAGGCAAACAATATACTTTGCGAACTAGAACAACTTGAATTTAGTATTCAAAGACTGATATACTTATACCATGATAAGCGCTGCAGATCCAAAAGGATTAATTGAAAAGTTTTTCATTGATTACCCTTCATATAATGCAGAAGAAAAAGATAAAATTCTTCGTGCTTGGGATTATCTTGTCACCCATACGGCAGCCGTAGGCAGAAGCTGCGGGCAGCCTTATTATGAGCACCCTTTTCGGGTTGCAGAAATAGTTGCACAAAGCGGCCTGGATGCAGACACCGTTGTATCAGCCTTTTTTCATAATATTTTAGATCTTGAACATATTAATGGTGATGAAATAGAAGAGCTTTTTGGTAAAGATATTTTGCGTATTATTACCGGAACGACGCGCATCACCGGCATGCAGATAAATAACAAAACCCTGCAGCAGGCCGATACGGTGAGAAAAATGCTTTTTGCCATGGTTGACGATATACGCATAATTCTCGTTAAGATGGCAGACCGCCTTGACCGCATGAGATTCTTAAAATCGGTAAGTCCTGAATCGCAAAAGGCTATAGCTCAAGAAGTAATTGATATTTGGGCACCTCTTGCTAACCGCCTTGGTATGTCAAACGTTAAATCCGAAATGGAAGATTTAAGTTTGAAATATACCAATCCGGATGTTTTCCAGCACCTCAAGCAGCTTGTCGCTTTGAAAAAAAGCGAAAGAGCCGAATATCTGGATAGGGCAGAACGCGAAATTCTAAAACATGCAGCAAAAGATGGATTAGAGGTCTCTATTTCGAGCCGTGCTAAACATTTTTACTCGATATATCAGAAAATGAGAAAGCGTAATAAGGCAGCTGAGGAATTATACGACTTGCTTGCTCTTAGGATTATTTGTAAAACTACTGCAGACTGTTATACAGTAGTTGGTATTGTTCATACTCTTTGGAAGCCGCTCGACGGAAGATTCAAGGACTATATTGCAATGCCTAAGGCTAACGGATACCAAAGTCTTCACACCTCTGTTCTCTATGATGGAAAGCCTCTGGAAATACAGATACGTACAGAAGGGATGCACGCGGTTGCAGAACACGGAGTTGCAAGTCACTGGCTTTATAAAAAGGGAACAAGTAAAGATTTAGTTTCTATAGAAAGTCTTTCTATTATAAACCAGTTAAAAGAGCTGAGAAAAGAAAACCTTGCAGACGAAGAGCTTTTTGCAGAAATAAAGGACGAACTCCTTGGAGATTCCATCTTCGTATTTACCCCAAAGGGCGACGTACGAGAATTACCTGCGGGCTCGACCGCAATAGATTTTGCATACAGTATTCACTCTCATATTGGGGAAACTATTGTCGGTGCAAAGGCTAACGGCAGTATTATTCCCTTGTCCAGCCCGCTTAAAAACACTCAGATAATTGAAATACTAACCTCGCCTCAAGCGCACCCGACCATTAATCAGCTGCCTCATGTAAAAACCGCAAAGGCGCGAAGTAAAATACGCGCATACCTGCAGGAAAACGACCCTAGTTTTGATATTGAAAAAGCCGTCCCTCCGCCGCCAAAACAGACGCACACTAATCCCCATAGGAGCGGAACCGGAGAGCAGAACGAGGTAAACACAAAAAGCTATAACGGCGACGCCGTAAAAATACGCATTGGAGATACAACCAACTTCCTTATTACCATAGCCCGCTGCTGCTCGCCTGTGTATGGCGACGAAATTGCAGGCTACGTGTCGAGAGGAAGAGGCCTCATCGTACACAAAGCCGACTGCAGAAATTTTTTCCGCATTCCGAATATTAATGAAAGATCTGTAGAAGTTGTTTGGGAACAAAACCCGCCTCAAGAACCAAAAAAACCTAAGAAACGCTAGGACTTTGAGTCTGTACTTTTAAAACGTGCAATCCAGGATACTGTAACTGGAGCTGATGTATAAATAAGGCATGCATGATTGAACGAAACCCAATCCATAATCGTGCCGTCTTCCGGATTCACAAGCATATAGGAGGCATCCCTTACCGCTATACAATCGGGTCCAATAAATTCAAGCTCAGTAGCTGCTGATATTTTATTCAATGCCTCAAACCGATACATTTTATAGCCGTCCTTTTTCTGTACAGGATGCGGCACCTTTTCCGGATGCTGCATAAAATCTTTTTCCTTTGCTTCGCGCGCAGAAGGATGAAGAGAAGCCAAAGCACATGTAAAATTATCTTGAGTCGACTGAGCACATAAGAAAATATCATTTTCTTCCTGTGGAGAAAGAGAGTCTCCAATGGTACCGGCCATTTCGTATTCGCTGTTCGTTTCGCCCGAAGTAGTTTTATCGGCATCGGAACGGGAATAGAAAAATCCTGTACCAAACTCGCGATGCGCCGTCTTATAAAGCTCATCAATAAAGGGTTTTGCCTCTTCTTCAGATATTTTGCCATCAAGCTTATCAATTGCCTTACGGTACGCTCGTGTGACGAGAGCCGCGTAATAAAGACTTTTCATACGGCCTTCAATTTTTAATGAATCGACGCCGGCCTTTTTCATATCATCAAGGTGATCAATCATGCATAGATCTTTTGAGGAAAGAATCGCCGTAAAATCATCACCTTCAAAAACAGGAAAATACTCCCCGGGACGTTCTCTTTCTTCCAAAAGCCTGTAATCCCAACGGCAGGAGTGCGAACAAAAACCGCTGTTTGCGCTGCGTCCTGTTGTATACGCACTAATTAGGCATCGGCCGGAATACGCAATGCACATTGCACCGTGCGCAAAGACTTCAAGCTCCATCTCGGGGCAGGCGTCCTTAATCTGGCGAATGTCGGCAAGCGAAGCTTCACGGCCTAGAACTACACGCGAAAAACCCATTGAACGGTACACTTTTACAGCTTCGCGGTTTATACAATTAGCCTGAGTACTTAGGTGAAGATTGGCTTCTGGAAAATATTTCTGCACGATTGGAACAATGCCCATGTCCTGCACAATAAAAGAATCAATAGGATACTGCTTAAAGTAGTCAATATCTGCTATAAAATGATCTATATCTTTATTATGAAAGGTAATATTCAATGCGCAAAAAAGCTTTTTTGAAGGGAATTTTTCTTTTAAGAGTTTTACCTGCTCATATTCGTTGTCATAAAAGTTATCTGCTTTAACACGGAGGGAAAAACGCTTAAGCCCAATATAGGCGCTGTCTGCACCATAAGAGTACACATACGAAAGTTTTTCGAGATTTCCTGCGGGAGCAACAAGTTCCATTAATAACCTACTGTAATCGTTTTATATAGTTTCCGGCTTTTTCTACAGCCTTATGGGCTTCCGGAATAAACTCATCTGCCATTTGAAATAAATGCATCATATTCTCCCAGACATCGAGCTCATATTCTGAACCTGCATGATAAAGTCTATTGACAAAGCGCTTTACCTCAGGCAATAAGATTTCATTCTCACCCATTTGAATAAATACTGGTGGCAAGAGGGCAAGTGCAGATTCTGATGCATACATAGGAGAGACTGATGGATTATCAAGATTCGAACGGTAGGTATAAAGATCTGCACAGCGCTTAATGCAGTCGGCTGATAATATTTCATCACTGACCTTCTTTAAAAGAAAAAGAGGCGACTCGGGAGAAAGATCAAGCCAGGGAGAAAAAAGAACGATGCTCTGCAGCCTGTTCCGGACAGCCTCCGGTGCATCAAGTGCAGAGGCAAGGGCTATTGCAGCACCGGAAGCATCGCCTGAGAGAATAATATCTTTATCAGTTTTTAAAACAGCATTAAGTACGTCACGAATATCTTCGAATGCTGAAGGAAAGGGGAATTCTGGAGCAAGACGAATTTCAGGAAGCAAAAGTTTTGTAGAAGAAGCATTTGCCAGGGATGCGCAAAAACTGCGCCAAGAGGAGCGGGATCCGCCCACAAAGGAACCGCCGTGAACATAGACTAAAACTCTGTTCTGAGCATAAATCTCCGGACTCAGGACATCACAAACGACACCGCCTATATCCTGTTCTGTTTTTTCTACATTATTTGGTAAAAAAGCAGTATTGAAGTGAGTTTCTAGTTTTTTTCGAAAAGGAATGGGTTCAGACTTTTGAGAGAATACAAGGTGCTTGAGTTTTTTAACAGCTGAACGGCGGTCATTATCTCCCATAATTTAAAAGTATAGCAAAAGAAAGTAAAAAATGCTATACTGCGCTTACTATGCCTATAAAAATTCAATCTGACTTGCCAGCACGATCCGTACTCGAAACTGAAAATATCTTCGTGATGACCGACCAAAGAGCCGCTCACCAGGATATTCGTCCGCTTAAAATTGCGATCGTAAATCTCATGCCGACAAAGATTGCTACAGAGACACAGCTGCTGCGGCTTTTAGGAAACTCGCCCTTACAGGTTGAAATATCGCTCGTTCATATGGAAAGTCATCAGTCAAAAAACACAAATGTTGACCACCTTGAACGCTTTTATATTACTTCTAAAGAATTATGTACCAAAAAATACGACGGAATGATAATTACAGGAGCTCCTGTAGAACAGCTTCCTTTTGAAAAGGTTGATTACTGGTCTGAATTATGCAGCATTATGGACTGGGCTAAAGCCAATGTTTTTTCAACCCTTTTTATTTGCTGGGGCGCTCAGGCAGGACTCTATCATCACTTTGATGTTAACAAAAGAAATTTAGATAAGAAATTATTTGGAATTTATCCGCACTATAAGACAACTGCTGCTGAACCGCTCTTACGCGGCTTTGACGATATGTTCCCAGTTCCGCAATCACGCCACACAGAAATTTGTACAGATACCTTAAAAGCTCATAAAGACTTGACCGTTCTTGCAGAAGGAGAGGAATCCGGCGTTCTTTTAGTAAAATCAAACGATAACCGCCAAATTTTTATGACAGGTCACCTCGAATACGATACTGAAACTCTGGGAAATGAATACAAAAGAGACCTTGATAAGGGCCTTCCTATAGAAATACCGGTGAACTACTATCCGCACAATGATCCTTCGTTAAAACCGTATTCTACCTGGCGCAGTCATGCTCACCTCTTTTACTCCAACTGGCTTAACTACTACGTCTACCAGGAAACACCGTTCGAATTTGTGTAGAAGCTGTAATAGTTTTTAACCACGGAAGACACGGGCACTACGTGCAGCACGGGTTCTTGTTGTTCGAAGATATTTTCACCCATGTTATTGTGTTATCTGTGTGCATCTGTG
>CAZLNE010000008.1:0-31053 GCA_964560975.1 uncultured Treponema sp. | reverse complement strand
AGCATTTATACCGGTATTTTATGCTCTTGTTGCAGTAGCACTCTTATTACCGGTGAAAACCAGTCTTTCAAAAAAAATCAGCAGCATGAATCAGGAATAAGGTATGAAGTATTTTTTGTACAGAACTGCTGTCTTCGTATGTATTATAATTCTCTGTACACTGGTTCCAGGAATAGCATTGAATAAGCTATTTGTGATGGAAGAGTTTCTTCTCGTTACATGCGGTTCTATACTTTTTTCCATCATTCCTGTTCAGCAGGAAAACAAAAAGGGAAATAAGGTTTTGTTTCCCTATGCTGTTTCCCTTTTTGCAAAAAATGCTTTTGTTTCCGGTGTTTTTATCAGTCTTATATTTATACTATCTGATATTAGCACCTCCGAGCTTTTACGTGATGAGGGCGGGGCAGTAGTATCAATAGTCATGCTTGAGAATATGAGACCTTTTCTGTATGGCGGCGCTCTGTGGCTTGTTTTATATACCAAAAATAGTACGACTGAAAACTATAATACCCCCGCAAAGACGAAAGTGTTGTCAGACCCCATATTATCGCGCAGGGAACAGGAAGTTGCCAGGCTTGCGGCCATCGGTTTGACAAATATGCAGATAGCTGACAGGCTTTTTATTTCTGAGGTTACGGTAAAACGGCATTTAGCAACTGTTTTTCAAAAATTGAGTATTAGTTCCAGGCGGGAATTACATGACTTTGTCCTATTTAATGAAGAATAATGCAATCAGATTTAGGCGTAATCTATTAAATTATTAAAGATCATCACTTTTGTTTGGTATGTACTTTTTAGGTTCTTTTTCCTATTGTCAGAAAACTGTTCAATGAGTATTATAAAATTAATATGTCCTTTTTATTCGGGCATAATAAGAATAACAAACACTTTCTTGTGTTTTAGGAGTGTTAATTTTGACAGTTTCAAACGATTCCAAGGGAACATTCCCTGCACCATTTATTAAGGGTATTTTTACAGCAGATCCTTCTGCACATGTTTTTAATGGTAAAATTTATATTTATCCTTCCCACGATAAGGGAGATGATGCTGAGTCAAATGACAACGGTGACCAGTACGATATGGAAGATTATCATGTATTTTCCTGTGAAGATCCTGCTTCTGGTGTAACAGATCATGGTGTTGCTCTTCATGTAAAAGATGTTCCATGGGCAACAAAGCAGATGTGGGCTCCAGATGCTGCATTTAAAAATGGTAAATACTATTTTTATTTTCCTGCACGGGATAAGGATGGAATTTTTAGAATTGGTGCTGCTGTTTCTGACAAGCCGGAAGGTCCTTTCATACCTCAAAAAGACTATATAAAGGGCAGTTTTAGTATTGATCCGGCTGTATTAATAGATGACGATGGTTCATCATATATGTTCTTTGGCGGATTATGGGGCGGTCAATTAGAAAAGTGGCAGACTGGTTCATTTGTCGAAAATCCAACACCTCCCGCGGGAGAACAAAACGCACTTGGTCCGCGCATGGCTAAGCTTAAGGACAACATGATTGAGTTTGACGGTGATGTGAAAGAAATTGTCATTCTTGATGAAAAGGGCAGCCCCTTAAAAGCAAAGGATACTACAAGAAGATTCTTTGAAGGCATTTGGCTTCATAAATACAAAGAAACTTATTATTTGTCATATTCCACAGGCGATACCCATCTCCTCGTATATGCTACAAGTAAAAATATCTATGGACCTTACACGTATCAGGGTGTAATTCTTGAACCTGTCAAAGGCTGGACAACTCACCATTCAATTGTAGAGTTTAAGGGTAAGTGGTACCTCTTTCACCATGATGCTTCTTTTTCCGGTGCAGATAATAAACGATCTGTTCAGCTTAAAGAGCTGCATTACAATAGCGATGGAACAATTAAAACAATAAAACCCTACTAAGTTTGATCCTGGTGCATCGAAACCGCTTATCTTTTGTAAAACACTGTGTTAAGGTGTATACGGTAAGCGGTTTTTTTATTTTAAAGGTACTGCTCTGGACTTATGAAACTATACTTCACAGGTCTTTATTTTTTATAAGAAGATGACTATAATAAAGTAAAAAGGGGGCCTTCATGGTACGAGAGGTAAAAATCACGGACGCAGAAGATATTTCTCTTATTTATAATTACTATATTGAAAACACTGTTATAACGTTTGAAGAAACTAAAATTTCAATTGATGAAATGGCAAAACGTATTAAAGAGTATACTGCTTCGTATCCATGGCTTGTGTATGAAGAAGATAACAAGGTTATAGGATATGCGTATGTGTCAGCGTGGAAGGCCCGCGCTTCGTACCGGTATTCAGGAGAAACAACGGTTTACGTACAGGAAAACCGTCATAGTAAGGGGATAGGAACCGCATTATACACTCAGTTGCTTAAAGATATTAAAAAATATGGACTTCATACTCTCATAGCGGGTATAACCTTACCAAATGAAAAAAGTGTAAAGCTGCATGAAAAGGCCGGCTTTACGAAGGCTGCCCATTTTAGGGAAGTAGGAAATAAATTCGGTACCTGGCTTGATGTCGGATACTGGCAAATACAATTATAAAGGTTTTTTGTGCTCGTTAAAGCTCTCGAAGAATATATCAAAAATTGCTCAAAGTATACTCAGGCAGAATATGATATTTACATTTCTAATATATCCTATAAGTCAGCAGCGTTTTTCTCATTTATAAAAAAACCGCTAGTGAGAATTATTATCGATCTAAAAAACACCACGGTACCCTGGGAAGCGATGATTAAAAATGTACAAGTACACTTGGCACAAGAAAAAGGTACCAGTCTTACTTGCTTGTGGTATGTTTGCTCATCTCATGGTGGCATCTATTTATATGAAACCTTTGCAACTAAAGAAACTAAAAAAATTGGTATGTTAAGAAATTTGTTTATAATTTTTAATACTGATAATGGAACGGTTTCTTTTGGGCCGGGTCATAAGTATAATAATTCGTTCTCACAAAGATTAGGATCAATGCTTGCATCAAGCCGTTTTTTTACAAGAGAAAAATGGCTTCAACATATGTTTGACATTTTTGCCCTGTGCGATAGTATTAGAATGAAAGGCGGTACACTATGAAAAGAAAGTCGTTTACTTCGCAAGATGCCCAATCAGTGGGTCCTTATTCTCATGCAGTTGAAATGGACGGTCTTGTGTTTTTATCGGGCCAGACTCCCTTAGATATAGCAACAGGGGCTCTTGTTCAAGGCGGCATACAGGAACAAACTAAACAGTGTTTTAAAAACCTGAACGCTGTGCTTAAGGCCTGTGGATTAACTACTGATGATGTTATTAAAACAACGGTATTCCTCACTGATATGAGTAATTTCAAAGAGATGAATGAAATTTATAAACAACAGTTTACAGAACCCTATCCGGCACGTTCGACTATCGGGGTAAAGGAACTTCCTCTTAATGCCCTTGTTGAAATAGAGATGACAGCCAAAAGATAGAAGGTCAAGAAACACTTTTATTGCTTTGCTGTGTTACAATATGATGAGTGAAAAAGATTTACAGGTAAGGAGTTTTTATGGAAGAAAATAAAAATAAACAAGAATATGATAAGGGAAATACAACCTTTTTTGGGCTGCTGCTGGTTGGCATTGGTATTATTCTGCTGCTCAATGCATTGTTTGACTGGCATTTTTTGCGGATGAGTAATTTATGGCCGCTTTTTTTACTGGTGCCGGGTTTGACCTTTGAGTATTCTTATTTTAGTAATAGAAAAAATCCTGGAGTTCTTGTACCCGGCGGTATTTTAACTGTTCTGGGTCTTTTATTCTTTTTTGAAATAATTACTAATTGGCGTTTTTCTGAATATACATGGCCGGTATATATATTCTCTGTAGCTATAGGATTGTATCAGCTGTATTTGTTTTCTGGAAAACCACATGGGCTTCTTATTCCTATACTTATTCTAACCTTGATTGCAGGAATTTCGCAGGTGCTGCTTTTGATGGATCTTTCGTTTTCTATCTTAAATAGTTCTATTATTGTGCCTTGTATTTGTATTGGGCTCGGCTTATTCTTTATTTTTATAAAAAATAAGCAACCCCCGAAAAACTAAAACACTTAGTACACGCCGTAGATGGTAAAATCAATTTCTCCCTTATCATTTACGGCAACACCTTCTTCTCTAAGAAGCATCAGCTGCTGTACAAATCCTTCCCCCGAAAGCTTAATTTGAGCTCTGTTTTTTGTTCCCTGTCCAACAACACGATGCCATGGCAGTTTTGCAGCTTCCCATCTGGTGTGAAGTATGCGTGCTGTCTGCCGTGCCCCCCCTGGAAGGCCTGAGGCCAGCGCTACACGCCCGTAGGTAGAGACCTTTCCATAAGGAATTGCACGAATTGCATCTTCTATTGCAAGTGTTGATGTATGAAGTTCCTTTACTCGTTTCTTAGTTTTTTCATCAACTGTCATCGGTTTATCGGCTTACTTCTTTTTTAATAAGGATGCAAAAGGATTATACATGTCATTTACTTCTTCATGTTTTAAAAACTCTTTTGCATTTTCTGTTTCATCTTTTGAAGGGAGCTGTTTAAGAGATATTTTTTTATTGGCAATATCAATGTCTTTAATAAGAACTGTTACTTTTTCGCCTGCTTTAAATACTTTTTGCATATTGTTGTATTTGTCATCAAAGCGAATTTCTGAATTGTGAAGTAGACCGTCAATGCCGGGTTCAAGTGAAATGAAAGCTCCAAAGTTGGTAATACGTACAACGGTGCCGGTGTGTGTAGAATCTTTTTCATATTTACCGGCCTTTACCCAAGGATCATCTTCGAGTGCTTTAAGACTGACGCTCATTTTTTCGAGTTTCCAATCTATGCGAAGAATAACCACATCTATAACTTGTCCTGTTTTAAGTACACTCTCGACAGAACTTACGCGTTCTCTTGAAATTTCAGAAATAGGCAGAAGCGCCTGAAAGCCTTGAATATCAACAAAGGCGCCAAAACTTTGTATAGATACAATCTTACCCTGTACCTTCATGCCTTCTTTTAAAGTTTCTTTTAAGCCTTCTATGTTTTTTTCATGTTCTATTTCGAGGATTGCACGGTGCGATACGGTTATTGATTTTCCGCCATCCTTGTATTCAATAATGGAAAAAATGAGGTGTTTTCCCACTGGTGAAGCACCTTCTTCTTTTTTCAAACCGATTTGAGAAAAGGGACAAAATGCACGCTTCGTACCAATAGTTATTTCGTATCCGCCCTTAATTTCTTTATCAACTACGCCTTCAACAGGAATTTTATTTTTGTATGCATTTTCAATCATCTCATCATTGGCGCTTTGTCCGCTTATGCGGGTTGTAAAGCGCATCTCGCCATGCTGATTCGATAGGAAATAGACATTGATCTCATCGCCTTCTTTAACACTAACGGTTCCATCTTCTTTTGTAATCTCAGCCTTATCGAGTATACCTTCACTTTTGCCGCTGAGCTGAAGAAAAATAGTATCTGACGTAATAGCAACAACCCTTGTTTTTACTGATTGACCGGGTACAAGCCTTTCCATTTTTACTAAACTTTTTTCAAATAATTCCTCAAAAGAATTATCATTTTGTTCTATTATTGAATTCATATATCCTCTTTTTCACATGTACACAAAAATCGTTATTGCAGCAGCGCGCATATGAGTTTTATAATCTACAGCTTACGTGAAACTACCTTCAAAGTCAATTATCAGATCGTTTTTTTAGTTCTACTCTTTTTTTCCTGAATTCCATGATGGGGTAATCACCCTGGAAGAGATTTTCTCCCTGTCCAATACCGCTTGTTTTAGGTATTTGGGTATTTACAACACGCCTGTCCTGATGTGCCACTATGATATTGAATCTGCCGGCCATCCACATGATAAAACTGCGCAACACAGGGACTCTCATAAATTTCTGATAGAATCTTAGATAGAGAAGTGTATGTGTTTCATCTACCGGAACAAAGAGTCCAAGAACTCTCACTTTTTTTGTTATATGGTTTTCCCACATATTAGGAAGAATGCATTCCAATTTGAAATCTCTGTCGGGATTAGGAACGGGAACTTCTTTTACACCCCGCGGCTTTGAACCATCATCAACCTTATTATATATATAGTGATAAAACATGGTATCGTTTATCCATTCAAGTCCCGGGCCTTCTACAAGTGTTTTACTGCCTTTACCAATGGTGTTATGGTGAACAAAGGGGAGGTGAACAACATCAAGCTGATTTTCAAGAACTTTTGTATAGTGGTTGTTCCATGGATCTACAACGGTGTGCCAATACTTAAAGTCTTTTAAATCTTCAAAAAAGGGAGGAGGTGTAAGATTTTGAGGGGGATTGTCGCCCCACCAAATCCAAATTATGCCGTATTCTTCATGAACAGGATAGGACTTCATTTTAAACTGTGGAGGAACGGCTGCATTTTGACCATTTGCAGGAATTTTTGTACATCTTCCGGACACATCGTATTCGAGACCGTGAAAGGGGCATCGAACTTTATCATGATTTTCACCGCACAATAAGCCTTCACCTAAAGATGCCCCGCGATGTGCGCAGCGGTCATATAAGCATGATACCGTACCGTCTCCAGTACGCCAAAATACCATTCTTTCGCCAAGTCTCATGAGACTCACCGGTTTATCGCCTAATTCACGGGATTCTAATACTGCATACCATAGATTTTTAATCATACTACTATAATATTCTGATACTTTAAAAGTGTAAAGGAAAAAATGGCATTTTTAAGATTATTCCCTTTTACGCTTTCAATTTCTAGTGTATTATTGATAGAGGAGGCTGATAATGGATTTTTCAATTAGTACACCTGCATTGCTCTTTTCAGCAATTACCATATTGATTTTAGCCTATACAAATAGATTTTTAGCTTTAGCGGGTCTGGTCCGCCAGTATATAGCACTGTATAAAGAAAATCCTGATGAAGGTATTTTCCGGCAGCTTAAAAATTTTCGCCAGCGGCTCATTGTCATAAAATATACACAGATTGTCGGTGTTTTAAGTTTTCTTTTCTGCGTTGTTTCAATGTTTTTTATTTTTTTAGGGTGGGTCTTACTTGCTGAGATTGTTTTCGGCATAAGTCTCGTTCTTTTATTTATATCGCTGCTCTTGTCGCTTCATGAACTTTTTCTTTCAATTGGCGCTTTGGATGTAGAAATGCAAAAAGTCTTCAAAAAGCATCACGAGGAAAAAAAATGAATCACCATGAGGAACTATGAGAAGAAAAGATAGAGAAGTAACTGATAAAAAAGAAATTGAAACCCTTATTGATAAAGCGCAAACAATTAATCTGGCACTTAATGCAGGAGAGTATCCGTATATAGTCCCGCTGAGCTACGGCTGGGAGTGGAAGGATGAGCTGTGTTTTTATTTTCATTGTGCAAAAGAGGGACGTAAGATTGATCTCATAGCAAATAACAATAAGGCAGGGTTTGAGCTCGATACAAATCACGAGCTTGTTACCGGTGAGACTGACTGCGACTGGGGGTATAAGTATGCGAGCATCATAGGCTCGGCCTGTGTTAACGAAGTTTTCGGTGAAGAAAAAATGAAGGGCCTGCGGTGTCTTATGGCTCATTATGGAAAAACCAGTAATCATGTATTCTTGCCTCAGGTAGTGGAAGCAACACGGGTATTTAAAATTGATGTTATCAGTATGAGTGCGAAGTCAAAAAAATAGGTATGTTGTAAAAACAACAGACAATGCTGATATCAGGCTGTAAGATGTATCAACTGAAAGGAGATTGACAATGAATGTACAATTAATACAAAGTTTAAATGCAGAGCACGCACAGCTGTCCTCTTTACTGTCTGATATTAAGAATGAAGGTTCTCTAACCCCAAAAGCACTGGAAAAAATTTCACTGGTAAAAAGCGCCTTAATAAACCACTTAGCGCATGAAGACAGGGATTTTTATCCTGTGATGAAGCAGGAGGCAAACATAAATCCGTCTCTCGCCCAGCTTCTTGAAGTGATGGGACGCGATATGAATGACATTGCAGAAGCTGCCCTTAGTCAAATAGCCGCCTGGGAAAAGGGGGAGGGTAAGGAACGATTTGCAGAAGACTGCAGCAGTCTCATATCAGTGTTGAGCGACCGCATAAAAAGAGAGGAACACAGTCTTTATGCAAAATACCTGAAACTAGTCCTGTAGATTATCAGTTTGGAAGTATTCTGCGTTTAGTGACTTTATTACTTGCACTTTACGGTATTACCTTTTAACATTATAGAATAAGTACAAATAGACAAAAGTACCAAGGGGGTTATATGAAGTATTCTATTGGATTAATCGGTTTAGCCGTTATGGGAAAAAACCTTGCATATAACATAGCAGATAAGGGTTTTTCAATTGCTGTGTATAATAGAAGCGGTGAGAAAACACGTGAAGCAGCTGCAGAATACAATAATGATTCTTTCATGGGTTTTTACTCGATAGAGGAATTCGTAGAAGCTCTTGAAAGCCCAAAAAAAATTATGCTTATGGTAAAGGCCGGAACCGCAGTTGATGAAAGCATTAATCAGCTTATTCCGCTTTTAAAACCCGGCGATGTCATCATTGACGGAGGAAATTCACATTATGAGGATACAGAACGCAGAGTAAAGTACCTCGAAGATAAGGGCATTCTCTACCTTGGTACCGGAGTTTCAGGCGGTGAAGAAGGCGCTAGACACGGTCCTGCCATCATGATAGGCGGCAGTAAAGAAGCGTATGAACAAGTTAAACTCATATTACACGCAATTTCTGCAAAGGCTCAAGGTGAGGACTGCTGCGGCTTTGTTGGAAGCGGCGGAGCAGGACACTTTGTAAAAATGGTTCATAACGGCATTGAATACGCCGATATGCAGCTCATCGGCGAATCGTATGCGATTCTTCAAAATCTACTGGGCCTAAGCTCTCAAGAACTTGCATCTGTCTTTACAGAATGGAATAAGGGAGAACTCGAAAGTTATCTTATCAGCATTACATCAGATATTTTCAAAAAGATTGATGATCAGACCGGGAAACCTCTAGTTGAACTCATCCTCGATAAGGCCGGTCAAAAGGGAACAGGAAAATGGACTGGGCAAATATCGCTCGAACTTGGAAGCCCGGTGCCTACTATTACGAGTGCAGTGTACGACAGGTATTTATCAGCTAAGAAGGAAGAAAGGATAAAGGCTTCAAAGATTTTCCCGAGTATTTATTCATCTGCAAAAGCCGATGCCTCACTCATTGAATCGGTACGGCGGGCGCTTTATACAAGTAAGATATGCGCCTATGCTCAGGGTTTTAGTATGTTGAAAGATGCTTCAAATACCTATGGATGGAAGTTGAATTATGCCCAAATTGCTAAAATTTTTAGGGGCGGCTGCATAATTAGGGCAAAATTTTTGACAGAGCTTGCAAAGGAGTTTTCTGCTGATAATACTATGGCAAACATTTTAATCTCGCCTTTCTTTTCTCAGATTATCAAGGAATATGAAAAAGACTGGAGAAAGGTCATATCTCTTGCAGTAGAACATGGTATTGCCGTAAGTGCCTTTTCTTCTTCGCTTTCATACTTTGATAATTATAGAAGTGAAAAAATGCCTATGAACCTTCTTCAGGCTCAGCGGGATTATTTTGGTGCACATACCTACGAGCGTACAGATAGAGAAGGAATCTTCCATACACGATGGTAGGACGGCAGAGAAAAAAAATAAGGCGAGGAGTTTGGTATGAGTAAGGCATTGAATAATGAAAAATTATCCGCTGTGTTTATTATATTCGGTGCAACTGGAGATTTAACTCATAGAAAACTAATGAGTGCCTTATATAATCTTGTCCGCGACGATTGTATGAGCGAAAAATTTGCAGTTGTCGCTATAGGCAGGCGCGATATTAGCGAAGAGGATTATAAAAACAGTGTTCATGAATCTATTGTAAAGCATTCAAGAAATCCTGTTGATTCAGAGGTCTGGGTAAGGTTGTATAAGATGATTCGCTACTATAAATTCGACTTTACTCAACAAGACGGGTATGAAGATCTTAATGAGTATCTATGCAGGATAGATACTGAGGCAGGAACAGAAGGCAATAGGGTATTTTATCTTGCAGTTTCTCCTGAATATTTTGAGACGATCGTTAACGGTATAAAAGAGGGAGGGCTTGCGAGCCGATGCAGGGGATTCTGCCGCTGCGTTATTGAAAAACCGTTCGGCAAAGATCTTGCGACTGCACGAAAACTTAATGACTGCATCCTCAACGTGTTTCCCGAAAAAGATATTTACCGCATCGATCACTATCTTGGAAAAGACATGATTCAAAATATCATGGTGCTGCGCTTTTGCAATCCAATATTTGAATCAATGTGGAATAACCGCTATATAGATAATGTGCAAATATCGCTTACGGAGACACTCGGAGTAGAAACGAGGGGCGATTACTATGAAAACTCCGGAGCTATGCGCGACATGGTTCAAAACCATATAATGCAGATTCTGTCTATGGTTGCTATGGAGCCTCCGGTAAACTTAAAGATGGATTCTATCCGCAATGAAAAACAGAAGGTACTTGAGGCAATAGAAGATATTGACTGCAGCTTTTTGGAAAACAATGTTGTATTCGGGCAATACGGCAAGGGGACTGTTAACGGGAAAGAAGTATTATCATACCGTGACGAGCCGAAGGTAAGCAAAACTTCAGAAACGGAAACGTATGTTGCCCTCAAACTGCACATTGAAAACTTTAGGTGGGCAGGAACTCCATTTTATATTCGCACAGGAAAGCGGCTTGGAAAAACATCCGGCGAGATAGTTATTCAGTTTAAAGACCTCCCTCATACCTTGTTTAAAAAAGAAAATGCAGCAGCCCAGCCGAATCTTTTAGTATTGCGTATACAGCCCCAGGTTGGTGTTTTTTTCCAGTTTAATACAAAGGATTTTTCATCTCATAGCGGCATCATTCCAGCCAAGATGGATACAAGTTCTACAAGTTCTGTACAGGGAAATACGCCGGAAGCTTACGAAAGACTTCTTTTCGATATTTTACGAGGTGACGGTTCTTTGTTTTCTAGATGGGATGAGGTTGAGTCTGCCTGGATAATTGCAGACAAACTTATAAACTACCGTGAACAGAAAAAAAGTTCGTTTCCAAATTATGAGGCGGGAAGCATGGGACCTAAGAGGGCAGATGAACTTTTGGCGAAAGAAGGCAGAATTTGGAGAGAGGTGTAAGAATAGCTATGCAAATAACAGTAAATACGAATGAGATGTACGATATATCCATGCCCATAGAAGAGAATATGAAGGTGTACAAGGGAAAGATAGAGAAAAAACCTCACATAAGGCTTCATTCAAATTTTGAAACCGGCACCTCGTATGAAAGTATTCTTTCTATGAATCTGCATACCGGTACACACATAGATGCGCCTCTTCACATGATAAAAGGCGGCGATACACTCGAAACTCTCCCGCTTAATTCTCTTTTTACAGTTTGCAAGGTTCTAGAACTGCAGCATTGTGAAACTTCGATTTCTAAAGAAGATCTTGAATCCTTTTTAATCGAAGAGGGTGACTTCCTTCTTTTCAAAACAAAAAATTCTTTTATAGATATTCTCGAAGGTGAGTACATCTATCTCGATAAAACAGGCGCTTCCTATCTTGCAGAAAAAAACATTAGGGGTGTGGGAATTGATGCCCTCGGTATAGAACGCAATCAAAGCGGTCACGAGACTCATTTAGCTCTTATGAATAAGGGTATTCTCATAATCGAGGGTTTGCATCTTGCTCATGTACCTGAAGGAAAATATGCATTATCAGCTTTTCCGCTAAGTATTAAGGGTGTTGAAGCTTCTCCTCTACGCGCTGTACTTATGGCTTTAGCGTAGGTATATTAATTGTTGCACCTTAGGAATAAATACTGATAGACGTAGAGCAGATGTTTGATGTACACTGATATCTGCTATACAAGTACACTGGAGAATTCTATGAAAGCAATTGAAAGAACAGACGAACATCATATACTTAAGCATAAGCTCTTTATGTCTCTTACGAATAAATCTATATATAAAACCGTGTTTTTCGGCGATTCTATAACAAGACGATGGGAAGACAATATAGAACTGTGGAACGAGTATTTTCGATTATGTAGTCCTCTAAACATGGGCGTCGGTATGGACACCCTCGAAAATATGCTTTGGCGTATACAAAATGGTCAGCTTGACGGTCTTTCTCCTTCTGTTATTATTCTGCTTGCGGGAACTAATAACATTACTCAGTCTACGGTTTCATACATAGCTGATGGAATTATTGAGATAGCTAAAGAAATACAGAAAAAATGTTCCAATGCTAAGCTGATCGTCTGCGGTCTTCTTCCGCGCCTGCAGGATGACGCAGGTATTGACTGTACAAAGAAAATAGGTGAAGTAAATTCACTTCTCGAGCCCTTGTGTAAAAAAGAAGGATTATCCTACATTTACTATGGAGATAAGCTTTTAGCCAAAGATGGCTCTATTGATCGCCGTGTACAGGAAGACGGTCTCCACCTCAACGCTGAAGGTTATAAGATAGCAGGCCCAATCTTAAAAAAAATAATAGAGGACCTACTATAGCCCAATCTTATATTGACCGCTTTTCCTTTTATCTATAAAATTAATTTGGTTGGTATATAAGAAAATACGGTTATTATAGGATTGAGTATGAAAACAATAGACCCATTGACAGTAACTTATGCTGCTATTATCGTGCCTCCATCAAAAGCTCATACGTTAAGAGCTCTTATTCTTGCATCTCTTTCTGATGGAAAATCTATCATTCATAATCCTCTTATGGGCGAAGACCAAAAGCATCTTATTAATTGTCTAATTAATCTTGGTGTACCTTTATCAATTGAACAAAACAGTGTAATTATAGAAGGACAAAGCGGCATGTTTAGTCCTATTTCGCAGGAGCTTTTTTGCGGTGAATCAGGTGTTGCAATGAATTTTTTAACTGCCCTGGCTCCCTTTGCGTCAAAGCCTCTCGTGCTCACCGGTAAGGAAGGCCTTTTAAATCGTCCTGTTGGAGAAATTGTAAACGCGCTCCGTCAGCTGGGAGCTCATATTAGTTATAAAAATAAAGAAAACTATCCGCCTCTTATAATTAGTCCTTCTCCCTTACGGGGCGGAAGAGCCGTAATGCAGGGAAGTAAGACGTCCCAGTATTTCAGCTCTCTGACTATAGCTTCAGCTCTTGCACAAAACGATGTGGAAATACTCTGCAGCGATGAACTGTCTGAAAAACCCTATTACGATATTACTCTCGAAATGATGGAGAAATTTGGTGTATGTGCTCAGCATGATCAGTATAAACGAATGACTATTGCTTCAGGACAAAAATTCACACCGGCTGAAATTACTATCGAAGGAGATTACTCAAGTTCCTCCTATTTTTTTGAAGCAGCAGCAATTTGCGGTATAGAAGTAAGACTTCATAATATGAATGAAAACTCGGTTCAGGGCGATAAAAAAATTATTGACTACATGAAGGCCATGGGCTGTAAGATAGAAAAAACATCAGATGCTCTATCAGTTAAAGGCGGAAAGTTAAAGCCGCTCATTACAGACTGTAATGATACCCCTGATCTTGTACCAACCCTTGCGGTCTGTGCGGCCTTTGCTGATGGAAAAAGTTTGTTAAAAAATGTTTCGCATTTGAAGTTTAAAGAGTGCGACAGAATTAGTGCTATTTGTACTGAATTGGAAAAAATGGGTATTAAAGCCTGTCTTGAAGATAATGATTTAGCGGTCTACGGCAATCCAAAAGCTGTACATGGTGCTTCTATTCACTGTTATAATGACCACCGTATTGCTATGAGCTTTGCGGTTCCTGGTCTCATTCTTCAAGGACAAATAATAGACAATCAATCCTGTGTTTCAAAGTCATTCCCAAATTTTTGGGAGGTATTTCATGTCTTTACAATATAACCTTGTTTTCAAAAAACGCAGAACCCTAGCCGGTAAACTAGCAGTAACTCTTACTGTAGTAACTGTTTCCATGGTCATACTTCTCATTCTGCTTATTATGAATTCAATCGTGACTCAGCATTACTCTAAACTCATAAATGAAAGCGGTAAGGTTAGAGGAGGAATTCAGCGTGTCATAAAACTAAGTATTCTTTCCTCAAACAATCCTGAATTAATTGCAATGGTTGATGAATCTCTTGAAGAGCTTAAAAAGATGGATGCCAAATCTGCACTAATATATAACTGGTTTGATATTGGAATTGTAACTCAGGTAGATGAAAGGTGGACTATCATCAAGGAGCTGCTTGATGATAACGATAAAAATGAACTGCTTAAGGCAAGTGAAGAGATTTGGGATATTACAAATACGCTTGTCATGTATGTTGAGGAAAAATCTATCAATACAATTGAGCGAATCTATTCGCTTATTTTTATGTTTTTTATTATCGTGGTTGTGTTGGGAATTATACAGTTTTTTACACAGTATGTTATAAAAGATAAGATAGAGTATCAGGCTGAGCATGATGCGCTTACGGGGCTTTTTAATCGCTATTACTTTTTTCGTGAACATGATAGGGCAATTGAGACATTTCATATATACAATAAAAATTTTGCTTTGCTAATGCTGGACATAGATCATTTTAAAAATATTAATGATACGTGCGGTCACGCCGCCGGAGACAAAGCTCTACAGTTTATAGCAAGCACTATACATGATCACTGCAGAAAAAATGATTTAGCGGTTCGTTACGGCGGAGAAGAATTTGTTTTACTGCTTCAGGACATAGATGCTGAAGATAGTTTTCATTTAGCAGAAAGGATTAGAACGTATATTGAACAAAATAGCGCACAGGCTGTTATACCTATGACGGTGAGTATTGGACTTTCATCATATAAAAAAGACTATACGGGCCCAATTCATCTTGGAAATGCCGATAAGGCAATGTATTATGCAAAGCAAACGGGTAGAAATAGAACTGTAGATTTTGATTCGATAAAAATCACAAGCGGTCAGTAATCTTGCAAGTACGGAGAAAGATTCTATGTACAATTCTGTAGGATTCACAATCAAAAAAACCGGCGGCTTTAATGAACTGGTTCCAAGCGGCATTGAAGGACTGGATAGAGTGTTGGATTCTATCCGTCTGGGAGATAACGTTGTATATCAGGTTGAGAATATTGAGGAATATCAGTTTTTAGCACGGCGTTTTGCATCTCAATGTATAAAAGATAAGCGTAGAATAGTCTATATCCGGTTTGCGCCCCATGAGGCAATACTCGCGGAACAGGACGGATTAACTGTATATATACTTGATCCCTCAAACGGATTTGAAAGTTTTACAACTGAATTACACCACATCATCGCGGAGGAAGGAGCCGGTGTAATGTACGTATTTGACTGCCTTTCTCAGCTTCAAAGTGTTTGGGCAGCAGATCTTATGATGGGTAACTTTTTTGCAGTTACCTGTCCTTATTTATATGAACTTGATACAGTTGCCTGGTTTTGCATACTTAGAAATACTCATAATTATGCAACAATTGCGCGAATCCGTGATACAACACAGCTTTTAATAGATCTCTATCCTGATAATGACTGTATTTTTATACATCCTGTTAAGGTTTGGAAACGCTACTCTCCCGTTATGTTTTTTCCGCACAGACTTAATTATACAGATGAAAGTGTGAGTGCCTTAACAGACGGCATATCAGTGTCGAGGTTTTATGAGCTTGCAGGAAAGAAAGCCGGCGATGAGCAGAGTAGAAATTTCGACAGCTTTGAACGCTTCTTTATCGATATACGAAAATCAGATAATAGCGACGTTGATGCTATGAAAAGAATTACCGAGCGTTTGGTCGGTTCCAATTCTCAGTTTTTTAAGCTTATTAGTTCTCAGTATACGGTTAAGACTCTTCTAGAAATAAAAGACCGGCTTATTGGTTCAGGAAAAATCGGAGGAAAGGCAATCGGTATGCTTTTAGCGCGGCGTATTATTCAAAATGCCATGCCTGATAAAATGCATTTTCTTGAACCTCATGATTCGTATTTTATTGGTTCAGATGTTTTTTATACTTACCTGGTGCACAATAACTTATGGAAGCTTCGCGTAGTGCAGAAAACACATAGCGGCTATTTTGAAAAGGCGCGTGAGCTTCAGGACGGAATTCTCAAAGGCATTTTTCCCGAAACAATCCGAGAGCAGTTTATACGCACCTTAGAGTATTTCGGCCAGTCGCCTATCATTGTCCGCTCCAGTAGTCTTTTGGAAGACAGCTATGGTAATGCCTTTGCCGGAAAGTATGAATCTGTGTTTTGCATTAATTCCGGAAGTCCGGAAGAACGTCTTAAGAATTTTGAAAAGGCCGTTCTCACCGTATACGCAAGTACCATGGATAAATCGGCTCTTATGTATAGACGCGACAGGGGGCTGGAGGATGAGGACGAACAGATGGCCATTCTCGTACAACGCGTTTCAGGATCGCTTCGCCATCCGTATTTCTTTCCTGATACTGCAGGGGTTGGCTACTCGTACAACATGTGGAAATGGCATAAAGATATTCAGATGAAAGATGGAATGATACGTCTCGTAGCCGGGCTTGGAACAAGTGCTGTTGACAGACGTTCATCAGGCTTCCCTAGGCTTATCGCTCTTAAGGCTCCCCATATTCCTCCATCCCGGGGAGATGATAAAAGTCTTTACAGTCAAAAGCTTATTGATGTTCTTAATCTTGATAAAAAAGAATTTCAAACGCTCGATATTAGTGATGTACTACAGTATTTCCCCTCGTATTTAGTGCAGCTTGTAATGGAAAGAAATTATGATGCAGAAAGACGGCTTTCTGAGTCTGGTATAGAAAGGGAAATACGCGACCTCACTTGTGAAGGAATAGCTGGAAATAAGGAATTTACCGATTTTTGTTATAGTGTTCTTAAAACTCTGGAATCAATATATGACTCACCCGTTGATATTGAATTTACTGCAAACTGGAATGAAAAAAATGAGTTTGTTCTTAACTTACTGCAATGCAGACCCTTACAGACAATGCGTGACGAAATTCAAACTTCGTTACTTAGTAGAATTGACGCAGAAAAGAAAGCCCGGAGGGTTTTTTTTAATCTTACAGAAAATGTGATGGGACCGCAGATGGATATCTTGCTTGATTTTATAGTATTAATCGATTCTAAAACGTATTATGAAATGAGTTGGAAAGAAAAACCTACTACTACCCGCTACATAAATAGTATTAATGCTTTTTGCAAAGAGCATTCATTACGAGCAATGCTTATAGCTCCAGGACGACTTGGAACTAGTTCATGCGAACTCGGGGTTCCTGTTACCTTTGCAGATATAAATAACTTTACCGTAGTGTACGCTTTACATCTTACATTGAAGAGGGATCCTGCATTTGTTACTCAAATGATACAGATTTATCAGCAAAGAAGGGTACATAGTTCATATCTTCTTTCATGATGTGATTTGTAACCCAGTCAATAAGAAAACCAAGGGTTGTAACACTTAGGGCTAAGTCTCCAGCTTCCTGCTGCCGTATAAGATCGTGTATCTGCTTTATAAGGTATTCATGGGCTTCTTTGTGTGCATCTGCATCCGGGTATGAAAATAAATCAAAAGCTTTTTCTTCATTTTTAAAGTGATAATCAGTATAGTCAACTAATTCATTGAGAATCTTGGAAATAATCTTTCCTGCTCCTCTATTTTTCATAGCTGTATGAAGCTCATTAACAAAAGATAAAAGTTTTTTATGTTGAATATCAATACTCTCTATACCGGTTTTCAAGCTGTCTGACCACGTGAATAATTCCATACATACTCCTTATTGTGTTCTCTTTAAGAGTAGTATAGATACCTTTCTGAGTCAAGATTTATTGTATATTTCATGACATAAAAGCTTGATACTATGCTGTACGAAAGTGTACAATATTAGTCATGTCGATTATTGAAACTGAAAAATTAGTAAAAACCTATAAGCGTTACAAAAAGGCGGATGGATTACGAGGAAGCCTTAGAGGTTTATTTAAAAGGGAATACGAAGTAAAGGATGCGGTTAGTTCCTTTGATCTTTCCATAGAACAAGGAGAGTTTTGCGGACTCATTGGTCCTAACGGCGCAGGGAAAACTACGCTTATAAAAATGCTCACTGGAATTATTGCTCCAACTTCAGGTAAGGTTTCTGTGATGGGATACTATCCTAATAAACTGGAAAATGCATTTAAAAAACAGTACGCCGTTGTAATGGGACAAAAAAGTCAGCTTTTTTTTGAACTTACTGCAAGCGATACACTTAGTTTATTTAAAGAGATTTATGAAATTCCCAAAGCAGAGTTTGAACAAAGCAGGGATTACTTTGTTGATCTTTTTATGGTAAAAGATCTTATGAATGTTCAGGTGAGGAATTTATCGCTCGGTGAAAGAATGAAGATGGAACTTATTACCGCTCTCTTACATAATCCGCGTGTACTATTCTTAGATGAGCCGACTATAGGTTTGGATGCAATTGCCGTTAAACAGATCCGGCTCTTTTTAAAAAAAGTAAACGAAGAAAAGGGGACTACTATTTTGCTTACGTCCCATTACATGGAAGATATTAAACAGCTGTGTAAAAGGTCTGTTGTGATTAATCATGGTAAGAAAATATTTGATGGAACGACAGAAGAATTATTTAATACTTACCAGAAATTTAAGGTCTTACATATCAGTTTTATAGATACTACAAGTATCCGTATGAATGACAGTCAGATGAGAAATTGTACAATCATAGAAGGCGATGAATATAAAACAACACTGCAGGTTCCAAAGGAATCTTCTTCTAAAATTCTTGATTATGTATTCAAATCATATGCTGTGAAAGATATTGTTGTAGAAGAGGAAGATATAGGAACTGTCGTAGAGCGAATGTACACCCAAGCAGAAAATATATGAGAAAATATATAGAACTTATTAAAATACATTTAAAAACACAGCTCATTTGGAGAATGGATGCTTTGTTCGGCATGATGACCGTGTGTGTAAGGATACTCTTTGCATACTTATTGTGGGGTATAATCTTTTCAGATAAAGAAACCGTTGCCGGCTTTTCATATAGCATGATGATATCGTATTACGTTTTAAACTCATTCTTTTCTTCGTTGGAAATGTCGGGAAACATAAGCTATGAGATGGATGAAAAAATACGTAATGGAAGTTTTTCTAAGTATATGGTTATTCCTGTCATTCCGCAGCTATATTTTATGTGTCAGACAATAGGAAAATCCTTATTTTCTGTTGTGTTTACCTTTACAGCATCTTTTATTTGGATTTTTATACTTACGTTCGATTTTGCTCTTACAAGCTCACTGTATAACATTGCTTCTGCACTTCTTATTCTTTTTCTAGGGTATTTTTTTATGCAGCAGTTCCATTACTATTTAGGGCTTTTAACTTTTAAATTCAAAAATATTTTTCTCTTTTTAATGATAAAGGATAACATTTTTTCTCTTATAAGCGGCTCTGTTATACCCCTTGTACTGCTTCCCGATGCTGTTTTACAAATATTCAGATTCCTTCCTTTTTACTATATTACCTATGTACCTACCATGCTTTTTCTTGGCCGGTATACCAAGGATGTTTCACAGGCGATCATTATCATGCTTTTATGGATACTACTGCTATCTGTCTTAAATCCGGTCACGTATAAATACTATAGAACCAAATTCGAAGGAGCCGGTATTTAATGAACATTAGTATTAATAAATCAATACGAATATTTTTCATGCTTCTAAAACTTAGATTTGCGCGCCTCAGTGAATTCCGCCTGAGTTTTTTTGGTCCTTTTTTTGTTGACTCAAGCCTTTTTATTGTACAAGTGTTAATTTTCAAAACAATTTATGCCAATGTAGAATCAATCGGCGGATGGGGTCAGGGGCAAATGCTTGTATTTGTAGGTACCTTTTCCTTGATTAATGCCCTTAATATGATTTTTTATTTTTTTGGTCTCAGCACAATTCCTGAAAAAGTAAAAAACGGCAGTTTAGATTTGTACCTTACTAAGCCGGTGAGCCCCTTGTTTCGAATAAGTTTTGAAAACTTAGACCCGGGTTCTGTCCCTCTATTACTTACCAGCTTTGTAATAATAGGCTATGGAGTTACCATTGGAGGATTAAACCCTTCAATCGCTCAGATAGTCCTTTACTCTTATTTTGTGTTCATTATGACCATACTTTGGTATGATATGCAAGTAATATTACGCTCCCTATCTTTTTTCATTATATCAGTGGATAATATTACAAAAATTGAAGTTGCTTTAATTGAGCTGTCATTCAATGTACCCGGAATTGCACTTCGCGGATTTTTCAAGCTCTTCTTTTATTTTATTTTACCCTATGGAATCATGGCTACTATTCCAGTTCAGGCATTATCGGGTTCATTAAGCTTTGGAGGAGTTATACTGTTCAGCGGAGTCGTTGTCCTTTTCACGCTGATAACGGCAGTTATATGGAAACTAGGTTTACGGCATTATAACAGCGCATCAAGTTGACAGAAGAGGTATATATGAACCATGAAACGCAAACAAAGATAAGTGCAGTATGCTTTAGTGTAGCTGCTCTCGATTATTTTCCGCTTCTTAATCAGTCGTATGCAGGCGGTAATTCTCTTAATCAGGCAGTACGCTTTGCCCTTGCAGGTTATAATGCAAGTTTTATCGGCGCACTTGGCGACGATGAAGCTGGAAAGAGTATTATGAACCTTATGAAAAAGGCTCATGTAAACACTACTCATACTGTTATGCTCCGTGGAAAAACAGCTTCTAATAGAATAATTAATGACGAACACGGAGAGCGGTTTGGAGAAGAGGGTGCATGGAACAGCGGCGTGTATGATAGTTTTATAGTACGAGAGGAAGACTGGAATTATTGTAAGAGTATAGATATTTGGGCAACACATGCAAACGGTGCTAACTATGATGAGGCTCTTAAACGAAAAAGAGATAATAATTTTTTATCGGTTGATTTTTTACATTTTAATACCTTTGAGTTATTAGAAAAAGGTTTGGATACTATAGATATAGCATACTTCGGAGGAACTGACGATATGGAAGAATCCTTGTGTGAAATATCAAAAAAAACGAAGACCATTATTGTTTTAACTCTTGGTGCAAAGGGAAGTATAGCTTTTATAAAAGGAAAGAAGTTCAGACAAAGCGCCTTAGTACTCGATAAAGTAATCGATACCACCGGCTGCGGTGATGCCTTTCAAGCCGGCTGTACAGCTTCTTTTCTACAAACCGGATCAATAGAAAAGGCCTTATATGAGGGAGCTGTGCAGGGGCATAAAGCGGCATCTCATTACGGCGGTGTTCCGTGGCTTTAAGCTGTGTTAAAAAACACGTTGTACTCATACGTTTTTACAAACACAATAGTGTGTTGTTCATTATTTTATGCCTTTTATGGGCTATTATCTACAGCGCTGCATTTTATGCCCGACTAACCTATAGTTTTAAGGATCTTGGTTTAGTACAGAAATTTATTATTTTAATTCTCTACTACGTGCTGAATGTTATAAGCATAATTGTTGTGAAAAAAAGAATGGCTGTAAAAATAATGTGTACTAAAGACATAATGAACAGTACGGTAACGGTACTTTTTTCATTAGCAATATATACAATTGTTTTTTATGCATCATTACTTATTTCTTTTCTGTTTTTATTTTGTGCAGATACCATAGGAATAACAAATCTTGTTATCTTAGGGGTAATCAAATTCTTGCCAATAGGAATTGCGGTCTATGTATTGCAGCACGTGTATGATGCAGTTCTATGTATGAAAAAAAATTCTGGAATACGTGATTTTATTAAAAACTATGCTGCTTCATATGGTAAGGTATCGGCGTTGATTATTTTGTGTGCAATACTCAGCAGTACTAAAATGATAGTCTTATACTATTTTTTTTACACACCATTAAGTCTTATACTTGTTATAACAGCAGAAATACTGTATTTTTTTGCCTCTGCTGCTATGATAGAACGGTACATACAAAAAT
Organism: uncultured Treponema sp.; assembly: GCA_964560975.1. Taxonomy (GTDB): domain Bacteria; phylum Spirochaetota; class Spirochaetia; order Treponematales; family Treponemataceae; genus JAAZLA01. Next base: position 9,052 of record CAZLNE010000008.1, on the reverse strand, counting down.
TCAGTCTATGACTAAAAATACAATACATGTGTTTAGTATTCTTCAAAATTACTTGTTTTTTTATTTATTTGGCTGTATTATCTAACAATGGAACAGAAGGACTATCGATTAGCTGCTATTTTGTATACTGATATTGTCGGTTTTTCAAAGATGATGGGAGAGAATGAGGCCGAAACGCTTCGTATTCTCGACATTCATAACAAAATAATCGAAAAAGCGGTTTCTCTTTTTCACGGTAAGGTTATAAAGACTATTGGCGATGCCTATATGATAGATTTCCGCAATACAGTAGAAGCCCTGCAGTGTGCTATAGAAATACAGGAAAAACTGTATGAGTACAATCTGTCAGCTGAGGGATACAAGCTTCTTATCCGCATCGGTCTGCATTTGGGAGATATTTATTTTTATGAAAAAGATGCCTTTGGCGAGGGTATAAATATTGCAGCCCGCCTGCAGTCCTTTGCGAAGCCGGGCTGTATTTGTTTTTCTCAAGATGTATTTAATCAGGTTTTAAATAAGATTGATTTCCACGCAGAAAAACTAGGCCGCGTCTCGTTAAAAAACATTGCAAAAGAAATTCACGCTTATGAGATTGAAACAAAAAATACCGAGTTTGACAAAGAAAAAACAAGCCGCAACCGTAAAATTCTCCTTAATCCTATAGAAGTGGATGAAAAAAACGAGACTCTTAAAAATACGGCAAAACAGCATACAGAATCTGATAAAAGTCAAACCGAAGATGCAGAGCCTGTCGATAGCGCCTCTCAAAATAATTCGAATTTTACTTCGTCCGGCTACTCTGATGCAGAGCCTATTGAAAATTTTTCTTCTTCAGACAAAAAAGAGCAAGGCGGTAATGGTGTAGATAATGCGGTTGATGAACTCGGACATGCTATTGAAACAATTGCAACCGCCGCAGGTAAAAAAATAAATGAGTTTTTTGAAAAACTTGAAGGTGATAAAGCCTGCAGCAGCTGCGATCCTTTGGATCCCGATTATATTAGGCGTTTTACAAAGAAAAAAGAGAAGGACAGCTCCCAGAAGGCAGATATAAAGATAATTACCACCGATTTTTCTCAGGCAAAGACTCACCATGATTGGGACTCCCTGCATAAAGATTATACTTCACATAAGAACAAGAATGCATCTGGGAGAGTATGGGATTTTGATAAGATGGTAAAAAGATCCAGTTCTTCTTATTCAAGATCCTTGGCTGGTTTTATTACACATCTTATAATTTTTATCTTTGTAAATGTAATTATTTGGTATGTTAATTTTGCAGCCTTTGAAAATAGAGATTTTATAAAAGGACATATAGAGAAAGATATATTACAAATGGAATTCAATTCCGATGAACAAGTGAAGTTCAAAGAAATACTGAATAACGACACCTTTTTTCCTTGGGCAGGAATAGTCACCTTTGCCTGGGGTATAGGTATAGCAGCAAACTTTTTTGATCTGCTGCTTGCCAGAAGGAAAATGAAGGAACTAAAGAACATTACTCCCCTTAACGAGGATGAGTATTCTGCATACTTGCGTATCACACGGCATCGCTCAGAAATGATACAGCATACTTGCTCTGCGTTTAGTATTCCGGTCCTGTTATTTTATATTGCGTATTTAATTCCGGTCTCCTTTCCATGGTTTTTAATACCAATTGGAATACTCATATTTTCCTGGCTGATACATGTAATAAACTATTTCCCTAAGAAAAAAAGTTTAATAGTAGATCTCTGTGAGCTAAAAAAATGCGACCGCTGGAGTGAATTATTTCTATGATAAAAGATATACACCTTCCTCAGACAAATGACAAACTTATTGTAAGGGGAGCACGTGAACATAATTTAAAAAATATAGATCTCGAAATTCCGCGAAATAAACTCGTTGTTATTTCGGGGCTTTCCGGTTCCGGTAAAAGTTCCTTGGCCTTTGATACCATCTTTGCAGAGGGGCAGAGAAGGTATGTCGAAAGTTTATCAGCCTATGCAAGGCAGTTTTTAGGACGCATGGATAAGCCGGATTTAGATCTCATCGAAGGATTATCGCCTGCTATATCAATAGAACAAAAAACAACGCACAAAAATCCGCGTTCAACAGTTGGTACAGTTACAGAGATATTCGATTATTACAGACTTCTCTTTGCACGCATCGGTAAGCCTCATTGCCCCCAGTGCGGTAAAGAAATTAAGGAACAAAGCGTCGACCAGATTATAGATACTATCATGGGCTGGGATGATGGCGAAAAATTACAGATTCTGTCGCCTGTTGTCAGAGGCAAAAAGGGCGAGCATCAGAAAATACTTGAAGATGCTATGAAAGACAGTTTTCTGCGTGCAAGGATAGACGGTATCATTGTTGACATTGATGATACTATAAAGCTGGATAAACAAAAAAAACATACTATTGAACTTGTTATAGACAGGATCAAGCTTTCTGCAGATGTACGAAAGCGGCTAGCTGATTCTGTTGAATCCGCTTTATCAGTTTCTAACGGACTCATAGTAGTATTGCGTGAACATTCAGAAGTTTTTTTCTCACAGAAAAATGCCTGTCCAGATTGCGGTATTTCATTTCCTGAGATGCAGCCGCGTCTTTTCTCTTTTAATAATCCCTTCGGCGCCTGTCCTGAATGTACTGGACTCGGCGAAAAGATGGAATTTGATTTTTCTCTGATTGTGCCCAACCCAACGCTATCGTTTAATGAGGGGGCGTTTTTACCGTATAACCCGGATTCAAATTGGAATCATTCACGTTTTGAAAGTCTTGCCAATTTCGTGGGGTTTTCACTCGACACCCCTGTCAATAAGCTAAAAAAGGCTCATCTCGATGCCATCATGAACGGTACTAAGGATAATATTCAGTTTAAGTACGTAAAACCGGACGGCTCAGGTCATTTTTCTTATAATCAGCCTTGGAACGGTATTTACAGCGATTTGAAACGCCGTTATAACGAGACTTTTTCAGAAGGTCAAAAAGAAAATCTCGAGCACTTTATGGCTCATAGACCATGTGAATCCTGTAAGGGAATGAGGTTAAAACCTGAGGCTCTCGCAGTAACCATACATGGTAAAAATATTCATGAAATTTCTTGCCTATCTGTAAGTGATTCTATTAAGTTTTTTAATCAGGTTAAATTATCAGAAACAGAAAAACAAATTGCTGTTCAGATCGAGAAAGAAATTAAAAACCGCTTGTCGTTTTTACAAAACGTCGGCTTAGACTACTTAACTTTGGAGCGGCAAGCTGCAACCCTTTCGGGCGGAGAGGCTCAACGAATACGGCTCGCAACACAAATAGGTTCAAGCCTTGTTGGTGTTCTTTATATTCTCGATGAACCTTCTATAGGACTTCATCAGCGCGATAATCAGCGTTTAATTGATACCTTGACGTATTTGCGCGATATTGGAAATACGCTTATTGTTGTAGAACATGATGAGCAAACTTTGAGAACTGCAGACTGGATTGTAGATCTTGGTCCCGGCGCTGGTGTTCACGGTGGTGAAATTGTCGCAAGCGGAACCCCTCAACAGGTCATGCTCGCCAAAAAGAGTCTCACCGGCCAATACTTGGCAGGAACTCTGAAAATGGAAGTACCTAAACAAAGAAGAGAAGGTAACGGGCAGTTCATAGAAATTAGGGGAATAACTGAACATAACTTAAAAAATATTTCGGTGTCCATTCCTTTGGGAAAATTTACCTGTATAACTGGAGTTTCCGGCTCTGGTAAGTCAACCCTTGTAAGCGATGTTTTTTATCCTGCAGCATCGAATAAAATAATGAGGTCTTCTCATCCTGTTGGTGCTTACACAAGTATTGAAGGTTTAGAACATATTGATAAGGTTATTAATATAGATCAAAGCGCCATAGGTCGTACACCTAGATCTAATCCTGCAACATATGTTGGTGTGTTTAACGGAATAAGGGATCTTTTTTCAACTTTACCGGAAGCTAAGGCCCGCGGATACAAGCCCGGCCGGTTCAGCTTCAATGTTAAGGGCGGACGATGCGAAAATTGTCAGGGTGCCGGAACTATTACTATAGAGATGAACTTTCTCTCCGATGTCTATATTACCTGCGAGGTTTGTCATGGTAAGCGTTTTAACCAGGAGACTCTTGATGTCAGGTATAAAGGAAAGAATATTCACGATGTTCTCGATATGACCATCGAAGAGGCAGCAGACTTTTTTATTCACATTCCGCATATCGCAAGAAAAATGGAAACTCTTCTGTCTGTAGGTCTAGGTTATATAAAACTTGGTCAGTCTGCACTTACCCTTTCAGGGGGTGAGGCTCAGCGGGTAAAACTTGCAAATGAACTTGCACGGCGATCAACCGGTAAAACCTTGTACATTCTCGATGAACCTACCACTGGTCTTCATTTCGCAGATGTTAAACAGCTAATGGAAGTAATTCAGCGTCTTGTGGAACAGGGCAACAGCGTTGTTATGATTGAACATAATCTCGATGTTATTTTGCAGTCGGATTATGTTATCGACCTTGGCCCGGAAGGCGGCTTTAGGGGCGGCGAGATTATTACGCAGGGAACTCCTGAAGAAGTTGCACAGTGTTCCAAAAGTTATACGGGAAAATTTATTAAAGAAATGTTAGACCGGATGAGTTAAATGAGAAAGCTGTTTTTCTTTGCTTTATATTGCTTACTGTTGAACTTTGCTCATACACAGGCAAATCCTGCAGTAAACGATCCAACTTCATCTAAAACCAGTACGGTAACCATAGAAAGTGCTCAAAAGACCGAATACAAAAAAGACACGAATACAAACACAGAACTCATCGTTTTAAAAGGCGGGGTAGTGTTATCAGTTGTTTCGGGAGATACTAAAACAAGCATAAAAGCAGATCTTATACAGTATAACCGTGAACGCAAGATGCTGTATGCAGAAGGCAATGTAATACTTGATCAGTACTCAGGCAATGCAATATCTGAAACTATGACATCGTCCTCGCTTCTTTTTAATATTGATACTCTGGAGGGTGTTTTTGATGACGGCCGTGTAGTACAAATAAACAATAGTGCAATAAATCTTCCCGATGGGTCTAAATTAGTTATTTTTTCTGATGTATTTACAAAAAATAATGCAAGTACTATTGCTTTTAAAAATGGTACCTTAACCTTTTGTTCAGAAGATGATCCCCATTGGAAAATAAGTGCAACTAGAATTTGGCTTTTACCCGGTAATGAATTTGCTTTTTTTAATGCTTTTTTATACGTTGGACATGTACCCTTGGTCTATTTGCCGTTTTTTTACTATCCAAAGGACGAACTCCTTTTTAATCCTGTTTTTGGATATCGTGATCGTGAGGGTTACTTTTTACAAACTACTACTTATTTAATCGGTAGAAAACCGCTGGAAGTAAAAAAAGAAAATACACAAAGTACTTCAGAGGTAGAGGAACTTTTTAGTTTTGTAAAACCTTCAACTTTAAAAGAACAGGAACGCCGGGGTTTGTTCTTACATAATTTAGAAAAAGATGCAAAAAATGTATCATCCGATTATATAAAATTTATGGCGGATTATTACACTACGCTTGGTGCTTTTACAGGTATTGAAGGAAAACTTAAACCTAACGATATTATTACAGATTTTCAGTTTAGTGCTGGTCTAGGTTTCAGCAGACGAATATATGAGAATACAGGAAATTTACCGTATCACCCGGTAACAGGGGAATCTTCCTGGGATACTTCTTTTTTCATGGGCAATGAACTCCCTTTTAGATATGCAGAAAATATCAGTATAGGACTTGGATTTAAAAATCTAAAAATGAGCATAGCACTTCCATTCTATTCTGATCCCTATATGCAAAGTGATTTTGGACAGCGTGCAGAATTTATGGATTGGATAAACTTCTTTATGGATAATCCCATTTTATCAACTGCACAGACAGGTCCCAGTACAGTATCGAGAGCTGCACTATCTGGTTTTTCATGGAATGTTAAAGGTTCTTTTACACCTTCATTTCCATCACTAAAACCGTATATTACAACGATTTCTATTCCTAATTTTGAATCGTCTGTACTTTTTACAACAAAGATGCAGACAGGACTCACTGATTATGAGAAATTATATAGTCCAAATAGGCTTTTTTTCTATCCAACGTCAATTAAACCCGGAGATTTATCGGTAAAGGTATCAGGCGGTTTAATTAATTTTTCGAGTACAAAAAACTCTGCAGCAGGTAAAACAGAAGATACAAAGACCACTCCAAAAAAAGAAGAGCTTGAATTATTTATACCTTCAGACTTAACAGCACCTGAGTCTATAAGCGTTACCGAAAATAAAGAAAGTAACGGCAGTTTACCAGAATCTATGTTCCCTTCAATAACTGTTGCAGCTCCGGCTGCAGTTGCTCCTAAGAATTTTACCTATTCTCTTTCCTATGATGTTACCCCTGTATTTAATTCGCTCATTACAACAGATGTTTCAAGTATAACTACGCCGGAAACCTTTGACTTTGATCAAGATAGATTTCAGTCAACTTATTATCATATTAAGTCCCCTCTAGGACTTGTCAGTTCCTTATCTGTATTTAATGATCTTCTCATCCTGAAAAATTCACTAACCTTTTTGCCCCAGATGCAGAAACATCCATACATTTCTGAAAATTCTTATTCAGAAGAAGATAGAAATAAGATTATTATTAATGATTATGCAGAGAAAAAATTAGATCTCCAGAATAGAAATGAGGTAATTTTCAAACCGCTGACTGCAAACGATATTTTTTCAGCTTCTACTATAAACTGGGTGTCCAGCATAAAGCTTATTCGAACAGAGTTTAACGGCTCTTATAGTAATCCTGAGTGGATATATAATACGCCAAAGTGGGATAAGCTTAGTATTACAGACCATAATGCTGGAATTGTATTTGCAGCAAAGGAAGGTCTTTTTTCTCAAACGCTTACTATAAAAATAAATCTTCCGCCCTTATTAGATTCTTATACAGGAAGGCTGACCCTTGTTTTCCCATATGTAACACTCGGCGTAGACGGCGGATACAAAAAAGAAGAAAAAGCTCAAAGTCAGACAAATCTTAAAATTGAAAAATTTGTATTTATACCTTTAACTCAAACTAGCAGTATTAGTTTATTTGATAAAAAAGTTACCTTGAATCAGAGTTATAAGTATGACATAGAAGAAAAGCAGTCAACCTCTTTTCAGGCATCATTAGCCTTGTTCGGCTTACACTTTACGTATAATATGCTTTATACTATTCCCTACGAGCTTGATGAGGTAAAAGGATGGGTAGCAAAAGCGGACAAAAAATTTCTGCCGAGCGATTTTTCTGCCTCCTATGTTTTGCCGCAAAAATCCTACACTTTTTGGAAAAACCGTGTTTCCATAACTCCGCTCTTGAACACACAGTTTAAAATGGATTTAATACGTACTACTAATTCAATTTTTTCCTTTACACCGTCGCTTACTTTTAAAATTTCCGACCTGTTAACGTTATCTTTTATATCAGAATCAACCAATGACGTAATGTTCAGGTATTTCCAAAACACTTTCGGGTATGGTGTAGACATACCGGGTGAAGAAAATATAGTTAAAGATTTATTAAAATCTTTTAATGTTACCAATGAGGCAGATAGGCTTACCTCAGGTTTTAAACTTAAGACCTTATCAATCAAGGCAGAACACAATCTCCATGATTGGACACTAAGGTCGGAATTCTCGTTTTCTCCGCGTTTAAAAACTGATAAAAAACCTTACTACTATGATTACAGCCCGTATTTTTCAATATCTGTTGTATGGAATCCTATGAAGAGTCTTAAAACACAGATAGTTGATGAATATGGTACTTTCCAGTTGAACCCTTGACGGAATAGTAACATAACAGGTACAATTTACAGACAATGAAGCCGAAACAAAGTATTCATTCAGTTTCTTCTGATAACAAACACGCATTATCAATGTTTTTAACTGCGTTCAAAACGTATGTTAAACAAAACACCTTTGTCATTCTTATTTTTCTCGGAGTTTTTTTTAGTATTGTGGTCATATCTTTTATGGATTCTGCAAGCAAAGAGACCGTGGTTAGTTTTGCACTTGATGAATTTGAAATTGGGCAGATATCAGACCGAACAATAACCGCAGAAAAAGCAATAGCGCCTACGGTTGAGAGTCCTGTGCAGATAGCAAAAGATGAAAAAGTTATTAAAAAAGGATTCCCTATTACTGAAGAAGCATTTGAAAAATTAGAAAAGATGGCAAAAACCCCGTCTTACATAGATTATCGTTCATTTGCCAACTCTATACTCTTTTATGTTCTTTTAGGGGCATTAGCAGCTTTTTTGTTTTCAAGAAAAATTCTTCATAGAAAGCCGGAAACAAGAGAGCTTATCTTTTTATCGGTACTTTTTATTATAGTTTTTGCAATCACATCATTCAGCTTTAAGATTCCCTTCTTTTCGTACTCATTTGCCCTTCCTATAATTATTCCTACAACCCTTGCTGTTATGTTGATTACTGTCCTTTTTGGGCAGATTAGTGCTGTATATTTCTCTTTGTTGGTGTCTTTTACTATATTATACATCACTTCTTTTGATCCAATTCCTGCCTTTTTTATTCTTTGTACCTCTATAGCAGCCGCAAGAATTGTGCGCAAGACAGAAAAACGTATTGACATGATATTTGCATCGATGATTCTCGGCGTTCTCCATGCTGTTTTTCTTTTTACTTTTAAAATTATTTTTAATGAATCTGCCCATTTCTCACTGTCTCTCATTTTAGGCAACGTGTTTAACGGCTTTATTTCCGGCATCTTGGCACTGGGCTTATTAACTCCCTTAGAATCAATTTTGAATACCGCGTCTGTATTTAGACTCATGGATTTATCAGATTTGAATAATCCAATGATGAAAAAGATGCTCATTACAGCTCCTGGAACCTACAATCACTCCATGATGGTTGCAACCCTTGCAGAAAGTGCATGTAATGAAATAGGCGCTAATCCCTTGCTTGCTCGTGTCGGCGCCTACTACCATGATCTTGGAAAAATGGAACAGCCTGAGTACTTTGTAGAAAATCAAAGCGGC